>JASMGX010000055.1 GCA_030751095.1 Pirellulales bacterium | reverse complement strand
AACATCAATGCTTTGCCGATAGTGGGCGAGTGTCTCGACGGTGATGCCCAGGGGCGCGAGCAGATCGGAGAGTTCAGCCCCTTTTTTGGGATTATGCGTCCCGAGAATGAGTAGCGAACAGGGAATCATTTTCTGTTCAGCGGATGCTGAGTGTGCGTCGTGCAAAATCGCTACTCACCGATCGCTTGGGTACAGATATTAAGGTGGGGTGAACGTCAAATGGAATGCCCAGCAATTGTTCTGGTGCAATACGGGATTGTACCCTCGGCTGCTGCCCCGGTGTACCTTGGGGTGCCTTTTGTTTTGCTCCAAACCGATAAATCAACTCTTGAACCTGCGGTTCGTACACCAGCGTTCCTCCCGGCACTTTCTCGGGTGGCTTGTTAAAGCTCCCTACCGTCACGATGCTACTGCGACGGTCATGGAATTGGTAGGCCTCATAGCCTTTGGCTCGTAGGGCCACCGCTAGCCGATGGGCCTTCAGGGCCCCTTCTTCCAGTCGGCTTGATGTGAAGTTGTTCTTCTCAATCTCTTTGATATGGGCGGGATTGACTGCAATTAATCCGCTGAAGCTTGCCACTCTGACAGTATAGGTATCGGGACATTCGAGCAGGCTATATTTCATCCCCTCGTTGAGTTGTGCGACGAAACGGTCGATGCCTGTGGGACGAAAATACTCATCAGGTAGCAGCGGGTTTGTGGTTATGAACGCGAGTTTCATAGGACCGAGTGCATTTTTTGTCGCTTTGTTTTTTCCAAGCAAATCCTTGTGGAGTTTGCGCAACTCGGCGAAAGTGCGGCTGGTTTTATCTGCTTCTGAGTCGAGCGATTTGAGCGTGAGTTCCTTGATCCGCTTCAGGTCGCGCTGGCCGTTGGGGTCGTCCACCGAAGTATAGTTTCCAACAAGCACTGCCACTTCACTGACCGCATCGTTGTTCTGGTGACGCATGCGACGCGGATTACCGAATTTATCGACCCCTCTTCCTACAAATCCCTCAGAATAGTCATAGGTTTCAAGATGCGTGTAGGCGGTCAGTTTGTGCTGCTTTCGCAATTCATACACAAGCCGGCTCGCTTCCTGTTTCGCATTCGGTCCTCGATAGGTCATGGCCATAATCATCCAGGGGCCATGCTCCTTCATGAGTTCGTACGACTTGTCGGGCTTAGCCTCGACCTGTTGAGACTTTACCAAGCCGAGCCAGGGTGGCGCTGCGGCTGCTTGAGGAGACCAATCCCAACTCGAGAAGATGCTAAGAAAGACAATCGTAAAGAAAGAGATTTTCATACAGTTAATAATTTGCTCGATATGATTTGAGTGGAATGAGCGCTCGAGAAACAAAATCGGCTCTGCGCTGCGGAAATGCCGCAGAAAAGAGGGGCGGGAGTGTAGCAGACCCCAGATA
Source organism: Pirellulales bacterium (assembly GCA_030751095.1). Classification (GTDB taxonomy): domain Bacteria; phylum Planctomycetota; class Planctomycetia; order Pirellulales; family UBA7805; genus UBA7805. The sequence continues at coordinate 17,311 of JASMGX010000055.1, read as the reverse complement.
GTGCGGGTAGATCTTTTTGAAGCGGAAAAATGCTAGTGCCGGAGGGTTTCTCGAACTGATAGCATGCTGCCAAGACCGGTCCGGCAACGGTTCATTGCAGAAAGAACACCGGTTTTGTCTCGATCGGAAGTGGGGAGTTTGAGAGAGCCCGAGCCAGATGCCTTCCCGGTGTGGACCAGATATCTTCCCGGCGCGGAAGGGCCGAGAAAGAAGTGGAGGATAGCGGGCTCGAACCGCTGACCTTCTGGCTGCCAGCCAGACGCTCTCCCAACTGAGCTAATCCCCCGTATGCCGTATTTTCTGCTCGATATTTTTCAGCAAACGGTTTTGCATTCTCAGACCAGAGAACGCTGCCATTGCGAAAATGCACTAAAAACCTTATCACCGCGACGGCAGGGTGTCAACGGAAGGTTGGCGTCTGTTACGCTGCCGGTGAGGTCTACGCAGTCGCTTGGCCACTCCGCGGCAATGAATCGAATACGTGGATGAGGTTCTCTTGAAACGCCAGCTATTCAATCTACTCAAGGTGGCCGCCTCCCTCGGTATCCTCACGTATCTGATCGTCAGCAGTTACCACAAACATCCAGAAATTTTCGACCAACTCCAAAGTGAACCAAAAAATTGGTCACTCTTAATCGCCGCCTGGGTACTCTTGAGCGTGGCGCTAATGATTACCTTTTTTCGTTGGTATTTGCTGGTGAGGGTCCTCTCACTGCCATTTTCATTGCGGGACGCATTTCGGTTGGGTTTTGTCGGCTACTTTTTCAACCTGATTTCTGTTGGTTCCGTTGGGGGCGATCTGTTTAAAGCGTTCTTTTTGGCGCGCGAGCAACCGAGACGCCGCACCGAAGCGGTGACCACGGTGGTTGTCGACCGACTTGTGGGCCTTTACGGCCTGCTGTTAATTGCCAGTATGGCAATCACCTTTTCGAAGGTATCGCAGTTGGGTGATCATGTTCGTTCGTTGTGCCAGGGAACATTGATCCTAACGGCAATTGCGTCCGTTGCTTTGTTGATGCTGTTGATGGGATTTGGCATCAACGGAAAACTGGCCAACCGTTTGTGCCGGGTGCGGCGTATGGGTCCATTTTTTAAAAGGCTTTTCTTGGCGGTGCAAACCTACCGGAAGCACATTCCTGTACTTGGGCAGGCCCTTTTGTTAACCCTCTGCACACATGCCATAGGAGCGGTAGCCTTTTTCTTGATTGCCAGTTCGCTGCCCGGTGAGACGCCGAGTCTCGCGACCCATTTTTTTATTATTCCATTGGGGATGGTTGCCGGGGTGATCCCGTTGCCAATGGGCGCTTTAGGAGCCATTGAAGGGGCGCTGCAATTTCTTTACGGTCAAACGGGTGGAAATGTCGCCAAGGGACTCGTGGTTACCCTTGTCTATCGGTTGATCACCATTCTCATAGCGATGGTAGGCGTTGGATTCTATGTGCGTACGCGCCGCGATCTAAATCGGGTACTCAAAGAAGCCCGCCAGGTGGGTAGTGCCGATGATTAGTCTCTTTCACCTAGCCTGCTACTAGGGTGCAATGAGCTTTTCCTCCGCCGCGCTCTTGCGGTAGTAGTCGGGTACGAACTGCCAAATGTCCTCCTGCTCGCCATCGCGGAATTTTTCGACGGCAAGTTGGCCTACGATGCCGGCCCGCGGCATCCAAAATTCTTCGCCAAGACACTCCACATTTTTGGGCAAGCGGTCGGTAAGCTTTGTCAGAAGCGGACCAACAACGCGATCATTGGGTGTAAGACGTTTCATCCAATCATCCACCGCTAAAATCGTTGTCGTCTCAATTTCCCTCAGAGGCTTCTCCTCTTCTTCGGGAAAGAATTTCGCGGCATAACACTCGTCCCGCTGGGCGTCCATCACGCACCAGATGGGGGTGGCGCCCCCGGCAGCGGCAGCTAGAGCCCGCAGCGAGTTCACTCCCACAATCGCCGCACTAACTGCATAGGCAATCGTTTTTGCAGTGACGATTCCGATTCGTAATCCTGTAAATGAACCGGGTCCGCGAGTTACTGCAACGAGGTCGATTTCCTGTGGGGACCAACCTTCCCGATCAAACAACTCTTTGATGCAAAGGGTGAGTGACTGCGCACTGCGGGCCTCTGCCGGAAGACGCCGCTCGGCCACGCAGTCACCGGAAAGCAATAGCGCAACGGATCCGGTTCTTCCAGTGGTTTCAATAGCAAGTGTTTTCATGGTGTTGGCGTAGAGATAAACAGGCTTGTGGGTTTCAACATGCCACGGACAAAGAGCAGAATGACCGATCTTCCAACGCCGTTTCCATTTATAGCAATCGGCAAGGGCTTCTGGCGAGACGCCAACGGAGAGCCGCTCCCCAATACAGCCCGTTTCCCCTGCCTTGACCGGCCTTCTCAAGCACCTTAGGATTGCAATTTCGCTCGTAAAATGTTTTCTGAGCTAAGTTTACAGGCATGGTGCGTTCCCGATGTGGATTTGTTGGGCCAGATAGTTTGGATGGACGACGTCAGAGCAACTCCCGGCGCTAGAAAAGAGACGAGACCGTGAAGCGAGCGATCATTAGCGATATCCACAGCAATCTAGAGGGCCTTCGGGCGGTCTTGGAAGATATTGAAAATCAGGGCATTACAGAAATCTACTGCCTCGGAGATATTATCGGGTACGGCCCCAATCCCCGTGAGTGCATTGATCTGATCATCAAGTGCGATGCCTGTCTTTTGGGTAACCACGATCAAGGCGCACTATTTGATCCCGAGGGATTTAATTCGGGTGCTGAAAAGGCCATTTTCTGGACCCGGGAACAACTCGAAGATCCAAAAGAAAATGCCAAAGAGAATGCCCGACGTTGGGATTTTTTGGGTGAGCTACCGAGAAATCACAAGGAGGACGGCCTGATGTATGTGCACGGGTCGCCGCGCAATCCATTGAACGAATATGTTTTTCCGGAAGATATTTATAATCAGAGGAAAATGGAAAAATTATTCGGTCTGTTCGAGAAGACCTGCTTTCAAGGCCACACGCATGTTCCTGGTGTTTTTACAGAGGGGTTGCGATTTTATCCACCGGAAGAAATGGACAACGAGTACAAACTGGGCGAAGAAAAAATCATGGTCAATGTGGGTTCGGTAGGACAGCCACGAGATGGAGATCCGCGAGCGTGCTACGTCATCTTTACGGAAGATGCCCTGCAGTACCAGCGTGTGGAATACGATCGTGAAACGACCATTCAAAAAATCTATGACATCCCGGAGTTGGATAACTTTCTTGGAGAGAGGCTCCTTGCTGGGCGTTAAACGATGGCTGAGAGAGTCGTTATCGACGCATTTGTTTATGCCAGTTGCTGTTTTTCAGAGCAACATTTTTTACATTCTTGAGTTGACCCAAGATCAACCGCCGACAACAAGGATTCAATAGCCGAGTGCATCGGCAGAAGAGGTGTGGTGCGTGGATAAGCGTTTTTTCTTATTTCTGGCTGTGTCGATGGTGATCTTGGTCGGATCCCAGGCCATCATAAACAGTATCTTTCCGCCTCCTGAAAGACCCGCACCAAAAGTCGGCGAAGATGCCGTTGCCGAGAAGCAACAGAAAGACAAAAGCGTTGCCGATCGTGAGGAGGCTGCAGACCGTGATTCGATCGTCCCCGGGGTTGTCGCTAAGCCTGTCGAGAAAGGTGGAGACAGCGATTCTGGAAAATCGGTCGAGGGGCAACCAAAAAAAGAATCAATCGCAACTCAAGGGGCACAGTCTCCTCAAGAAAAAAAACATCCACTCAGCTACGTGTCACTCGGATCTCTCGACCCGAGCGGCAATTCCCGGGCACTTGTGACACTGACGAGCCTCGGGGCCTCGATCGAACGCCTGGAACTGAACAACCCACGCTACCGCGACATGGTCGATACCAGCGGTTATCTGGGGCATTTAGTAGGGAAGGAGGTTCCCGAGGGATTTAGAGTGGACTATGTCGGTCGCGGAACACCTGCAGATCAAGCCGGCTTGCGGATAAAAGACATCATCGTCGAGGCAGGTGGAGACCCGGTTGAACAGCAGGAAGATCTAAGCCGCCGCCTTCAAGAGATGAAAGCCGGCCAGCAATTGCAGCTTGTTATTTTGCGAGACGGCCAACGAGCAGGACCGCTGGATGTGACGTTGATTCGCCGTCCCCTGGAGATTGTGCGGCCAGAGATGAATACGCAGCCCATAGAGTCGTATCAGCCGACTCTTCACGACCCATTTTCGCTTTTGCTTACCCTGAGCCAGATCGACCAACAGCAGCTCTTGCCCGAAGAGCGTGTGATCGAAGGCGCTGAACTGCATGAGGTGAATTGGGCTATTACGAAGAGTGGACCGCTGGAAGTCCGCTTCGAAAAGGAGCTTCCAGCGCACGGTCTGATAATCATCAAACATTTTCAGTTGGCGGAAGTCCCCGATAGTGAGATCGGCAACGAGGATTACAAAGCGTATCACCTGTTTGTGGATCTCACGATCAAAAACCAAAAAAATGAATCGCGTGAGATCGCCTATCGATTGGATGGCCCCACGGGGATGCCGACAGAAGGCTGGTGGTATTCCCGTAAAATAAGCCGCACTTGGGGTGGTGCTGCATTGCGCGATGTTGCTGCCCACTCGCTCAGAGACGGCCCCAATCTGATCGCCGCTTCACGAATAGTGGATGACGCCGAAGAGGAGGAGACGACAGTTAATCTACAAATGCCCTCCGGTGAGACCAATCCGCTGGCCTACCTCGGGGTTGAAACGCAGTATTTTGCGGCGATCCTTATTCCTTTTGAGCAAGATGCCACTGAGCAAGATGACGCTAAGCAAAGCTACAAAAGCTACAAAGGCATTGGTGTCGGTGATAAACTTCCGGAAAAATCAAAGCTCTATTTGACCAACGTAACGTCACAACTAACAAGTGTTACAGAAACGATAGAGCCCAATGGTGAATTTCATGACCGGTTTCAGTTTTTCACGGGGCCGAAAAGACGAAGCCTGCTGAAAAAATACAGTGCGCCCAATTTTCCCGAGCCAGTCGACCTGTCTGAATTGATTTATTATGGTTGGCCGATCTGGGGATTTTTTGCCAGACCTCTTTCGGATGTTCTGCAATTTTTTTATCGGATCATCCCCAACTACGGTATCGCCATTATTCTTCTCACCGTGGTTGTCCGGCTGTGCATGTTTCCACTGAGCCGAAAACAGGCTTTAAACGCGCAGAAGATGCAGGAATTACAACCCGAAATAAAAAAGATCACCGAAAAGTATAAGGGTGAAATGGAGAAGCGATCTAAAGCACTTCAAGAGCTTTATCGCAAGCACAAATACAATCCGATGTCCGGCTGTTTCCCTCTTTTTATTCAATTGCCGATATTTATCGGCCTTTACCGGGCATTGATGACCGATGTGACACTCCGGCAGGCACCTCTGATTAGCAGCTCGATTTCATGGGCAAATAATCTTGCCGCGCCCGACATGCTGTGGCGCTGGGACAAAGCAGTCCCCATCGGTTTTCTGACCTCGAGTTCGGGATGGTTGGGCCCTTATTTAAATGTTCTGCCACTGGTAACGGTGGTTTTGTTTGTGGTGCAGCAAAAGATGTTTATGCCGCCGCCGACGGATGACCAATCGGCCATGCAGCAAAAGATCATGAAGTACATGATGGTCTTCATGGGATTTTTGTTTTTTAAGGTGCCGAGTGGGTTGTGCCTCTATTTTATTGTTTCGAGTCTATGGGGGCTCGGCGAACGCAAACTGCTTCCAAAGATTAAAAAAGGCACAGATCATTCCGTGGCATCGACGGCTTTGCAGTCTGAACCCAAGGCGGTGACAAAAAGTGGCAGTGGCGGTTCCCAAAAATCGAAGTCGCAAAAAAAACGGCGACGCAAAAACCGAAAATGATCGATCCAGATGGCGGAACAGAAGGTGGTTGCCCGGCACAATAGCCATCGGTACGAATGAATATCTCTGTTCAGATTGAAATAGGGTATGCTAGGCAATCTCTCGTATCGACTGGACGATACCATCGCGGCAATAGCGACCGCAGCGGGGGTGTCGGCTCGGGCGATTATTCGCATTGCCGGTCCTGGAGTCGCCGATTGTCTCTCAGAAATCTTTGAGCCCGAATGCGCATCAGGCCCCGATGCCACAGCGGATCTTTTGATCCAGACTCAGGCAGCCTCTGTTTTTCCGGGACACCTTCTGTTTGACGCTTCTGCGCCTCAGTTGCCCTGCCAGGTCTATTACTGGCCGGATGAACGAAGTTTTACCAAAAGTCCTCTGGCGGAGATCCATTTGCCAGGATCGCAGGCGTTGGCAGAAGCGGCGCTCGATCTTGTGTGTGGCCACGGTGTCCGTCTCGCTGCGGGTGGAGAATTTACCTTGCGGGCATTTTTGGCCGGGAGGATCGATTTGACCGAGGCCGAAGCGGTACTTGGTTTGATTGATGCGGGCAGTGAAGGGGAATTTGACGTAGCGCTGCATCAACTGGCGGGAGGTTTGAGTGGCCCAATCACGCAGTTGCGTGATCGATTGCTCCATACGCTCGCTGAACTGGAAGCGGGGCTCGATTTTGCCGAAGAGGACATTGAGTGTATCAGCAACCGGCAACTGCTCGAGGCGCTCAACAAAACCCAGGATGAAATTTCGAAACTACTGGCGCAGATGAAAAGTAGGACAGTTACCAGCGAAACGATTCGAGTCGTTTTTTTCGGTTCCGCGAATGTTGGCAAAAGCAGCCTATTCAATTGCATGGTGGATGGCGCGGCCCTGGAATCCGATCTGCCTGGTACCACGCGTGACTATCTCGCAGCAACACTTGATTTAGATCGGATTCGCTGTGAACTCGTCGATACCGCTGGCGTGGCAAGAGAAGACGGAAGTGAGCCAATCATGGTTGCTGCTCAGGCTCTGACTGCCCGCCAACTAAAACAGGCGGACATCCAGCTTTTTTGTCTCGACGCCAGTCGCCCGCTGAATGACTGGGAACAAGATCAACTGGCCTGCCAACCGGTACTCGACAGGGTGATTGTACTCACAAAATGTGACATGATGGCGGAGTTGCCACACCACACTCGGTTGGCGCAACGCCCCGAGGTGATCTGCACCAGCAGTCACTCGGGGGTAGGGGTAGAAGCCCTCTGCAAAGAGATTCGCGATCGTGCATTGGCGGTGCCTGCTGAAGTGGGCGGCACCGTGGCCTGCACCGCGGTCCGCTGTCGGGAAAGCCTACAGCAAGCGAGCGAAGCGGTCTCTCGTTCATCCGTTGCGGCAAAGCGCGGCTTGGGTCATGAACTCGTGGCGACGGAGATACGAGTTGCACTCGATGGACTTGGTCAGGTCGTTGGCGCTGTCTATACCGACGATATGCTCGAGCGGATTTTTAGCCGATTCTGCATTGGCAAATAGCGAGTCTTCTCTCCCCGGTGCGCTACAGGTCTAACGCGGCCGCCTCTCTACCGGGATGGTTGCCACAGGCTAACAATTAGCCAGCTTCGATAGCGACCTGGGCGGCTGCCAACCGGGCGACCGGGACGCGGAATGGTGAGCAGCTCACATAATCCAATCCAATCCGGTGGCAGAAGGCGATGCTTACGGGATCTCCGCCGTGCTCGCCACAAATGCCGCACTTGAGATCCTTGCGGGTAGCATGTCCTTTTACGACTCCCATTTCAACCAGTTGTCCAACGCCGATGACATCGAGGGACTGGAACGGATCTTTCTCAAGAATGCCCTGTTCGATGTAGTCCGGAAGAAAGGTGTTTACATCATCCCGACTGTACCCAAAGGCCATTTGCGTCATATCGTTTGTCCCGAAACTGAAGAAGTCCGCATGTTTGGCAACATCGTCTGCAGTCAATGCAGCGCGAGGAATTTCGATCATGGTCCCCACCGGGATATCTAACTTTCCGGTGTATTTCTTCGCTTCTCGCACGTTGTCGATCGTGTCAATGGTGAGCTCACGGAGTATTTCAAGTTCTGTAGCGACGCCGACTAGCGGAATCATAATCTCAGGTCTCGCATCGATTCTTTTTTTCTTGCAGGTAATCATTGCTTCGACGATTGCGGTGACTTGCATCTCGAGAATTTCCGGATACGTCACGGCGAGTCGGCAGCCACGATGTCCCAGCATAGGATTCATTTCGTGGAGCTGTTCGACCCGTGCTTTTACTTCTGCCGGCTTGATTCTCAAACCTTTTGCAAGATCTGCCTGGCTTTTGGCATCATGAGGTAAAAATTCGTGCAGCGGCGGGTCGAGCAGTCGCACCGTGACTGGAAATCCCTTCATGGCAGTAAAAAGTCCAACGAAATCACGGCGCTGATACGGGAGGAGTTTTTTTAAAGCTTTTTGCCGCGACCTTTTCTCGCTTGCAAGGATCATCTCGCGCATTGCGGTGATCCGCTCACCTTCAAAAAACATATGTTCGGTGCGGCAGAGCCCGATTCCTTCGGCGCCAAATTTTCGTCCGCGTTTGGCATCATCGGGTGTGTCGGCATTGGTGCGGATACCAAGAGTTCGATACTTATCGGTCCATTTCATCAAGGTGGAGAAATTTCCGCTGAGTGTAGGTTCGTGGGTTGCCACAGCGCCGGCCATGACTTGTCCGGTCGATCCGTCGATACTGAGAATGTCTTTGTGGGTAAACTTGCGGCCATTGATAGTGATATTGCGACTCTTCTCATTAATCTTGATGTCCCCAGCACCAGCGACACAACATTTGCCCCACCCGCGGGCAACCACTGCTGCATGGCTGGTCATTCCCCCGGTACATGTGAGGATACCGGCAGCATGATGCATGCCGTCCACATCCTCGGGACTGGTTTCATTGCGGACCAGCAGGACCGTCTCGCCGTCCTGGGTACGTGCGACGGCTTCATGGGCAGAAAAGGCGAGTTTTCCAAATGCTGCACCTGGCGAAGCAGGCAAACCGGTCGTCAACACATCGCGGCGTGCCCGGGGATTGAACGAGGGGAGCAACAGTTGGTTTAGATCATTGGGCGGTACGCGGCAGATCGCTTCCTTTTCACCGATCAATTTTTCCTTCACCATATCACAGGCAATCTTGACCGCTGCCAGTCCGGTTCGCTTGCCGTTGCGGGTTTGTAGCATGTAGAGCTTTGAATTTTCAATGGTGAACTCAAAATCCTGCATGTCCTTGTAGTGATGTTCAAGCTTGTTTTTGATGGTGATGAGCTGGTTGAAGACCTTTTGCTTCCAACTCCGCATCTTTGCGACCGGTTGAGGGGTACGGATACCGGCAACGACATCTTCGCCCTGGGCATTGATCAAAAATTCGCCGTAGAAAACGTTCCTGCCGGTGGATGGGTCGCGTGTGAAGGCGACACCAGTGCCTGAGTCATTGCCCATGTTTCCAAAAACCATGGTTTGCACGTTGACGGCGGTGCCGTTAAGACCGGAAATGTCGTTGATCTGGCGATAGCGGATTGCGCGGAATGTATTCCAGCTTTTGAACACCGCCTCAATTGCCTTTTCCAATTGCTCGGAGGGATGTTTTGGAAAACTTTCGTGCGTATATTTCTTGTAGATCCTTTTATAAGCATCGACCAGTTCGATCATGCCGTTCACGTCTAGATCGGTGTCGAGTTTAACGTTGTGGCGCGCCTTGATCTTGTTAAACTCAGATTCGAAGTAGTGGTGTTCGATCCCCATGACAACGTCACCAAACATGTTAATAAGTCGGCGAAAGGCGTCGTAGGCAAATCGCGGATTTCCGGTGGCTGTCGCCAAGCCCTGTACCGTGTTATCGGTGAGGCCCAAATTTAGTACCGTATCCATCATTCCTGGCATCGAGGCCGCCGCACCTGACCGAACTGCGAAAAGTAGCGGGTTCGATACGTCGCCAAACTTTTTGCCGGTTTCCTTTTCGACAATTGCTATGTTTTTATCGATCTCTTCCATCAGACCACCGGGTAACGTTTCGTCCATTCGGTAGTATTCGGCGCAGGTTTCAGTAGTGATGGTAAAGCCGGGAGGTACCGGCAGGCCGATACTTGTCATCTCCGCAAGGTTTGCACCCTTACCACCGAGAAGCTCCTTCATGTCTTTAGAACCTTCCGACCGGGTGGCTCCAAAGTAATAAACGCGTTTGTGTGGCTTTGCTTTCTTCTTTGTTGCTCGCTTGGCCATGAAGACTGTCCTTCGGTTGGTTTAAAGGTGATGTTTCCGGGCTATCATCAATGCTCAATAGGCGTTGGGTGCATTGAATGTACAGTTGCCCTCATCATTTTTCTGGAATAACAGGCACCCAAAGTACTTTTAATCCTGCGGCTTTACGGTATCGGACCCACACAATCAGGCATGCCCGCCAGCCGCTGTAGATGCCGTTTAAGAGGCCACAATGACAAGGGATGAATGTAATATCCCGCCGAAGGCTAGTCAAGATGCGGCAATGGGGCAAGGCTCTGTGGTGGGGATATTACTGTGCCATAAAAACCGCGCATTCTGCATGTCGCATCACATGATGTGCGGTCTCGCCAAAGAGTTTTCGCATCAGGAGGTTTTTGGCGCTGTTGCCGACAACCAACAAATCAGTTCCCCACTCCTCTGCAAAGGGTAAGAGATTATTTTTGGGCGACTTTGTGGAGTAATAGGTCTCCACATCGAATTTGTATGCCCGGCAGTATTCGGCAGCTTCGTCGAGCGCAGCGAGCGCTTTCTTCTCTTCTCGTTCGAACATGGTCAAGCAGATTTTGATATCCGGCCAAAGGTGCATCCTGATAAACTGCTTCATCGTCCGGGCCGATTCCATCGATCCGCTGTACGCGATCAACACTCGTTTGATTTCGTTCGTCACCTTTGGCAACACCAGAATAGGTTGTATGCCTTCACAGGCCATGCGGATCAATTCGTCAGACGGCTCATCGATAACTCCATGATCGAATAGGCTATCCTGCTTGCTGATAATCATCAAATCCTGATAGCGGGCAGATTGGCAGAAGGTATCGAGTGGGTCGCCCTCTTCATAAATGAGGTGAAAATCGAGGTTGTGTTTGCTGCACTCCTGTTCGCAACTCGATACGGCCTTTTCAATAATTGCGCGAGTCAACTGGTATCGGTGATCGCGAAGCCCTTGTGCCGCCGCGCCGCCACCGATGGGTACTGGCCCGACATTCTCCAAACCACGGTGATCCACAACCGTCACTGCAGTAAGTTTCGCACCATGGCGCTTGCAGAGGTCAATTGCCTGACGGACAGCAGTAATCGAGTGGTCGGCGTCGCCAAGTCCGACGAGAATCCGCTTGATCATAAAACAGCCACCCTTACGGGTTTATCCGTAACGCCAGAGTCGTCCCTTTACCACATTGGTAGAGAGGAGAAAGATAGTAAAATGAGATTGAAGCAAACAGTATGGAACACTTTAATTTTCAAATGGGTCTATGTCAATCATTACCGCAGTCTTCCGAGTCGGTGTTTTCGCAAAATGGCGTTTTCGCAAAATAGATGATCGAAAGCTGTTACAGGAAAGGGCCGTTGATGCATACCTTTGACAAGAGTCTCTATCCGAGAGGACTGGCCGGATTGATCGACGATCATACAGAATGTGCATTAGATGCAGGGACTCAAAATCACGATGTTGCGACAACCCTTGAGTCTCTGGAACTGCGCGATGCGTTTGCCCCGCAGGTGATCCGCGATCTATTGATGGCGCAGGCCTGCCAGTCTGGCTTATTGCTTTTGCACAATTTTTTGGACCGCTCGCACACAGCGAGTCAGCAGATTGACACCCCGACAGGCAGTTTCTGGCACGGCATCATGCACCGTCGTGAAGGGGACTATTCCAATGCCAAATACTGGTTCCGGCGAGTTGGCGCGCATCCGGTGTTCGAGTCGCTCGCTCTTGCAGCCCACCGGGTATGCGACTCGCTATTTCCGGACGAAAAGAACTGGGATCCGTATACGTATATTGATTGCTGTGAAGCGGCGGTTCGCAGTGCGACCCCCGATGTTCCCGTGCTCGGCCGAGTTGCGAGGATCGAATGGGAATTGCTATTTGATTTTTCCTACCGCCGGGCGGTTGAGCCCTAGGGTTGGCAATTCTGGAAAGAGTTATGTCCCATAAAAAATTGCGACAACACATTGCCTCCGAGGCGGCACGGTTAATGTGCGAACCCGGACAACCGGGATACGATCAGGCAAAACGGGAGGCGCTGCGCCAGTTCAAAACAGATCGACTGCGGCCCCAGGATTTTCCCACCAATCTGGAGATTCGTGAGGAGATTGTAGCTCTTGCGGAAGTACGCCAAGCGAAACAGTTGCAAGCGATGCGGCGTGAAGCGCTTCGGATGATGCATGTTCTCCACCGGTTTCATCCGCGGCTGGTAGGTAGTGTGCTTAGCGGTCCCGTATCGGCCTCATCGGCAATTGAACTGGAAGTTTTTGGGGACGAGGTCGAATCGGTAATCGCCGCCATCGGCGGCCATGGAGAGACGCATCCTCTTGGCCCGAGACAAATCAGAAAAAATGACCAGCTGCACAAAGCGGACTGCATCCATCTGCAAAGCGCGTACCCCTTCAGGCTCATGGTGTTTGTGCCCGAACTGTTTGAATCTTTTAGCACGGACCTTCAATGCGAGGAAGTGGTGGATCATGCGAACAGCAAACAACTGGCAGAGATGCTTGCCGCAACCGAGCGAGACGTTCCCGCGGTTCCCGAACCGCCACTGGAACTGGAAAACAGGGCCGATCGTTTTGAGATCTATGCAACACTCCTTTGGCCGCTTGAGGAGGTGATGCAGAATTCCAAAAGTCACCCGGAGGGAGACGCGCTCTATCACAGTTTGCAGGTCTATGAGCAGGCACGGGATCAATTTCCTTACGATGAGGAGTTTTTGCTTGCCGCCCTGTTGCACGATGTCGGTAAAGCTATCGATCCGAATGACCCGGTCGGTGCCACCCTGGTGGCCCTTGAAGGCTGGATTACCGAGCGGACCGCCTGGTTTATCGAACACCAGTTCCAGGCCACCGCTTATCTTGATCACGAACTTGGCGCCCGGGCCCGCAAGCGGCTAGAGGCCTCTGCCGATTTTGAACAATTATTGTCTCTGGTGCAGTGCGATCGAGCGGGGCGGGAACAGGGTGTTGCGGTACCGGACGTTAGCGAGGTCCTTGTCCAAGTCCGAGATTTGGCAGCTTCGTTTGATGGTGACGCAGCGGCGGAGGGCGAGCAGAACGAATGAACGTTCTTCAACTCAGAAAACAACTTGCTACTCGTCCGGAGTTGCCGGAAATTTCAGGAATTGTGGTTCGCAATTATGCCGGGCGGGGTGACATTTCACGATGGAGCGACCTGTTGGATGCGGCATTCACTGCGGCCCAACCACCGGTCCGCCGCATGGGTGGAAGTGAATTTTCTCAGCAGTTCCAGGGATCACTCTGGTGGTCTGCAAAGCGAATGTGGTTTGCCGAAACAAATAACACATTGCAGCCGGTCGGAACGGTCACCTTGGGGCTCCGCCAGGGGAAAACGAGAACATCACCGGCAGTTCACTGGCTCGCAGTGCTTCCCTCCTGGCGGAGATTGGGTGTTGCTCGGCTACTGATGGCGCACTTGGAGCAGTCTTGCTGGGACGCGGGGTTTCGACAGGTTGATCTTGAAACCCACCGTGGCTGGCGAGCCGCGAAAAAATTCTATCAAACGCTCGGTTATAGAAACACCTTGCGGTCCTCGACGCGAACCAAACCGGACGCAAGCAAGCGGATCGCTTCGGGATAGGCTTCGCATTCCGCTTCGAACACCCGCTTGGCAAGGGATTCAGCCGTGTCATCCGCCTCGACCGGAACAACGCGCTGCAGCAGGATGGGACCGTGGTCGTACTCGTTATCCACGAAATGGACAGTGCATCCGCTCACCTTGACTCCGTAGGCAAGGACCGCCCGATGAACGTGGAGGCCGAAAAATCCCTTTCCGGAAAACGCAGGAATCAATGCCGGATGGATATTGACCACCCGGTTTGTGAAATCGGATGGGATGAGGACATGTTTGAGAAAACCGCCCATGAGGACGTAATCGACCCCGGCGTTGCGACACGGCGTAAAGATCTGATCGCTAAACGCTTCCGCACTCACGCACGCCTTGCGGCAGACGACTTTGGTAGGAATCTGTGCCGCCTCGGCATACGCGAGTCCGCTCGATTCAGGATTGCTGGAAATGACCAACTCAAAATTGATATCGAGTTCCCCCGCGGACTTCTTTTGGAGAAAATTGCGGAGTGTCGTGCCACCGCCGGAGATCAAAACAGCCGCATTCATCAGTTGCTCACGGTAAGAAAGAGAGTGAAATCATGATCGCCAACTTGCAAATCGACCCCCTCGGCCGATTTGAGCGGTTCAAAAACAAGTTCGCGACTGAGAGTTTCGTTCCGGAGATATTCCATATTTTCTTCGATGGCCTCAACGAAGTCGTCCGATTTCGTAACGATTGCCAGCTTGATTCGGTCGGTGAATTCACAGCCAAGTTCTTTGCGCCGATCTTGAATGAGTCGCACCAAATCGCGAACCAGGCCTTCGCGAAGTAGTGCGTCTGTGATTTCTGTTGCCAGGACAACGACGCAACGGGTTCCTTCCGCCGCTGCCCAGCCTTCCTTTGCCTGCAGTCGCACCTGAATATCCTCGGAGGTAAACTCGAGCGTATCGGTGCCGATTTCCAAACAGACTTTGCCATCCGCCTCAAGCGACGCAAGCAACTTGCCGCCATCGGCCTCTTGTAGTGCCTGTTTGACGCTGGGCATCAGTTTTCCGACGCGCGGGCCGAGCCGTTTAAAATCGGGCTGCACCTGATAGGTGATATAACGTGCGGCATCTTCGGTGAACTCGACTTCTTTGACATTCAGTTCCGTACGGATCAATTCCGAGTGCGATTCGAGCCACCCGCGATGTGTTTGGTCGGCCAGGATGACCTCGACTTTGGAGAGCGGCTGACGCACTTTTAATTTAGCATCCATCCGTGCACTGCGGCCGAGCGAGGCAATTTCCCGGAGCAACGCCATCTGATCCGACAAGGTTTGGTCCATCTGCAAAGGATCCGCTTCGGGATAGTCGCAGAGATGGACACTCTGCTTGGTGCGATCACCAAAGGGCCCGCTGAGATTTTGCCAGATCGCTTCCGCAAGAAATGGAATGAAGGGCGCTACCAATTTGCTGGTCGTCAGCAAACACTCGTAGAGTGTCCAATAGGCGTCCGTTTTATCGACGGCAGTTTTGTCACCACTCCAAAAACGATCACGACTGCGACGCACATACCAGTTGCTCAATGCGTCAACAAATGCGGTGAGGTGACCGCACGCGGCATAGTTGTCGTACCGGTCCATGGTTCGGGTTACATCGTCAATGGTCTGGTGCAATTCACTCAGAATCCACCGATCGAGTTCGCATCGCTCCGAGACGGGCCTGTAGGAGCAAGCCGCTGATAGTTGTTTCGAATCGAGTTGATCAACAGCGTCCGATAAGTTCTCCGAGGGATCAAAACCATCGATGTTGCTGTAGATAATAAAGAAACTATAAACATTCCAGAGCCGCAACAAAAACTCCGGAATGCTCTCCTTGATTGCCTGTTCGCTGTAGCGAATGGATGTCCAAGGGGGCTGGTTGGCGAAGAAGTACCAGCGGAGTGCATCCGCACCATAATGATCGAAAATAGTGTCCGGTTCGCGGTAATTCCGCTTGCTTTTGGACATTTTTGCGCCGTCCTCGCCAAGCATCAAGCCGAGAACAATGCAATTGCGGAAGGGATGCGGAAATGGATATCCCTCCCCGTTGTTTTCTTCGGTATCGTCAAAGAGCAACGTGCTGATTGCGAGCAAACTGTAGAACCAGCCGCGGGTTTGATCGATCGCCTCGCTGATAAAATCAGCTGGAAACTGCTCCTTAAATTGTTCCTCTCCCTCTTGGGGATAGCCCCACTGCGCAAACGGCATGGCACCCGAGTCGAACCAGCAGTCAATCACTTCGCTCACCCGCTGCATCCGTCCGGCAGGATCAAAGGGCGAATCGTATTCGATAGCGTCGATGTACGGCTTGTGGACCTTGAGATCTTCCGGGAGTTGCGGGTTGGCCTGCTTGGCTTTTTCCCACACCTCGGTCCCACTCAAGCCGGGTTTGGCAAGCAATTCCTTGTAGCTGCCGATTCCTTCCATCTTTCCAGACCGATCGCATACCCAGATTGGCAGCGGGGTCCCCCAATACCGCTCGCGGGAGAGTGCCCAGTCGACGTTCGACTCCAGAAAATTTCCAAAGCGACCATCTCGGATGTGCTCCGGGAGCCAGCCGATCCGGCTGTTGTTCTCGAGCATTTTGTCTTTGAATTGCGTCGTTCGTATGAACCAGCTTTTTCGGGGGTACTGGATCAACGGATCCTCATCCGCCCGCCAGCAGAATGGGTAGTCATGGACATAGTTCTCACGGTGAAAGAGCAATCCTCGATCACGAAGCGATCGTATGATGTCCCGATCGGCATCTTTGACCCATTGTCCTTCGTAATCGGCAGCTTGGCCGTTAAAGGTCCCATCGGGATTGACGGCATTGATCAATGGAGGCCCATCCTCGCCGGAAAATCGGGATTGTTCTGCCGCAAGCACCTCATAGTCCACTTCCCCAAATGCGGGTGCCTGATGAACGACGCCTGTACCGCTATCGGTGGTAACAAAATCGGCTGCCACAATCCGCCACGCGATCGCCTGGCGACCACCCTCACAGAGATCGGCCTGACGATTCCCATCGTGCTTATAAAAATAGTCAAAGGGTGGTACATAGCGCCGCCCGATGAGATCGGCGCCCCGACATGTTGAAAGAACTTCGAGTTTGCATTGACCTTTGGTTGCGATTGCCTCGACGAGAGCGGAGGCCAGAATGAGCATTGAGCCGGTTTCGCCATCGCGGACAAAAGCATATTCCAGATCGGGATGCACTGCCGCAAATTGATTGCTGGGTAAAGTCCATGGGGTTGTTGTCCAAACCAGCAGAGACGTGTCGGGCTCATCAACGAGCGGGAAGCGGACATACACACTTGGATCTGAAACTTCGCGATAACCCTGGCCGACTTCACCGCTGGAAAGAGCGGTTCCACCTTGCGGCCACCACCAGACGATTTTGTGTCCCCGGTAGAGCAGGTCCCGATCAAAAAGTGTCTTCAGTGCCCACCAGACACTTTCGACATAACGCTGGTGGTAGGTGACGTAGGCATCATCGGTATGGATCCAGAACCCGAGTCGCTCGGTAAGACGCTGCCACTCCTGCATATAGCGCCAGACGCTTTCCTGACACCTGTGAATAAAAGGCTCGATACCATAACGTTCGATTTCTTCCTTAGAGTG
>JASMGX010000054.1 GCA_030751095.1 Pirellulales bacterium | reverse complement strand
TGTAATTCGATGTTGTGGATCGCAATGCCGAGGGGCATATTCTTCAGTGGCAGGCAGTTGCCAACGGTTGGCGCCGCCTCGAGGCCACTCTCAACGTGGCTGCCCACCTCCAGCCCTTGCGGAGCAAGAATGTACCGTTTTTCGCCATCGACATAGTGGAGCAATGCAATTCTCGCAGAACGGTTCGGATCGTATTGGATGGCATGGACCTTTGCCTTGATGCCATCCTTATTACGCCGGAAATCAATCATGCGGTAACGTTGCTTGTGCCCACCACCACGGTGCCGGGTTGTGATCTTGCCCTGATTGTTGCGGCCTCCGGTCTTGCGTTTGGAACGAAGCAATTTCTTTGGCGGCTTGGTCCCAGGGGTCAACTCCGCAAAGTCGCTCACACTCGCTCCCCGGCGTCCCGGTGTTGTCGGTTTGTAGCGTCTGATACCCATAGCCTATGTCCTGAAATTGGCCTATGTCCTGAAATGCTCTACGAAGTTTTTTAAGGAATAGTACGTGTTCTTTGATGGATGTTAGAAGAAGTCAATCCGATACTCCGGATCGAGCGTCACAATCGCCTTTTTCCAATCTTTGGTGTACCCGTAACGGAATCGGCTTCGCCGCGGCTTGCCTTTCCGGTTTTGGGTCCGCACATTAACAACTTTCACATCAAACAGCTCTTCCACGGCCCGGCGGACATCCTCTTTATTTGCGAGCCGATTGATCTCAAAGGAATAGGCATTGAATCGTGAACTGCGATGCATTCCCTTCTCGGTCACCAGTGGCCGCAGCAGAATTTGGTGGGGTTCAAGATGGAGCGATGTGGCACCCGCTTGTCCCTGTTTCTGCTTCGATTTTGTTTTTTCCGGTTTTGTCGCTACCGGTTTTGTTTTTTCCGGTGTTGTATCTGCCGGTGTTGTATCTGCCGGTGTTGTATCTGCCGGTGTTGTATCTGCCATAGTCCCGTCTCTCTTTTCGCCGTCTCTCTCTTCAGAGGCTTCTGCCGGTACACCCGCTATGCGCGGCCGGCCATCTGTTTACCTATTCTTTTTCCTGGGCCATTTTTTCCTTGATCGTGTCGAGGGCAGCCTGGGTCACAAGCATCTTTTTGGGCCGGAGAACCTCAAGGGCATTGAGGTCGCTCACGGGCGACACGCAGACTTTGTCAATGTTTCGTGCGCTTTTGTAGACGTTATTGTCTAGCTTTTCGGTTGTCACCAGGACACTTTTTCCGTCGCAATGCAACGATTTGAGGATCGCAGCCATTTCTCCAGTAGCAGGTGCGTCGAAATCAAGCTGATCAATAATCACCAACTGATCATCTAAAATTTTGGAAGCGATCGCCATCCGCGTAGCAAGCTGGAGTGATTTTTTGGGTAGTCGATAGGAATAGTCACGAGGTCGCCTGGCAAAGATATGGCCACCGCCGCGCCTCACACCACTTCGTATTGAGCCTGCGCGAGCATTACCGGTTCCTTTTTGCCGGTACATTTTTTTTGTCGAACCGCTTACATCGCTCCGGCTTTTCGTCCGCACCGAACCTTGGCGACGATTGGCCTGATACATTACGACCACATCGTGCAGCAACTGCCGATTGATGCTCGGGGCCAAATCGGCTGCTTCGATGGAGTAGGTCCCCACCTTTTCTCCCGACTTGCTATACACAGGTAACTTGGCCATTTTCTTTGCAGTCTGTTTGTTTGCGATGTATCGTTTTTTCTAACGGACTTTTTTCGGGAGTTGGCTCCCGCTCTATATCATTTGCTGCTTATCATTTGCTGCTTATCATTTGGTTCGTTTCCCGGATCAAAACGTATCCACCATTCGGCCCAGGAATCCCTCCGCGAACAACCAGCAGATTGTTTTCGGCATCTACCTGAACCACCTTCAGATTCCGCACCGTGCAGCGGACGTTGCCATACTGTCCTGCCATCCGCCGGCCCTTAAACAGACGGGATGGATAGGCACTGCATCCGGTGCCACCCGCATGGCGATGGCACTTTTTGACTCCGTGCGAAGCCCGTTGGCCCGAAAAATTATGTCGTTTCATCACGCCGGAAAACCCGCGGCCTTTGGTGGTCCCCACGATGTCGACGGCGGCCACCTCTGCGAAACTGTCGACCCCGATCGCGTCTCCCACCTGCACGCCGTCGGTGGAAGTCCTAAATTCTCGCACCAAACGTTTCGGTTCGCAGTCCGCTTTTTCGACAGCCTCAATGCCCGCTTGCCCCCGGGCCTTGGATCGTTTGCTATCCAACTTTGCCACATGGCCGCGTTCGCTGCGGCGTGCCAGTCGGCGCGGTTTATCGAGATATCCGAGTTGGACAGCTTCGTATCCATCCCGGTCGAGACTCCGTAATTGAAGCACGTGGCAAGGCCCAGCCTGAACGACGGTAACCGGAACAACAACACCGGTTTCTTGATCGTAGATTTGTGTCATCCCGACCTTACGGCCGAGTAATCCGATTGCCATAGCTGAGCCTTTTCGTGCTTCGCGAACAGGAACGTACAGCACCGAGGTACTGCAGCTTACCTGTTACGCTTCCACTGCATGCGGTGGTTCCTGAGTCTTAGATGCGGATGTGTTTTCTGATATGAATACACTCTCTGTATTGGATCGCTGTATTGGAAATGCTGTATTGGAAATGATTTTTCGGCCGATTGTTCTATCTGCTTGAAGCCTTGATTTTGATATCGACACCTGCCGGAAGGCTCAGTTTGTTCAGAGATTCAATCGTTTTGGCCGTCGCCTGAACAATGTCGATGAGTCGTTTGTGTGTGCGGATTTCAAATTGCTGGCGCGATTTTTTGTGAACATGCGGACCCGAAATGACCGTGTAGCGCTCGATCCGAGTCGGCAGTGGAATAGGGCCATGGACTTCGGAGTTGGTACGTTTTGCCGTATCCACGATTTCCATTGCACTCTGGTCCAAAACCGAATGGTCGTAGGCCTCCATGCGGATGCGAATTGTTTCCTGTGCCTTTGCCACGGAGAAAGGACTCCCGCCAAAAATACATGTGTCTAAAAAAGGCCAATTGCCCCGGCCCACCAATTGCCCCAGCCCAATTGCCCCAGCCCCGTGGCCACCCGATGCGCCAGCTTGCAAGGCGGGGACATTTTGGTAAACCAATGATGTTATGAGCTTTAGGAACTGTTGTAAAGGGGACAAACTAGGCCCACCCTTCAAAAAATAGATGGTTTGCCAAGATCGGCTTCGGCAGAGAATGGTTGCCCCATCGGCTCTCAGGCCGATGCCCACGGCGAGGATGATCTCGGCGGACTGCGAAAGCAGCGCAAGCCGGTGAAAACAGTTCCGGCACTCAAGCTCCCCTTTTCTGGGTGGTTATCGATTCAGGTATTGTCGGCCATGGAGCAATGCGGAGAATGGGCCGATTGTTACTCAGGAGAAGTTGCGATGCCCAAGACGCTCGACGAATTGCTCGATGAGGCTGAATTGGCTCAGTTACAGGCCCATTATGGCGAATATCGCCAGCAGCACGTCCGCCTGGCGATGGAGCCGGGATCGCTCGCTTTTTATCGGCGGGCGTTCAAAAACCGTCGTGGCGAGGTTCTTTTTGTGCTTCGCCGCGGTAGCGGTGAGGTGCTCCTGCATACCAAAGAGAGCTATCCGGAAGACCTCTATCGCCTCCCAGGTGGTGGTATCGATTGGGGAGAGTGCGTCCGCACATCCCTCTTTCGGGAGGTCTTCGAGGAGACCCAGTTGGACGTCCAAAAGGAACAGTTTTTGGGCATTTTGACCTACGAATTTCATGGTCACCCTGGAGCGGATCAGAAGGCGGCCATTCCCTTTGTTTCCTATATTTTTGTCGTTCCAGAGGTCGAGGGGGAGCCCGTTCCGCTCGATGAGAGCGAAAAGATATCGGGTTTCAAATGGGTTCCTCTCGAGGAACTTTCAAAGGTGGCCGCCAAGCTGCGCTCCATGGCGGAGGATGATTTCGGAAATCCGGATTGGGGCCGGTTTCGTGCCCTCGGTCACGATTTTGTTGTTGAAAATATTGGTTAGCCTCTCAACGAGCGGCAATCTACCGAAGTAAGTAAAGTCGACATTGCATGAACAAATTTGCGATCCATTCGATCCCCGGATTTGCCGAACCGCTGAGCTGTTGGTCCCATCTGATTGCCGCCGGGATCTTTGCGCTGCTTGCCATTTCCCTGATGCGCCGGGCGGTGAAAGGATCATCACAACCGGGTGCCGCAGGCCCGGTTGCCCGTGTGGCGGGCGTCGGGATCTTTTGTGTCTCGGTGGTGGCCCTTCTGGCAATCAGTGGTGTTTACCATCTGCTTGACTTCAATTCGACGGGCCGCAGTGTGTTGCTCCGCGTCGATTACGCAGCCATTTTTTTTCTCATTGCTGGCACCTTCACACCTATTTGCACTATCCTGCTGCGTGGTTTCTTGCGAGCACTGGTATTGGTTCTGATCTGGACCATCGCCGTTACCGGGATCACCTTGAAAATCGTTTTTTTTACCCAGATGGCAGGACCTGTCGGTACGGTCATCTACATTGCCGGGGGTGCGATCCAGTTGGCCGGATACCCGACATTGATCCCGGGCGTCGTCGGGCCGCATGAGGTCTTCCACCTGGCAGTAATATTTGGCATTTCTTTCCACTGGAAGTTTATTGCCCGGTTTGCTGACGGCCAGATGCCGCAAACGACGAGCGAATTGCGGTCGGGCAAATCGTTGACGGGCAATCCGCAGGCGAGCTGAACAAGAAGAAGTTGCCGGAAGGATCTCGACACCCTGACAGGTTCTTGTCCCTTTTTAGAGATGGCCCGTTATTTAGAATGGCCCGTCGCGATCAAAGTTTGAAATTAAAAACCTCGCTCAAGAGTCGCCAGAGACGATTGGCCAAGGTCCGCTTGGCGGTGTAGATTTTGGCCTGCCCACGCAGGCCGATACGCAATTGATGGTCCGGGTCGAGTATCAGGGCCCGGGCTTGATAGGTCGTGCTGGCGAGTTTTTCTCGGCCGGTCGCATCCGTTTGGGTCATCAGTTCCCCACCAGCTCTCTCCGTAAGGCGCCGGGGTGGCTCGGTCATTTTTGTGGTGGCAATCCGTTCAATCTTGGTCTCGAACGTGACACCGGGAAGATGGTTGAGGATGATTTCAACGCGTTGGTCCTCCGCGACGAAATTCCGCTCCGACTGGTCGATGGCCAGCACCGCCTCCATTTTGCTCGGATCGCCGATTTGGCAAAAAAGTTCGCTCGCCTGTAGTTTGGCACCGTGGTTTTTTGCCTGAAGAGGCGTCCCGGACCAGGTTGGTAGCATGCCCTCTGCGGCGGGTTGCCCCGATTTGAAAGGTGGCGGGAAGATGTAGCCGCCTCTCGGTGCAACCAATCTGAGCCGTCCCAAATCTTCCTGCTGCTGTGCAAGTCGGGTGGTGGCACTCTCTTTGCGCTCTTTTGCTTCGAGCAGTTCGTTGCCCGCTCTTCGGGCAGCGTCGCCACGACTTTGGTTCCGTTCAAAATGTAGATTTTTAATTTCTTCTCCAAGGGTATCGAGTTCGCCCTGCAGGCTGATCGTTTGCAGTTTTAGATCCAAGTTGTTCAGTTCCGCGAGTGGATCTCCTTTTTTGACGATGCTCCCCGGTTCGACATAGGAGTTTTCCAAAATGCCCGGGACTTCCACATACACCCGCGCAGCATCGTGTGGCTGGATTTCGAGCGTGCAGATCACGTGATACGGCAACGGGACAAACAAGATGCCGGAGAGAAGGATCAGGATCACGGTGACGGTCGTGACGAGTCTTGGAGTTTTCACGCTCTGGAGTCTCCCGGGGACAGAAAGGTATTTTCCAAGTTTCCACAAAGGTTGAACCAATAGGCCGTAGAGGGCAAACGTGGCAATGATCTGCCCTATAATCTGAAAGCCCGTATCCTCAAATACTTTGTAGAGAAAATAAAGAATGCCAAACACAATCAGCCAGCGATAGACGACTGCCGCAACGCTGTAGAGTGCAAACAATGCCTGGTTGCGTTGGGGCAGAAACGGATCTTCCGGTTCCTCGAGCCCCAAGCAAAGAGCTCCCAGTTTGCGACTGAGAATAGCGCTCGATTTCTGACGCAAATTCGGAATTTCAAGAATGTCCGAAAGGATGTAGTAGCCATCGTAGCGGAGCAGCGGATTGCCATTGAAAAGCAGGGTGCTGACCGAACAGACGAACATAATACTCAAGGAGAGTTGATGGATGATCGTTCCCGGTTCGGTGTACCACCAAATGAATGTTGCCATCGAAGCGATCACCAGTTCGACATACATTCCCGCCGCTCCAATCGCGGCCCGGTGCCACTTGTTCGGCAGCATCCAGGAATCCGAAACATTGCAGTAGAGGCAGGGTGTGAGGACCAGGATCATCACCCCCATTTCATGACATTCACCTCCAAAGTGTTTGCAGGAGAGTCCGTGTCCGAATTCGTGAAGAACTTTGGTGACCGCGAGCGTAATGCCGAGCCAGAGCCAGTTTTTGCCCGCGAAAAATGTCTGGAAGGTGGGAAGTTTCGCCTGAAAAGTCTCCCACTGGATGGTGACCAGCAGGAATGCCGCCACCGCCAGGCTCAGGCAGAGCAGAACGGTCGTTTTGGAAAAAAACCAGCTCGTTTTTGGGTAGAGCCAGTTGAGAATTCGTTCCGGGTCAATTCCCTTGAAGCGGATTGCCAGTACGTTCGATAGGGTCGCCATCAACTGCTTCCGATGGCGTTCTTCCTTGCGTTGGACCAGTTGCATGCCCTGACCGCTGACATCGGCCATCAGCAAACCACTCTGAAAAAGGTTTCCGATAAAGCGTGCGATTTCCTCGACCGTTATTTTCCCCGGTGGAAAAAGTGATTCGTAACGCTGTTTGATCTCATCGAGGCTCGTTTTGCCATCGAGCATTTTCAGGATTGCGAACTCCTCCTCCTGAAAACGAAAATAGTTCAGTCCCACCGGTTCCTTGATGATCCAATAGGGGTTGCCGTGATAGCGCTGTTTGCGAAATGTCAAATCAGGCCGGCAACGTATGTTGAGCGGTCGTGACGAGGCAGAAACCAGACTGTCGGCTAAAGTGATCATCGATCGGATCGCATTGGGGCCACCGGAGCGTTGCGATTATTTGTTTTCAAGAATGCGGAAGGTCGCCGGAAGGCCAGGCCGCAGGACCCACTGCCCGTTTTTTTGGCTATTCGATACTTCGGCCCGGATTCGATACTCGCCGCCCGCCTGCACGAGCGGACTGATGAATGAGATGACTCCCTTCGCTTCCTCTTTGTTGCCCCCGCCAGAATCCACAGTGGCCACCACCTTCATTCCTTTGCGTACCTTTCCGCGGTCTTTATGAATATTCAGAAAACCATCGATGCTGAGTCGGTCCATTTGTACGAGCCGAAGCACCGCATCACCCGGATTGACCCACTCTCCTTTGTGGATGCGAATTTCCGCAACGACTCCGTCAAACGGTGCTGTAATGTCGCGCCTCTCGATTTCATCTTTGGCGGCTTCGAGTTTTGCTTTGTTAGACCGAACCGTGTGATCCAGTTCTTTCTGATCCATCTCCGCCTGCTCAATTCCGAGCGTTGAGCGGGATAATTGCAGTTCCATCTTGCGCATTTCTGTAGCACCGAAAGCACCGGGACGCAGCGAATTTGCCTCGATTGCTGCGTCTAGTTCGGCTTGGGAGACTTTGGCATCTTCCTTGGCATAGCGGATGCGGACATCATTGGCTGCCTGTTCTTGCGACTTTTCCAGTTCGATGACTGCCAGTGCCTCGTTGACCTTCGCCGCGCGGTCGTCGATGTTTGCCAGCGACTGGCCTTCCTTGACCGCGGAACCATCATTAACGAGGAGTTTTCGGATGACGCCCTGGGCCTCAGCAGGGACATCCACATCGTCAAGCGACGAGACATAGCAGTCGGTGACAACAATCTCAGCCCGAGCGATACCGGTGAACAACAGACCGGTCAAGAACAACGTGCCGAAAAGGATCGCTGCTTGCACCGAATACCGGAAGAAGAACAAAACCATCGTATCTGCTCCTTGGGTTGGGTCCCGCTGCTGCGCCACACATTGCGACCAGCCGGCAGTCCCGCCGTTTTATAAACGGAAAAGTATTTTTGTTTGGATCCAGGCATACATGTCGTGGAAAAGAACAAAACCGATGGAATGTTGGCCGCATGCGAGTTTTGCGGTCACACTTGTTCCCATGCGTAACTGATTGGGATCGATCGAGTCGCGATTGATATCGACGAGTACCAGAAACGTATTGCTTTGGTCGTCGCGGACCTCAGCGGTTTCCTGAATTTCTTTTACCGTACCTTCCATCTTTTTCTCGGGAGAGGTTGCCAGGATGTACGTAACCCCAATCGTCTCTGGGGGGTCCTTGTGGGCAAGCTCTGCTTCCCGCTCCGCGATGAAGCCAATACGATCATCCGGTACCTCGAGTTCAAGCTCCCATTGTTTTTCTGGCTGGGCGACGCTCAGCACAACCTGACCAGGCTCTACCGTTCTGCCGTAAAGGCGTTGACGGACATCCCAGGTTACGATGACCCCGTCGATTGGACTGAGCAAAGTGAGTCGCTTTTGTTTCTCTTTGAGCACTTCCAATTGCTCCTTGAGACTCTGTCCTGTTTTTCGCAGTTGCATCTGCTGCCCGCGGAGTTGGTGCCTTTCGTTGATGGCCAGATCGGCATCATTTCCTGCGAGTGAGTTTCTGATCCAACGGAGCTGTTCATTGGTCGCGTTCGACTGCCCTTCGATGTCGGTGATTTGTCCCTGCAGATCGAGACTGCTCAGTCGTAGAAGTTCCTGCCCCTTCTGAACCCTCGCGCCGTGCGCAATACCTTCAAAAATATGTTCGATCAGCCCTCCTTCTTCCACGAACACATCCCGCTGCTCTTCGGGCTGGAGTTGTCCGCGGGCTTCTATGTCGAAGTCGATCGGAATCACAATCAGGGCAACAATCAGGGCCAGAATGAGTGCTGCAATGGTGACGGTCTTGGGAAGTGTTCGTGCACGAAGAACCCAACTCCACTGTCCCAGGGTCCTCCAGAGAGGCATCAGAAAAATCGAATCGTGTTGTATCGCATTGGCCAATGCCGAGGAGGCATGATCTTTGACCACGTCGACACGTTTGCGGACCTGCTCGGCAATGTTGGTCTGGTCAAACTGTTCGACAATCAGGGCCCCCACGAGAACATCGGGCTTTTTCTCATCCTCCTCCGCTTCCTCTTTGGCCTCCTGGGGCTTAAACAGCGGGAGAACCCCGACAACCTTGGCGTGCGATTCGTCAACATATTCATGGACCGCATCCTCAACCTGCGGCGGCATGTCTTCGGTGCTGCCCCCGTACCAAAGCGGTTCTCCGGTCGCGACGACCCGCGTTGCCAACCGGGAGAGGAGTACGGCAATATTCGATCTTTTATCGATGGTATCCTGATGGCTGATTGCCTCAACGCGACATTTGCGCCCGCGCCAGATTGCCAGACTGACGCGATCGCATTCGATCAATCGTCGGCCTTCGTTAACAACGGTGTACGCCGTACGAATGGGGTCAAGACTTTCATGGACTGTCTTGGTGAATTGTTCCAACTGGCCCCAGAGTGATTGTCGATCTTCAAAACTGCGGAGTTGGCGCGTCGCCAAATAATTTCCACCCAGCTCGCAGAGTTGCAGCAAAAACCTCAAATAGCCACGTTGGGTGACCGGGCCGGCCCCCGGTCGCTGGAAGATTTCGATGACACCTCGGGGTGCGCGATTACTCACGAGCGGCCCCAATACAAGGAGCCAGTCGGTCGGATTTCCTGCTTCTTCATTGCCCTCGGCGCCCGACTGCGGGGCGACCAACATTCCACTGCTTTCCCCCAATGCCTGCTGCAGCAATCGGTAATGTCGGGTTTGGCCTTCTTCGCTCTGTGCGACTCCGGTGGACTGCAGATTGATCTGGTACTGCAGTTGGAGGCGTCCATCGTCATCGAGTATCCAGATCGCGCCACCCGTGGCGACCAATGCAGAGACGGCACGCGTCAGGATCGCTTCGTAAAACTGAGAGGGGTCGGCATCCGATTTGGCGAGTTGGGCAATTTCCGCAACCATGTTGCGGACCTGCTGTTTTGTCGCCTGGACATATTCAGCATCGACGGACGAAGAGGAAGACTCACTCGACATTGGGTCTCCTGCACAAGTCGCGCTTGCGGAATGGTGTACGATTTGTTTGCGAGTGCGTGGCAGCTCAAGCGCAAGCTGCAACCATGTCCCAAATCTAAGCGTACCCCCTTTTGAGCCGATGTACAATCAAACGGACCCCAGGCGGGGCCCGTCAAAAGCACCTCAAACGTACATTTGCATTAAGACGTAGCGAATACGTAAAGCTTGCTAGTAATTGGGTGTTGGAGGCCGATAGTTGGACCAATCGATGGTGCCGAACCAGTCGATGGTTTGTTGCAGACCCTCCCGCAGGCAGGTTGCCGGATTCCATGAAAGAACTTCTTTTGCAAGGCTGATATCGGGTCGGCGACGCACGGGGTCATCGGTCGGCAATTCTTTGTTGACCAACGACGATGCGCTGCCGGTAATTTCGAGCACCAAGTCGGCCAGTTGCCGGATTGAAAATTCATCCGGATTTCCCAGATTGACCGGGCCGGTGAAGTCGTCCGGGGCATCCATCATCCGCAGCAGGCCCTCCACCAGATCATCGCGATAGCAAAAGGATCGGGTCTGTTCCCCATCGCCGAAAATGGTGATGTCCTCACCGGAGAGGGCCTGTCGAATGAAATTCGATACGACGCGACCGTCATAGGGATGCATGCGAGGGCCATATGTGTTGAAGATGCGAACAATGCGTATGTTGACTCCATTCATACGGTGATAATCCATGAAGAGGGATTCGGCCGCCCGTTTTCCCTCGTCATAACAGGCACGCGGGCCGATCGGATTGACAGAGCCACGATACGATTCTTTCTGAGGATGTATTTCAGGATCGCCATAGACTTCACTGGTCGAGGCCTGCAGAACCTTGGCGCGGCATCGTTTTGCCATGCCCAAAACATTGATCGCGCCCATCACCGATGTTTTGATCGTTTTGATCGGATTGTACTGGTAGTGTCCCGGTGCGGCAGGACAGGCGAGGTTGTACACCTCGTCGACCTCAAGCCAGACAGGTTGCGTGACATCATGGCGGATCAGCTCAAAGTTGGGATTGTCCAGCAAGTGGGCCACATTGTTTTTCTGGCTGGTAAAAAAATTGTCCAGGCAAATGATATCGTGGCCGGCTGCCACCAACCGTTCGCAGAGATGGGAACCGAGAAAGCCGGCTCCGCCAGTCACCAGGATCCGTTTTTTAAGAGCCATCGAAGTCCTTTTTAGAGGTTTTTCGTCTGCAGTGAGCCCCGGTTTGGGGGACGACCGCCAAGATCAGGTCCTCGCAGCGCAGGCGCTAAGGATAGTTCAACTGCGGGCAAATGAAAATCGGAAATTGAAAATTTAATACGGTCCAGTGATCGGCCCGCCCGAGGTTCCCAGCCACCGCTTTAGGAGCAAGCAGACACCGGTTCGCCCGGCGGAGCGGGATAGAAGTCATCTTTGCGGACCTTGTTTTATCGTTGAAAATGCGCGAAAATGGTGGGCTGGCCAGACTCGACACTTTTGGGATGGGAGGTGACCATGACGGTCTTTGAACATGTGGAAAAGCTAAAGCGGGACTACACCGACAAGTATGTGTTGGTGGATGAGGGCTCGCCCGAATTGGCCCGATTTCAAGGGCAAACCGGCAGGGTAAAAACGATCAATATGAACGGGCGTGCCCTGGTCGAGTTTGAGCAATATGTGAATTCCGGCTGGTTCGACATCGATGTGGACTACCTGAGAGTGATTGATCGGCCGCTGCCCAAAGAGGAAGAAAAACCCACAAAAGTTGTGAAAAAGGCGACAAAAAAGCGAGTTGCCGCTAGCGGAGACAAAAAACTCTCCCCGCTGGAAATGGCCCGCATGCAGGATTCGCCTGGAGCGACTACATCGGCACCGGTCGCCGATGCCGGTGGAGGAAAGGGAGCGGACGCAGGAAAAAAACTCAGTACGGCCGATATTTTGGCCGCTGCCCGGGGCAAAAAAGCGGCTGCCGAAGATGCTCCGGCCGGGGATGCCGCTGCAAAAGATGTCGGCGTTAAAGATGCCAGTTCGATGACCCTGGCCGAAAAACTGGCAGCCGCTCGCGGCACACGTTCAGGTGATGATGTGCCGGAAACGGATGATGCACCGGAAACGATGGCAGACGATTCGAGTTCGCCGGAGACAAATTTGGCGGAAACAGAGGCGGCATCGTCTCCGTCTGCATCGTCAACTGAGGATACCGGGTCAACTGAGAATACCGGGTCAACTGAGAATACTGGGGCGTCCGCTACGGCCGCTGGGGGTCAGGCCGTAGACAAATCAACCATGTCCGTTGCCGACATGATTGCATGGTGCAAAGCTCATGATGGTTCGTAGGTTTGCTCGCCCGCCGGTAGGAGCAAGGAACTGGTAAGAGCAAGGGAAAGTTGGTGCGAGCAATGGCGAACCCGTCAGCGACGGAACACATGTCTCCTCGCGGAGGCCTCTACGATGCGGCACATGAGCACGATTCCTGCGGCGTAGGTTTTGTGGCACATGTGCGGGGCGAGCGGAGCCATCAGATTATCCGCGATGCCGATGAAATCCTCTGTAGCATGGAGCATCGAGGTGCCTGCGGCTCTGAGCCCAATACGGGTGACGGAGCGGGAATGCTCACCGCGCTGCCGCACGCATTCCTCAAAAAAGTAGTCAAAGAGGATTTGGGTCTTGATTTGCCGCCACCCGGCAGTTTTGCAGCGGGCAATATTTTTCTGCCTACATCTGAGCGGCAACGGGAACACTGCAAGCAGAGTATCGATCGGATTGTCGCTTCGCAGGGACAGAGTTCTTTGGGTTGGCGAAAGGTTCCGGCGGAGAGTGACAAGGCAGATATCGGACCTACCGCGAGGTTGAGTGAACCGGCAATTGAGCAACTCATTGTGGCAGCGGCGGAGGGTATTTCTGAAGACGAATTCGAGCGGCAACTCTATCTCATTCGCAAGCAGGCAAGCCATGCTCTGCGTGGAGATGAGTCGCTCAGCCAACGAGAGATGTTTTACATCTGCTCACTATCGAGCAAGGTCATCGTTTATAAGGGGATGCTTGCGACCCACCAACTCGTTCCCTACTTCCCGGATCTGGCGGACGAATCGTACACCAGCCACCTAGCCATGGTCCACTCGCGATTTTCGACGAATACTTTTCCTTCCTGGGATCGCGCACAGCCCTGCCGCTGTATGAGCCATAATGGTGAGATCAATACATTGCGCGGCAATATGAACTGGATGCAAGCGCGGGAGGGTATGCTCACCTCGCCGCTGTTCGGCGAAGAGCTCGGGAAACTTTTGCCAGTTGTTGAGCCAGACTGTAGCGATTCGGGTACGTTCGACAATGTTCTTGAATTTCTGCTCATGACAGGCCGTACTCTGCAGGAGGCGGTCATGATGATGGTTCCGGAGGCGTGGCAGAATCATGAGTCGATGTCGGTCGATAAGCGGAATTTTTATGAATACCATTCCTGTTTGATGGAACCGTGGGACGGTCCGGCATCGATTGCATTTACCGATGGCCGCTATATCGGAGCCGTTCTTGATCGTAACGGACTGCGACCCTCACGTTATTATCTCACGCACGATGATCGGGTGATCATGGCCAGCGAGGTGGGTGTGCTCGCGGTCGACCCCGAAAACGTCAAGGCCAAGGGGAGGCTCAAGCCGGGGCGGATGTTCCTGGTCGATTTCGAGCAGGGGAGACTTATTCCAGACGAAGAATTGAAGCGCGACTTTGCACGGCGTCGCCCGTACGGCCAGTGGCTCGAGCATCAGCGGATGGAACTCGATGAATTTGAGCCGCAGAATCCCGAGGGATTTACTCCGGAGACCATGCTCGAGCGGATGCGGGCATTTGGGTATACGGTCGAGACGATGCAGTTCATGTTGCTGCCGCTGGTCCGCCAACTCCGCGATCCGGTCGGTTCGATGGGCAACGACTCGGCCCTCGCCTGTCTGAGCGATGAGCCACGGATGCTCTACGACTATTTCAAGCAGTTATTTGCCCAGGTGACAAACCCCGCGATTGATTCGATTCGTGAAGAGGTGGTGATGTCGCTTGAGTGCGCCGTTGGTCCTGAGAAAAATTTACTTGAAACGACCGAGCGGCATTGCCATCGTTTGCGGATGCCGCACCCGATTCTTTCCAACGAGCAGCTTGCAGGGCTTAAAGAACTTTCCCATCGAGGTTGGAAGTCGCGAACCCTCGATATCACCTGGCCACGAAGCGAGGGAGTGGAGGGGTTGCTCCCGGCGATCGATCGCATTTGTCGGGAGGCGAAAGAAGCCATCGATGAGGGTTTTAGCCTGCTCGTCCTTTCGGACAGAGCGATTTCTGCAGAGAGGGTGCCTCTGAGTGCGCTTCTTGCCACCGGTGCGGTCCACCACCATCTGGTCCGCAAAGCAAAACGGACGCGGATTGGTATCGTGGTTGAAACGGGCGAAGCCCGTGAAGTCCACCACCACTGTCTGCTCATCGGATACGGTGCCGATGGCATCAATCCCTATCTCGCTTTCGAGTCGCTCTGGAAAAGCAGGCGGGAGGGGATAGTCGAACCGTCTCCCGATGTCCAGGCTCCGGATGACGCAACGAGTATCCACCCGGTGGAGTTGACTCGCGAAGATCAGGATCTGGTGGCCGCCTATCGTAAGGGAGTTGCCAAGGGGATGCTCAAAGTGATGGCAAAAATGGGCATCTCCACACTGCAAAGCTATAAGGGCGCACAGATTTTTGAAGCGGTCGGACTTCGAGACGAAGTCGTCCATCGGTGCTTTGAGGGTACTGCGAGTCGGATTCAGGGCGTCGATTTTTCGGTGATTGCCGAAGAATTGTTGCGCCGGCACGCTCTGGGATACGTTTCGCGTCCTGCCGACCAGCAGGTTTCATTGCCCAACCCGGGCGAGTTCCATTGGCGGGCAAAAGGAGAGCGGCACGCCTGGGCGCCCCATGTGATTTCCGATTTGCAAGTTGCCGCGCGGACCAATAGTCGCGATGCCTACCGGCAGTTTTCCGAGAGGCTCAACGACAAGGCAAAGGCCCAGTACGCCTTGCGGGGCCTCATTGAGTTCAAGGCGTCGACCGATTCGATTCCGCTCGATGAGGTGCAGCCTGTCAGCGAAATCGTCAAGCGTTTTTGCACCGGTGCGATGAGTTTCGGTTCCATCTCCTCCGAGTCCCATGAGACCCTCGCCATTGCGATGAACCGACTCGGTGGCAAAAGCAACACCGGCGAGGGGGGTGAGGATCCGGTGCGGTTCGAGCCGCTGCCCAATGGGGATTCCCGGCGATCGGCGATCAAACAGGTTGCCTCGGGGCGATTTGGAGTGACCATTTTTTATCTGGCCAATGCCGACGAGATCCAAATCAAGATTTCGCAAGGGGCAAAACCGGGTGAGGGGGGTGAACTGCCGGGTCGTAAGGTCGATGAAAATATTGCTCGCATCCGTTACTCCACACCCGGCGTCGGTCTGATCAGTCCTCCTCCCCATCACGATATCTACTCCATCGAGGATCTCAAACAACTGATTCACGATCTGAAAAATGCCAACCCGGATGCCCGCATCAGTGTCAAACTGGTGTCTGAAGTGGGGGTGGGAACCATCGCTGCGGGCGTCGCGAAGGGTTTTGCCGATCACATTCTGATTTCCGGCGCAGCAGGTGGCACGGGGGCCTCGCCGCTGACCAGCATCAAACATGCGGGGTTGCCCTGGGAATTGGGAATTGCGGAGACCCACCAAACGCTGGTGATGAACGATTTGCGGAGTCGCGTGGTGCTGCAGACCGATGGCGGCCTCAAGACCGGTCGCGATGTCGTGTTGGCCACCATGTTGGGTGCCGAAGAGTTTGGTTTCAGCACCGCACCGCTCATTACTCTCGGGTGTATCATGATGCGGAAGTGCCACCTGAATACCTGCCCGGTCGGGATTGCGACTCAGGATGCGGAGTTGCGGGCCCGATTTTCGGGCAAACCGGAGTATGTGGTCAATTATCTGACTCTGGTTGCCGAGGAAGCCCGAGAGATCATGGCGGAGTTGGGATTTCGCACGATCGACGAAATGGTCGGTCGCACCGATTGCCTCGATACGTCTGCTGCGATCGACCACTGGAAGGCGGACGGTCTCGATTTGACACAATTGCTCGCCCCGGCCATCAAGCCGCGCGACGATGTCGATGTCTACTGCACTCGCGGACAAGACCATGGCCTCGATCAATCGCTCGACCGCAAAACGTTGCTTGCGTTGGCGGAGCCGGCGATTGAGCGTGGCGAGCCGGTGCGGGCAGAATTAGAGATCGTCAATACCGACCGTACGGTCGGTACGATTCTCAGCCACGAGATCGCCAAGCGTTGGGGTAACGAGGGGCTTGCGGACGGCACCATCCACTTCCATCTCAAAGGTTCGGCCGGTCAAAGTTTTGCTGCGTTCCTTGCCGCTGGCGTTACTCTCGAACTCGAGGGAGATGCCAACGACTATGTGGGCAAGGGTCTTTCGGGGGGCCGTATTATTATCTATCCCCCGCCGGGAAGTTCCTTTGTTGCCGAGGAAAATATTTTGGTGGGTAACGTTGTCCTCTACGGTGCTACCGGCGGTGAAGGATTTTTTCGCGGTCGGGCGGCGGAGCGTTTCTGCGTCCGCAACTCCGGGGCCCGAGCCGTGATTGAGGGCGTGGGCGATCACGGTTGCGAATACATGACCGGGGGTCGGGTCGTCGTGCTCGGACCGACGGGGCGCAACTTTGCGGCGGGAATGAGCGGGGGAATCGCCTACGTATGGGATCCTGAGGGCAACCTGCTCGCCAACTGCAATTTGGAATTGGTCGAACTTGAAAATGTCATCCAAGCGGAAGATGTTTTGGAATTACACGAGTTGATCGAGAGGCATAGAGAGCTGACCGGTTCGCGGGTTGCCGCTTTGCTGCTTGAACGCTGGGACGAAGCGGTACCGGAATTTGTCAAAGTCATGCCGACCGACTACAAGCGGGTTTTGCTGGAGCAAAGTGGAGCGAAAAGAAATCGTAAGCGACGGCTGCATTCCTAAAGAGCAGTCCGCGGCTGTAGAGTCATATTGGAGATTGGCCGGAACCGGACAGGTGGTGCGGGAGGCCTGATGGGAAGCGACTGATGGGAAAACCGACCGGTTTTAAAGAGTATGAGAGAGAGGTGGTTCCGTATCGCGATCCGCTTGCGCGACTGAAAGATTTCGGCGAGATTTTTACAGAGCCGACGGTGGAACATCTCACGATCCAGGGTGCGCGCTGTATGGACTGCGGGGTCCCTTTTTGCCAGTCAGAGTCGGGCTGTCCTATCGACAATTTGATTCCCGAGTGGAACGATCACGTCTATAAGGGACGCTGGCGGGATGCCCTCGACCGGCTCCATAAGACGAACAATTTTCCGGAATTTACGGGTCGCGTTTGTCCGGCGCCTTGTGAGGGGAGTTGTGTGCTTGGGGTTATTGAGCCACCGGTCACGATCAAGAATATTGAAAATGCAATCGTCGACCGGGGCTTTGCCGAAGGCTGGATCGAGCCTGCACCGCCAGTGGCGCGAACCGGCAAGCGTGTTGCCGTCGTCGGCTCCGGGCCGGCAGGCCTCAGCGCCGCTGCGCAACTGAACAAAGTCGGCCACGAAGTCACCGTCTTTGAGCGGTCCGACCGGATCGGCGGGCTGCTGATGTACGGTATTCCCGGCATGAAACTCGCCAAGGGGGTCGTCCAGCGCCGCGTGAATCTCTTAAAAAAGGAAGGGGTGCGGTTTGTCACCTCGGTCCATGTAGGTCGTAGTGAAGATTTTCCACCCGGCCACATGAATCGCATCATGGAGGAGCGAGGTTGTGTGATTGAGTATCTCGATCCGAATCAATTGCTCAAGGAGTTCGATGCCCTCCTGTTGGCAACAGGCGCTACGCAGCCTTTTGATCCGGTGGCAAAGTGTCCCGGAAGAGAACTTGGAGGGATCCATCAGGCGATGGAGTTCCTCACGCGAAACACCAAGAGCCTGCTCGATTCAGAGCTTGCCGACGAGGCGTACCTTTCGGCACATAATAAAGATGTGATCGTGATTGGCGGTGGAGATACCGGAGCCGATTGTATTGGCACTTCACTGCGGCACGGTTGCCAGAGCGTTGTCAATTTTGAATTGCTCGATAAGCCACCCGCTGAGCGTGCCGCCGGCAATCCCTGGCCAGAGTGGCCGAGAATTTTTCGCATCGATTATTCGCACGCCGAAGCGGAGGTCCGATTTGGAGCCGATCCGCGGCAGTACCATCTGCTCACCAAAGCGTTTCTCGACGATGGCGCAGGCCGTGTCTGTGGAGTGCGGACCGTGGAAGTCGATTGGAGCACACCGGGCGAACGGGCTCCCTTCAGCGAGGTGGCCGGAAGCGAAAAGGAGTGGCCGGCCGATTTGATACTCCTGGCCACTGGCTTTGTCGGTCCGGAAAAGAGTGTGGGAGAAATGTTGGGCCTGGAAATTCAGAATCCCCGTGGCAATTGGGAAACCTTTGCCGCCGAAGGTGGCAGTTTTGCGACTAGCGTGGAGGGTGTCTTTGCTGCCGGGGACTGTCGCCGGGGCCAGTCGCTCGTGGTCTGGGCGATCAACGAGGGTCGCGGCGCGGCGCGTGCTGTCGATCTATTTCTCATGGGCAAAAGCGAGCTACCGGCACCCGGATAACGCAGCGAAGCGAACCTTTGCCTGCCGCTTGACCGCTCGAACGCGGCCGTTATATTCTGAGCCTCGTACACCCGCCGCACTTTGTATTC
>JASMGX010000053.1 GCA_030751095.1 Pirellulales bacterium | reverse complement strand
CCCAGTAGTGATGCCCATTCCACTTCACCGCATCGGCTGGAATCCGAGCTTTCCTCTTCCTGCCCTTGCTGCCTCCCGCTGGACTGGCCCCCTTCTTGAGTGCCTTGATGGCCGCGTCGATCTTGTTGGCCTCCTCCAAGTCCGCATCCTGCAGCGCCTTCTTGAGGGCCTGCTCAAGATTCATGATCAACTCGACGCGGTATTTCTTCTGCGCCTTCTTGGCTTCGGCCTCCATCTCCTCGATTGCCTTCTGCTTTGCTTTGTCCTCCTTCGCAAGCGTGGCCTTATAGTCCCGCACCGCTTTGCGAGCCCCCAGGCTCTTGAAGTCAAAATCGGCTTCATCGGCCACTACACCGGTGACAAACAAGAGACAGGCGAGAGTGAGGAGGTGTCGCATGATTTCTGCCCTCAGAGAGTGACTGGAACGCCCTTTATTAAACCACGCTCAGCAGCGGAGAGAAAGACTGGGGTGGGCCTCAGGTACCGATCATCGTGGCAATGAAACGCAGTCTATCCGGCGATTAGGCCGGTGGTGAGGATACATCGCCTGCCGCAAGGATCTTTGCCTTGGCGGCCTGCACCTTGACGATGTACATGACAATGCAGACACAGACTGCCAACCAACCTAATAACACCAATAGCCCCAGCAGAAACATCGCAGCTTCGGCTACGCCCGCCGCACCAATAGAGAATAAAGCTCCGCTAATCGTCCAGCCAATAATGTGTAAAATGTAGATAGCCACGACCAGCAACGACCACACCACGCCAATGCCTTGCCCACAATCGTCGGGGTTGAGGCCCTTATCCCGCATGGTGGCGGCCAGCGATTTCGAGACTTCAGGAAGGGCCCGGAAATTCCAGTAGACCTGGAACACTGGGATGAGCAGGAGCCAGATCATGCCGGGTTCCATCGTGCGATGCTCGGGCGCCGCAGCATTGGCTGCGTCCATAATCCGCCAGAGCGCCACAACCAAGAGCCCAACGAGTACGAGCCCGATTAAGCCTACCATGCCCTGCCCCATCATATTCCCGAATCCCTGCCCCATCATATTCCCGAATAACGCCACATGCTCGACGCACGTCTGTCCATCCGCATTTTGTAGAAACAAAAACATTCCTATGCACCCCTTAATAAAGACATTGTTTTCGATCATCCCCCCATCATGCCATGACGAGATTTAGATTGAGACCAAGTGTACCCGATCTGCGCCTAAAATCAATCCACAATCATGCCAACGCAGAGGCTCCCGTGATGGTGCTGCGAAACCAAAATAGGTTACGCTCTCGGTTCACATTGGTGAACCCCCGCAACAGTTCGAGCCACCGACACTCAGTTTATCTGGTTGTCCATTGAACCGGTTCGGGTTGCAGTTGATCGGTAGGCCGCGCGCCGGCGTCCTCCCGACCGCTCCCCTCCAACCGCGAAACAACACGTACCGCGATATCTTCGTTGCAGAGCAGTTGGCAACTTAATCGTACGCCGGTCAATTCCTGGGCTACCAGTGTATCTTTTTCAGCAACGGTCATCTCATCCGGTTCACCCTCCAAGACTTCCACCCGACAGGTCGTGCAACGACCTTGACCGCCGCAGGCGTGCAACTGGTCCACTCCGGCATCGTCGGTGAGGGCCAAAACGAGACGCTTACCTTCAGCTACCTCGAATTCACCTACCCCCTCCACAGTCAATGTGGGCATCACAGTTCCTTTCTGGCCAACGATTCAACAGGATACTATTTTCAACATCGCGTTGTACCATCTGCTCGCTCATTCTACCACCACAGACAACAAGGCAGCGCGCTCACCGCCAGACAATGGGCCAGCGGGTGGAGAGCCTGCTTTGAAAAGGAAAGGCATGGTTATGATCACAAGAACGCTTAACAGGACTCAAAGGGTTGCTACTTTTTCTCGCGAGACGCCTTCGTTAATTGCCATTACCAAATCGCGAAACCACCGAGCCGCATCGCAGCAAAGAAAAATCTCAAAGAAAACAGTTGCTGGGTACTCTGATCGGACCAGAACGCACAGATTTTCCGCGCCTCTACCTCGGCAGGAGTGCGCCGCGTCCTACCAGCAGGGCCAGGCCGAGCAGGGCCAGCAGCAGCGCACCGGGTTCGGGAACAGCACTGACTTCGCCTGTTTCGTAGGTGTAGATCAATTCATAGGAAGCAGCAGCGGTCGTTTGAAACATACTGGCAACGTTACCCTGGAAATCGGTTGCATGACTGCTACCCGAGGCCTCAATTTCCAGCATGAGCGTATCCAAGCCACCTGCCATACCATCGGCATCGATGAAGTTCGGGAGTACAATCGCCTCGACGACCGGATGGAAACTGGTGGTACTGAGCGAGTCGGAGGCACTGCCAGTCAAACCCAACAACAACTGACCGGAAGTACCACTGAAGTCGGGCGTGCCATCGAAACTCGGAACCCCGTTGAAGGTGCCCAAATGGTTCGGAGTAATAGTTAGATCAAAAGGAACGGATGTGCCGAGAACTTCACCGTAAATGCTTGCTGCGGATTCTAAGACGATGTCATTGCTGACGGCTGCCAGATTTTCATATCCGGCATTAGCGTCTATGTTACCAAAGAGACTCAGCTCAACGGACAACAAGGTACCGACAGTACCATCAAATTTGTCGAGTGCAGCCGTGCTGTTCCAGTTCGTACTCTGTAAACTGAAGGAACCATTCTGTGTGATTTGATCGAATCCCTCAGCAGACATACCTGCCATCATCGAAAGCGAGATACCAAAGCTAATCAGAATGAGTTTTTTCATTTCGACTGCATATATTCATATCTAAACATGGCCTTCCGAAGGCGCAGACTCAAAGAAGCCCAACGTACGGCCCAGGTATCTATAATTGTGAAAAAACTCAAGAGATTTTGGGGCCACCGTCTGCTATACCCGCAGCTATTTCGTCGAAAACTGCAGAAAAAGAGCCGGGAATCAACAGCAGGATGCGGGGCTCAAGCTCTGAACATAAAAGCGGTCGCAGAAAGATTTCTCCGCAACCGCTTCCACGGCTGCCTACTCAACTGCTGTCACCGCTTGGCTAGGCAACACCACTGAAATTGCGACCAAGCACTACCTTTAGGTAACCGATGAGCACTTCAGAAGCGCGGCAGCAGGTTATCGTATTCAATTCTTTTTTTCAGATTTGAGTTCAGCCCCTCGCCACTCGGACCTCCGGAACGAAAAAATCACAAACGGCATAATGGTAAAGATCACGAAGCCGAGGGCGACGACACTGATATAGGCGGGCCGCAAATGATCGGGCACATTGCCGGGGGGATTGAAGGCGAAAATGATCGCAAATGCTCCCGCAACCGTTCCCATGATTGCGAGAAACCAGATTCCATAATTACCGCAGGGCACGCGGTATCGGCGCGGGACCTTGGGATGCGAATATCGCAATCGGACCGCTGCACCGAACATCAGAAAATACATGACGATGTACAGCATCGTAGGAACAACGGTCATCAGCCAGAAGGCAATCTCGACCTTGAAGAACAGATAGATCGTCGAAATTGCCGAGACGATCAGCCCCTGCCCGACTAAAATCCTCTGATGCACCGCATACTTATTCTCTTTTTGCCAGAATTTGGATAACGTTCCGTCCAGGCCAGCAACCAACAGTCCTCGCGTGGGCGCCGGAATCCAGTTATTTACCTCGCCGATGATGCCCAGGGCGATGACCAGTCCTGCAATCGGCACAAACGCCTTCATGCCAAACCCTGTAAACATGACCTCGATTGCCTGCATGATTCCCGCGTCGAGATTGATTTTGTCCAGAGGCACGACAATCGCGATAGAAAGGGCGATCAGTGTTACCAGTACGAGTGCCAAGGTGGCGGAGACGATAATGGCAATCGGGTAATCCCGGCGCGGATTCTTGGCGGAAGCGGCGTTCGAGGCGGAAGCCTCGATTCCGGCAAAGGTTAGGAATGAGACGACTATAAATGACAATTTATCGGTATCCCCGAGATCCGGGATAACATGTGCCCAGTCAATAGTGCATTGCGAGGGATTTCCCCACGAAACATAAAGTATCGCCAAAGTGAACATAAACAGAATTGGCAGGATGGTACCGAAGATAGTACAAATAGTGGCTACGGTACTCGAGGTCCGCATCCCGAATAAGTTGGTAAGCGTGAGCAGCCAGAAGACCACGTTGACCGCAGCGAAAACGAACCAGTTGTTGTCTTTAAGGCTCGGGTCAAATCCATAGGTGGCCGCGACGACGATCACGGTGAGAATCGAGGGCAACCAGATTACATTCTCGATCCATTGCTGCCAGACCGCTACGAATCCGAATCGCTCGCCGTAGGCTTCTTTGACCCAGACGTAGACGCCCCCGTCCTCGGGCCATCCGGTCGCCAGTTCTGCAGAAATCAAAGCCGAGGGGAGCAAAAATACAACAGCGACGAGAAAGTAGATAAATACCATCGAAAAACCGTATTCGGCCATCGACGGTGCGGCCAGGATACTCGTGATGATCCCAGTGGTGATCATCACGAGCGAGAATACCGAGAGCGTGCGCTTGGGCCTGCGATTCTGTTCACTCATGTCATTTGGACCTGAATCTCATCTCGCCATTGACAGCGTCGTGCTTGATTTTTAGCGATCAACTTTTGTGGATAGGCGCTGCCCCACACGAATGCATCTTCACCGCGCAGACAGACAGACTGGGGGTGGCCTCAGGTTAGAACTCTTTGCGGCTTACTTCTTCGCCGTCCTTGTAAAGGACCTCTGATTTCTTCTTGCCGTTTTTATCCCAAAAAGTCCAAAGGCCCTCTTTCTTGCCGTCCTTAAAATTGCCCTCGTACCCCTTCTGGCCGTTTTCGGACCACTCAGTCGAAAGGCCATCTTTCTTGCCGTTTTTCCAATGGGACTCAAACAGTTTCTGGCCGTTTTCATACCAGTTCGTCGTAAGGCCATCATGCTTGCCGTTCTTGTAATGGACCTCCATTGCCTTCTTGCCGTTTTTAAGCCACCAAGTTCCAAGGCCATCTTTCTTGCCGTTCTTGTAATGGATCTCAATCTTCTTTTTTCCATTCTCCCAGTGCACAACTTGTGCCCCATCCTTTGGCCGTCTCTCCACAGCCTTCGTTTGTTTATCTTCTTTGTATTGTTTCTCCCACTGCTTCTGGCCGTTCTCATCCCACCCGGTCCAAGGGCCATCGAGCTTGCCGTTCTTGTAGTAGCCCTCCGCCTGCTTCTGGCCGTTTTTGTGCCACCAGGTCCAAAGCCCCTCTAACTTGCCGTTCTTGTGGTGGGACTCGTATTCTTTCTGGCCGTTTTCATACCACGTATTCGAGACGCCCTCTTGCCTGCCGTTTTTGTAATGGGCCTCTGACTTCTTCTGGCCGTTGTCGTAGTACTCCACGTAAGGCCCATCCTTCGGGGGACCCTCCGCAACCACCGGCGGCCCAATGAGAATCAAGAGTAAGAAAGCCAACAAGAGTTTGCTGTAGCGAGTATTCATAGAATTGCCCTCAGGGAGTGATACTCCCATTAGATACCAGAGAAATGAGGCAGTGAAGAGGGTCGGGGTTCTTCGCAGCGTGCGAAAACCGGCGAAGCAACAGAGCACCCCCTAGGGGAGTCGAACCCCTGTCTTCGGACTGAGAATCCGATGTCCTGGGCCACTAGACGAAGGGGGCGTGCTCGGATAGAGAGGCGACCCTCTCGGTAAACTGCAACAACGAATTGCCGTACGCCGACAGAAACCGAGAACCGCCTTGCAGCATCTGCTGCACTCAAAATTCTATCGATCGAGAACCGTCACTGTCAACCGGCAGAGCCCCCCTGCCCTTCCTCTGAAACCGCATCGGAGTCGGATTGCGTATGCCGCTTGAGCCACCCATCGATCTCCGCATGTTGCTTTTTGTCGATCATCCGACGGTTTTTGCGCGCAAGCTGATAGACGCGCCGGGTCATACCGCGGTCAAACTTCTTGAGTCGATCGCGAAGCGGCCAGAGCGCTGCAAACTGTTTGCCCGCAGCATCCATTTCCTGATCGAGGACCATAATCACATATCCACCAGCCAGTCCGTAGGCACGGTACTCCAGACCCATATCGTCCTGTCGGGTAAAATTTTCAAAGATATTGAAGATTTTGAGAGCCTCGTAGCGCCGATCCTGATTGAGGTAAAGTTCTGCCAGTTGCTTGCGGGCCAAACGCACATGGTGCTCATCCTCCGGAAAGTGCTCGATCACACTCTGCCAGC
Source organism: Pirellulales bacterium (assembly GCA_030751095.1). Classification (GTDB taxonomy): domain Bacteria; phylum Planctomycetota; class Planctomycetia; order Pirellulales; family UBA7805; genus UBA7805. The sequence continues at coordinate 12,817 of JASMGX010000053.1, read as the reverse complement.
CCCCTTCAGTACCGAGGTGCATCGCGTAGAGGTATTGGTGCTCGCCGCTCTGCATCCGCTCGATGCCGGTGGGAATATCCGCCGAGAGTAGCGGAGGCTCCGCAGAGGGCCACCCCAACAACAGCCCCAACAACAGTGCAATGGAAATGGCGACCCAGAAAAAAGGTTGCCGCGTGAGCCGACGCGGTTTTTGTTCGCTCGCCATCACCGCCGAGAGTTGCTGCGTAGCCGCCGCACGGGCATCGGCGAGAGATGCCATTTCGGTCGTGTTGAACTGCTCGAGTTCCTCAGGCCAGTCGCTCTCCAGACCGGGAATGTCCAAATCCTTGAGTTCACGAAGGACCTCGATGCCGTGGGCAAATCGCTGCTTCGGATCCTTTGCGAGCATGCGGTGGACAATACGACAAAGACCGGGCGGAAGGTCCTGGCAAACATTCTCCAATCGCTCCGGCTCAATCCGTAAATGCTGCAGTGCCACATTCAGGCTCGAGTCCCCGCGAAATGGAGGTTGCCCCGAGAGCATCTGGTAAGAAGTGACACCGAAAGAATAGATGTCGGAACGGGGATCGAGCGGCTTTCCTTCGATCTGCTCGGGGCTCATGTAAAGCGGCGAACCCATCGTCATGCCGTCCTGCGTGAGTTGTGGCTGGCTGCTCGCTTCGGCCGCTCGGGCCAGACCGAAATCGGTAACCTTCACCTCGCCGGTCCCCGCAAGCATCAAGTTTTCCGGTTTGATGTCCCGGTGTACGATTCCCGCCGCCCCCGCCTTTGCCAGCGCGGCCGATACCTGGCGCATGATCGCCACCGCCACGGACAATTCGGGAGGCCCGCTGCGGCTGAGCAGTTCCGCCAAGTTCTGGCCCTGAACATATTCCTGGACGATATAGTGAATCCCTTCACTCTGCCCGACTTCGTAGACCCCAACGATGTTGGGATGTACCAGAGCCGCCGCCGCCCTCGCTTCCCGAAGAAACCGTTCGACATAGGTCGCATCGGTAGCCAATTCCGCTTTAAGAACTTTGAAGGCGACGTTTCGTCCGAGAGATATCTGCTCGGCCAGATAGACTTCGGCCATCGCGCCGCTACCGAGTTTTCTCAGCAGTCGGTAATCGCCCAATTGGCGACCAGAAATATCCGCAGTCCCCTTTTGGGGCAATCGGCTCGCGGAAGAATCAGCGGAATCGGACATGCGAACTCAATCGTCTGACAAAATCGGCTGGTCAAAAAAGTGCCGCCCCCAATGCGGCTACGGCATCTCTATTCTACGCAAAAAGTTCACCATGCAGAGCGGCAGCAGGCAATCGATCTGGCAAGATAGCGTTTTTTAGAGTTCGCCGGGCAGAAATTCCAGCACGCTGCCTGCCGCACTATTCAAATACGACCATGCAGTCGATACCAGAGCAATCCCAGGTACTCGTGAAAAACGGCCTGATTTGCTGCCGCCGCGCCGAGGCTCGGGAGAAAACTGAAAATCGTTAATCGCAACTCGGTAGCCCGATATTGGCAACCGGCGGCAACGGCGGAGAAACCCTGCCGCTCAAAACAACGGACGCCGCGTGCTAAATGGGTCGCATCGCTGACGACGACAACCGAATCAATCCCGCGCTCACGGAGCAGCTTGGCTGCTAAAACCGCGTTCTCATGTGTGCTCCTAGATTCCGCTTCGACAATCACGTCCTCCTTGGCAACACCCAACCGCACAAGCAGATCCCGCATGACTTCGGCCATCACCGGACCCTCTTTGTACAACTCAACCCGTCCACCGGTGACCACAATTTTGCAGGGCGGCCCGGAAAAATAGAGTTCCGCCGCCTTCAGACAGCGGGCGTTTCCCGAAGCATCGAGCACCGCTTTGCGGCGGACCGCATCGGGCGGGGCCACACCCGAGCCGAGGACCACAATGGCCGCCGCCTCATCAGGCCGCTCATAGATAGGAGGATAGGGCCACTCCAACGTTCCCAACATCAGATAAGCGACCATAGGAGTGCAAAACAGATACAGTGCAGCGGTCGGGATTGCTAAAGCGAAAAGTGCCCCTCGCGAGAGCGCACGTTTTCGCCAGAGCACCACCAGAACCACCACCAGAACGAGCACCAGCAACGTAAAAGGATGCAACAGGTTGGAGAGAAAACGATAGACCATGGCACGCCTTCCGCCTGCTGCAATTCAGTCCGTGAACACTGGTACCCAGACAACCGTGGTATCCGAACCATGTCTCGTCGCGACACCGGCCCAAGCGATCAACGGCCCAAGCGGTCACCGGCCAGGGCCACCATCTCCGACTCGTCTGGAAAGCTGCCTGTCTTGAGCTTCGAGTAGACCAATTCTCCATCGAACGATAGTTCGAAGCAACCTCCCGAGCCGGGTTCGAGAGTAAAGTCCGATATTTCCTGCTTGTACGATTCCATCATTTTGCTCATCAAACTGAGAGCTTTGGGCTCATAGTTTCACTGCGAGCAATACTGCAAATGTACTTTCATCACAAAATCTCCTGACTCATTTTTTCTGCAATTTCAAAAAACCAACGTCCGGCAGATCGGACCGAACAGATCGGGACAAGCGATCCCGCCTCACCGCTTTTTAGCTCTTTTCTTTCCACCCTTTTTCTTCGCCTTCTTTTTCTTGGCCGACTTTTTCTTCGTCGCCTTCTTCACCGACTTCTTCTTGGCAGTCTTCTTCTTAAGGGCCTTCTTCTTGACTACTTTTTTTCGAGCTGTTTTGGATGCCTTCCTTTTTTTCGCCGGCGTTTTTTTCTTGGCAGATTTTTTCTTGGTCACTTTTACCTTTGTTTTCTTTTTAGCAGCGGTTTTTTTCTTGCTTTTTTTCTTCGCTGCTGTTTTCTTTTTCCGTGACTTGCATTTGGTTTTTTTCTTCTTTTGCACACCGGAACCGCCCGATCGCCCAAACGCATGGGCCCAGTTTTCAGAGTATTTCGTTGAGGTACCGGATCGTAAAATTGTCATTGCTGAAAAATCCTTGATGAATCGATGGATAGAATGTATGGATGGTGCATCGAGCACCAAGCAGATCTTGTTACTTCATTGCTGCTCACCGGTCAAGCGGGGCCTTAATTCCTTGTAAGCTTCTTATATCGAAAACGACGCGGTTCGTCTGAAGAAACCCCCAGCCGCTCGCGACGTTGCTCCTCATACGTTTCATAATTGCCTTCGCACCAGTGTACATAGCCATCGCCTTCAAATGCGAGGATATGGGTCGCTAACCGATTGAGAAACCAGCGATCGTGACTGACCACCACAACGCAGCCGGCAAAACTGAGAATCGCCTCCTCCAGGGCCCGGAGGGTATCGACATCGAGGTCATTGGTCGGCTCATCGAGGAGCAACACATTACACCCGCGACGGAGCAATTTAGCCAAGTGCAGGCGGTTGCGCTCACCACCGGAGAGGTCGCCTACCTTCTTCTGTTGATCGGTACCGATAAAGTGAAAGCGGGCCACGTAGGCCCGGGAAGCCACCTTATGGCCACCCATCTCGAATGTGTCGTGTCCCCCGGAAATTTCCTCAAAGACCGTAGCGGTATCGGAGAGGGAATCGCGGGACTGATCGACATACCCGAGTTTTACCGTATCGCCTATTTTTAATCTCCCGGCATCCTGCTTTTCCTCACCGATCAGCATCCGGAAGAGTGTGGTCTTGCCCGCGCCGTTGGGACCGACAACGCCCACAATCCCCCCGGCCGGGAGACGAAAACTAAGATCCTCAAACAAGACCGTCTCTCCATAGGCCTTGGAGAGATTTTCTGCCTCGATTGCCAGTTCACCGAGTCGCTCACCGGGGGGTATCTGGATCTCCATTTCGTCGGGACGCTCCTGAAAACCCTCGTCCGCCATCGATTCGTAGGCTTTGATCCGGGCCTTGCTCTTTGCCTGCCGGGCACGGGGTGCCATGCGTATCCATTCCAACTCCCGTTCGAGCGTCCGCTGGTGGGCCTTGGCCGCTTGTTGTTCCCGCTTGAGCCGCTGCTGTTTCTGCTCAAGCCAGCTTGAATAATTCCCTTCCCAGGGAATCCCCTCGCCACGATCGAGTTCCAAAATCCATCCGGCAACGTTATCCAGAAAATAACGGTCGTGCGTGATCGCAACGACGGTGCCGGGGTATTCGGCCAAGTGACGCTCAAGCCATGAGACGCTGTCGGCGTCGAGGTGGTTGGTCGGCTCATCCAAGAGCAATAGATCGGGCCGCTCGAGCAGAATTTTGCAGATTGCGACCCGCCGTCGTTCTCCCCCGGAAAGATGGGTCACATCCGCATCACCGGGCGGAAGATTGACGGCATCCATTGCGATTTCGATCTGCCGATCCAACTCCCAGGCGCCCGTCGCATCGATCTGATCCTGGACGCGGGCCTGCTCGGCCAACAGTTTTTCCATTTTCTCAGGATCCATCGGTTCGGCCAACTGCAGATTGATTTCATCATAGCGGTTGAGAATTGCCCGCGTCGCTGCTACCGACGCTTCGACGTTGCCGCGTACGTCGAGTGTGGCATCGAGTTGTGGTTCTTGCGACAGATAGCCGACGGTAAAGCCATCGCAGAGTGCCGCCTCGCCCTCGAACTCCCGGTCGATCCCGGCCATGATTCTCAGCAGAGTGCTCTTGCCGGCGCCATTGCGCCCGAGCACGCCGATCTTTGCCCCTGGGTAAAAGGCGAGCCAGATATCCTGGAGGACCTCACGACGCCCGAACTTTTTGGTAAGGCCGCCCATCTGGTAGATATATTTTTTGCCCATTGCCAAAAATCCCGTAACTTAAAGAAAGCCCAAACGCTGTTGATGCAACAAAGATGCAGCGACCCGAAAACCCACCTCCGCTTGCACCGGGGTGAAGATTACTCCCATTCAATGGTTGCCGGGGGTTTGGAACTGATATCGTAAACGACCCGGTTCACCCCCGCCACTTCGTTGATGATCCGATTCGATATCTTTGAGAGCAGTTGGGGCGGAAGATGACTCCAGTCGGCAGTCATGAAATCCTCGCTGTCGACGCAACGCACGGCAATGGCATCATCGTAGGTACGGCCATCTCCCATCACACCAACACTCTGCACCGGAAGGAGAACTGCAAATGCCTGCGCCGTTGAGCGATAGAGGTCGGCAGCCTTAATTTCCTCAACCACAATTGCATCCGCTTTTCGGAGTATGGTGAGCCGCTCGCTCGTCACCTCGCCGAGGCATCTGACCGCCAATCCGGGACCCGGGAAGGGATGCCGCCAGACCAGCTCTTCCGGCAACCCCAACTCCATCCCCAGGTTGCGGACTTCATCCTTAAAAAGATCCCGGAGCGGCTCGATTAGTTCAAATCCCAACTCGTCCGGCAGGCCCCCGACATTGTGGTGGAGTTTGATTGTTGCCGCCGGGCCGTCTGCCGCTGCGCCGCTTTCGATCACGTCCGGGTAGAGTGTCCCCTGGGCCAAAAAATGGGCGCCTTGAATTTCCTTTGCCTTCTCCGTAAAGCACTCGATAAACACACGTCCGATCCGGCGCCGTTTTTCCTGTGGCTCAGACACACCGGCGAGCGCCGAAAGAAATTGTTCCGCCGCGGGAACCACATGTAAATCCGTTTTAAAATGTTCGGTAAACTCGCTTCGAACCGATTCCTCCTCACCCTCCCGAAGCAGGCCGTTGTCGACGAGGATGCAGGACAACTGATCCCCGATCGCCCTGTAGAGCAGCGCGGCAACGACCGAGGAATCGACTCCCCCGGAGAGGCCGCAGATCACCCGACCCTTGCCCACCTTTTGGCGAATTTGTTCGATGGTTTCCTCGGCAAAACCGCCCATGTTCCACAAACCGCGTGTCTGACATACGCTGCGAAGAAAATTCTTCAAGATGCGATTTCCCAAAGGCGTGTGGGTCACCTCCGGATGAAACTGGAGACCGTAGATCGGCAATTCACGATGCTTGACCGCAGCTACCGGACAACTGTCGGTTTGGGCAAGTGCCACGAACTGATCCGAAATGCTCTGGACCTGATCTCCATGACTCATCCAAACTTCGGTCTGTTCCGGAAAATCGGCAAACAGGTCTCCCGGCGAGGTAATCCGGCAATGGGCACGACCATATTCACGACTGGGCGTGTTTGCCACCTTGCCGCCAAGAGCCTCGCACGCCAACTGCATTCCATAGCAGATCCCAAGGACAGGAATGCCGAGTCTCAAAATATCTGCGTCAAGGCGAGGCGCATCGCCGCTATAGACGCTCGAGGGGCCTCCCGACAGAATGATGCCCTTCGGTGCTAACTCGCGGACGCGATCGGCCGAAAGATCATGACGGACAATCTCACAATAGACATGCTGCTCGCGGACCCTACGGGCAATCAGTTGTGCGTACTGGGAGCCGAAATCGAAAACCAGGATCCGTTCGCTGCCAACCGGCCGGGCGGATACGTCGGTCTTTTCGGTCACTGTTGTCATACAACCACCAGCAACAGAATCCCCGACGACAAAAGTCGGGAAAAAATATGTAAATAGAAAATGAAAACGCCCGACACAATGGACGGGCGGAAAGGGGCGATTTTATCGGGACATCATGCCACAGGCTAGGGGTCTGGCACCCTCGAACCGGTGCACGCACCTTAATCCAAGGTTGCTGCCGGGAGATGCAGCCTGGGCAGTCGGTCACATCTGGTTAGAATGATAGGCTTTAGCAGATCGCGGATACCAAAGCCCATGCACATTCTCCTGACAAACGACGATGGCATTTATGCGCCCGGTCTGGCTGCCATGGAAAATGAGCTGATGAAGTTGGGCGATGTGAGTGTTGTTGCACCAGCCACCGAACAAAGTGGCGTAGGACATTCGATTACGTTTCTCGAGCCGCTGGTCTGTAAAGAAATTTTTAAGGATGAGCGACAACGCGGCTGGGCAGTCGAGGGAAGCCCCGCAGACTGCGTGAAAATCGGCTGTACCGAATTGTGTCCCGCGCCGGTTGATCTGGTTGTCAGTGGAATCAACGGTGGTCTCAACGCGGGCATCAATGTGCTCTATTCGGGCACGGTTGCTGCCGCCATCGAAGGTGCTTTTTTTGGAATTGAGAGTGTCGCCGTTTCACTCGAGTACGATCCCCATGCCCAGTTTGACAGGGCGGCCATCATGGCCCGCGGAGTGATCGAACAACTGCTGGAGCATCGCACCGAACAGCCGCGACTCTACAACCTCAATATCCCCACCACGGCACTTCAAAATGGGAGCCGATTGCGAGTGGTTCCTATGGGTCTGGAGCGGCACGGGGAACAGTATGAAAAAAGGACCGATCCGCGCGGCAGGAATTACTTCTGGGCAACCAACCTGCCTCCTCCCCGGCCAGGCGCCAAAGAAACCGATTTGACTTCTCTGGAAAAAGGTGATGTAACGCTGACCGCGCTGCATTATGACATGACCCACCGCCAGATGCTCGAAGAGATGCGCGATTGGAACGTCCAGGTACCCAAGATCACGGAGTGAAGAGATGCAAGCAGAAATTTTTCGGGAAACCCGATTGAGGCATTTTCATGTTTGCGGCCCGCAGAGCATCGCGCTGCTGCTCTTCTCTCTGCTCCTTTTCTCTCTGCTGCTTTCGATTAGTGGCTGTGGAGTACCCGAGCTACCCCAACAGAAAGAAGCCCGAGCACCCGAACCGATCTATCCTGCAGAAAATGCTCCTGCCGGTTCTTCGACGAAAACCGAGGCCCAACCGCCGGCGACCGAGAAAGCGGCCTCCCGCAGCGGCAACACAACCAAGGACAACACAACTAAGGGCAAAACCGTCAAGGCCGAACCGGGTTCCGGCAAGTGGCAACCGGGCAAAGCGGGCTTTTTAATGACACCGATCAACGCCTATTTTTCCACAAAAGAAAAACTAGCCTTGATGCAGGTCGAAGACGGGCTGAAAACATTCCGGGCTCTCAAAGGGAGAAAGCCGAAGGACTTTCAAGAGGTGCAAAAAGAAATCCTCAAGCCGGCCGCGATCACACTGCCGGAGTTGAAGCCGGGCTATACGTACTTTTTTGACGCCAGTAAAGGCCCAGACGGTACGTTGATGGTCCGCAAGGCAGAGTGATCTTAACGCGGCGCGATCGCTCTTGGTTTTTTCAAAACGGAACTTCTACAGATGGGGTTTCTCAAAGTGCTGCGCGGTCCACGTCCATCGGGCGGCACCTCCGCTGCGACCGCTTGAGCCCAAAAAACCATTCGAAGAAGTCTCCCGGCCACAGCTAACTCTGGATGCTTTTGTTGATTTCGTCTTCGACCCTATCTAAATAATTTGTGTACTTCATAGATAATTCAAAATTTTTCTTTATGTAGGGCAACATCCGGTTATATGTTTCTGCGGTCAAGGTCGGTCTCATTTTCTTATACTGCCTGGCACTCTTAAAAACGACAAAGCCTCTTTCATCAAAAAATTTCCCGATATTTTCGCACCCCCAGAAAACGGGAACCGTGCCTGTGACGAGAGAGTCGATTGTTTTTTCAGTAAAATAATTTTTTGGCGTGGAATTTTCTATGATGACAGAAAACATGTAATCTTTTAGTGCCGTTATTTTGTTTTCAATCGGGCTATACCCCCTACCGTATACGTCTCGAGAATCGAGTGCCTTGTCGACCCTAACAATTTTATGTCTTAGCCTGTGCCCTTTCGTGTCTTTTTTTTCCGACGCGATAACGGACAGCAACTTTGTTTTCGTGTGGATCGCTTGATCACGCTCATCGATCCAGCAGCCACCAAAAGGCAGAAAAACACTATTCTCACATTTTTCTAATACGTCTTCATTCCAAGTGAGAATAAGGTCAAAAACATTTTGATGATCAATAATTGCTCGGGTGATATCTAAAATAGCGGGGGGTTCCAATTGGACGAAAACGTTGAAATCGGCATCCGGGTCGTGTTCTAAAACATCAAAGGAAATACTTATATTTTTGAGAAAATATAATTCTGGCTCGATGTCACCCAATGTTTTTGCTTTGATTGGTTGGTCCATATCCCTGCCATTCAATCGTTCGTCTGATGATTGGATGTCGATCCCAAGCCTTTTTTTGGGATCTGTTCGGTCACTACCGAAAATTCAACCGGAAACAGAATCCTGCGAGCAGCCTTTAAGTAAGGAGAGTACCGAGGAACACAGAGGCCAACAATCCCAATACGAAGACCGCTGCGGGATCTTGGGCCGACTCATCGGCGGTCACCGGCATCGCACGACGTTTGTCCGCAGCGGTCATGATCAGGCTCTCGTTCATCAGTGGTACGCCGGACAACATTGCGGCGACGAACTTTTCGGACGATCAATCCCAACCAGGCCAGACCGAGTACAACGCCCAAGATCAACATCAAGGGCCGCAGCGTGATCCGAGCTGGAATCTCGTCGGGCGACTTCAAAGGCTGCTCAGAATTTGCGCCACCCGACTGCTGCATCTGCTGGATCCCATGGAACTGTTGTTCGATCGCAGCCTGACGCGTTTTGATTTTTCCCGAGACAAGCGCCAATGCAATGAGTGCAAAGGCGGAAAAGGCCAGCACGTACTGCAGCCATTCGGCAGACTCTGAATCGCTGGACCGGACTTGCTTGCACATGGTTTCTAGGGGTTCCACTTTAACTGAGGCAGAAACCTCTTCTTCCCGCCACTCATTTGGGAAACAAGGACCCCCCATAGAGTGCCGTTGCACCCAATTGTTCTTCGATACGCAACAACTGATTGTACTTCGCCATCCGATCGGTTCGCGATCCGCTGCCGGTCTTGATCTGGGCCGTCGAAAGGGCCACCGCCAGATCGGCGATCGTCGCATCTTCCGTCTCTCCACTACGATGGCTGGCAATGGCCGTATAGTGGGAGCGGTGTGCAAGCTGAATTGCCTCGATCGTTTCGGTTAACGTGCCTATCTGGTTGACTTTGATCAGGATGCTGTTGGCGATCCCCTCATCGATTCCCCGCTGCAACCGCCTGGTGTTCGTAACGAACAGATCATCGCCCACCAGTTGGACGCGATCGCCGAGTCTGTCGCTGAGCAACTTCCAACCCGCCCAATCGTCTTCACTGCACCCATCCTCGATCGAACAGATCGGATATTTTTCGACCCAGCTTGCCAACAGATCGACCATGGCCGCCGAATCGAGTTTTTTGTTCTCCAGAGTGTAGTGGCCTGAATCTGCATCGAAGAATTCGGTAGCGGCGACATCCAGCGCAATGCGGACTTGTTCGCCACTCCGGTAACCCGCAAGGTCAATCGCCTCAAGAATCAAGTCCATCGCTTCAGCGTTGCTATCCAGGTCGGGAGCAAATCCACCCTCGTCGCCCACGGCCGTATTGAGGCCTCTTTTATGCAAGACTTTTTTCAACTGATGGAACACTTCCACACCACAACGCAAGGCATCGCTAAAGCAATCAAACCCCAGTGGCATCACCATAAATTCCTGAACATCGACAGAGTTGTCCGCGTGTTCGCCACCATTGACGATGTTCATCATCGGAGCGGGCAAAATTCGGGCATCGACGCCACCGAGGTAACGATAGAGCGGCAACTCGCAAGATGCCGCCGCGGCGTGAGCCACGGCAAGCGACGCACCCAAAATCGCGTTGGCCCCCAAATTCTTTTTATTTTCTGTCCCATCCAACTCGATCAGCTTGGCATCGATCGCAGCTTGATCCAACGCATTCATCCCGGTCAATTCTCCATCGATGAGAGTATTGACATTTTCGACCGCCTTGAGCACACCCTTACCCAAAAATACTTTTTCATCTCCGTCGCGCAGCTCCCAAGCTTCGTGTACGCCAGTGCTTGCGCCACTCGGAACTGCTGCCACACCTGCAGCTCCATCCATAAGCGTCACTTCGACTTCAACGGTGGGATTACCGCGACTGTCAAGAATTTGACGGCCGTGTACTTCGCTAATCGTACTCATCGTCACACTACTTTCCTCTCTCGTGGTCCAAAACACCTGCTAGGCGCCGAATCGATTTCAAAAAACATCTACTGAACATTCTGCCCGATCTGCGCGTCTCTCGCTAGTGTGCCACAACTCTGATTCCTTACATAGAATGAGCCCCTCTGGCGGTACTGGAAGTTCCAACGCTTCTCAGCACTATCACGAAACGTTACCATGGTGTTTTTCTCCCCAGTGCCTCATTACGAGATGGCCTTCGATGAGTAATGTCGAGTCAGTCCAGGAGCAGTTGAAACCTGTAGCGCTACCAGAGAATATCACCAGTGTGCAACCTGGTGGTGGCTTTTGTGTTCGCGTGGAATTGGCCTGGGGACGATGGCGGCGTTGGTACTTGCAACGATTCCGAGCCCGCTATCTCAAAGCGATGGCCGCCAGCCGGCGAGGCGACACCTCAGGGACACCTCACGAAATCCTCGATCCCCGCGATCTGAAGTATTGCCAAAATCTGTGCGACGGCCACTGGCAGACGGCCGACGATCCCTTTGCCTGGCGGGCACGGTTACCGTTGGCGCGTTGGGGACTGGCCGAGACATTGATCATGGGATTGCCGCCGCTTGCGATTGGCACTCTGGTCCTGATCTTCTGGCCCTGGCTCTGGCCCCTGAGCGGACTGCTGCTGGTTGTCTTTCTCTGGGTTCTCTACTTCTTTCGCGATCCCCCCCGCCGGATCCCACAGGGAGACGGGCTGTTCGTTGCGCCCGCAGATGGAACAATCGCCGAGATCACGCGCCTCGACCACGACCCGTTTGTGGGTGGGCCGGCAGTTCGCATCGGCGTATTTCTTTCGATCTTCAACGTGCACATCAACCGTGCACCGAATGCGGCGAGAGTCATCGAATTACGGTATGCCCCCGGTCTCTTTTTGAATGCCCTCAACCCCCAGAGCGCGATCAAAAATGAAAATATGTGGATTGGACTCCAGCAGGATCATCCCCCCTACCGACGGTTTGTCGTGCGGCAGATCGCGGGCTTGATTGCCCGGCGGATTGTTTGTGCGGCACGTCCCGGTGAAACATTATCCTGTGGCCAGCAATTTGGTATGATCAAGCTCGGTTCCCGAACTGAATTGATCGTGCCGGATGAAGATGGCTTGTCGATTGCCATCAAAGTCGGTGATCGGATCAAAGCGGGCACGACGATTCTGGCTCAATATGCTTCTGATTGCCAAGTAGAGAACCGCTAATTCACAAAACCACCATCGCGGGCTTTGACTATGCGTCGCATCCGAACGGTTGCTATTTTTCCAACCCTCCTGACTCTCGCAAACCTGATTTGTGGTTTCTTTGCGCTGGTGGTCGCTTCGCGGATTGATGCCCCGACAGAAACTTCCGACAAAACACCCATCACTGCAGAGATCAATATCCATCAGATCCCTCGCGTACCGTGGATCGTCGACCGAAAAGACCCAACCCAAAATATTGTGCTTTGCGGTTGGCTGATCGTTTTGGGGATGCTCTTTGATGCACTCGATGGCCGCGTCGCCCGCCTCGCCAATCAAACATCCGATTTTGGCGCTCAACTCGATAGCCTCAGCGACCTGGTCACGTTTGGCGCAGCACCTGCGTTTTTAATGGTTAAGATGTGTCCCTCTTTCAGCTATGAACACCGCAATTGGGTCTGGGTTATTGCGACCATTTTTGTTTCCTGTGCTGCGCTGCGACTGGCGCGCTTCAATGTGGAGACCACGGAGGAGGACGACCACGGCTGGTTCAGCGGACTGCCCACACCGGCTGCAGCGGCAGCGATTGCTGGATTTGCGCTGGTGTTTTATACATTGCGGTCTTCCGGTTCGGATTCGGAACGGATATTTATTGTCGATGAACTGGTGCAGTGGGTGTTGCCGATGTATGCCGTTTGTGTCTCGCTGCTCATGGTGTCCCGGATTCCCT
>JASMGX010000052.1 GCA_030751095.1 Pirellulales bacterium | reverse complement strand
GTCTTGCGCGACGACGATGGGCCCACCTCGTCGCCACATTCGACGGCAAGGATCTTGTGCTCTACGTCGATGCCGTTGCATCGGAAACGTTTCGTGTCGATTCTCCGCCGTCATTTTCGCCAGTCCCCCTTCGGCTCGGAGCGTTCGGTGCTAATGGTTTTGCTACCGGTTTTCTCGATGGCGATCTGGCCATGCCCGCTATCTACAGCAAAGCGCTCAGCGGAGAAGAAGTGTCCGCCCGATACAAACAGCGGGGCGGGCAGCCTCCGAAGACCGAATCGCTCCTCGCCCTCTGGCCGCTGGATGAAGAAGGGGGCGATGCGATTCATGACGCCAGCGGTGAGGGCCGGGATGGAACATTGGTCAACCACGGAACATGGATGATCGGTGGCCCCGGATTTCGCGCTGAGGCGATTCCCCGTTACAGCCCCCCGTACGACCCCGCGAACGACCAGAACCGTCGCCATGGCCTTCGCCTTGCGTCGGACGATCTGGTCGATTGCTCCTGGAAGGTGTGCCATCGCTATCCGATCAAAGCCGATGCGCCGAGTGGTGTCTACGTCGGCCGGTTCCGGTACGACTGGGACGGGAAACCGATGAGTTATGACTGCACGTTCATCGTCCGCAGGCCGGAGAACCGACCCAAGGCCCCGATCCTGATGCTTTGCAGCAGCTCGACGTGGCTCGCCTACAACTGCGCACCGTTTCCGCGACCGCGACCGGCGGGACTGGACTGGAATGCGCCGAGTCTGCCCGGAGCGCCTTCCTATTGTTGTTACAGCAACCATTCCGGAGAGCAGCCAACCTATTATCTCGGCCTCAATCGTCCCTGGCCGGGTGCGGGCGCCGACAATCTCTTCAGTCCCCGTGAGGTCGGGTATAGCCATTTGATGCGAGGCGAACTCTTCACGCACCGCTGGCTCGACGGCGTGTACGATGAGGATTCCGAACACCCCAACCGCTATGCGTACGACGTGGTTACCGATCTCGATCTGCACCAAGACCCAAACTTGCTCGAAGGGTACAAGACGGTGATTGTCAACGGCCATAGTGAATACTGGTCGGCGGAAGCCTTCGAAGGGCTCGATCAATATTTAGCCGCTGGCGGTACGGCGATCATCATGTCGGGCAATACCTTTTTCTGGCGGACAAGCTTTAGCGATGATGGCAGCGTGATGGAGTGCCGTAAATACGATGCCCGCATCGGTGGCCGCCGCTCAGCTGAAATGGGCGAAACGTGGCACAGTCAGGATGGACATCGCGGAAGTCTGATGCGCGAATGCGGATTTCCGGAATATGAAACGTTCGGACTCTCCTGTATCGGCTGGGACGGACAGCAGCGGAAGGAAGATTATGGTATCTACCACACGCGTGCGGCCGATCATTTTCTCTTCCGGCAACCCGAGCAGGTCGGCCTTGCCGATGGCGACACGTTTGGCCATGCGCCTGATGGCGGCCTGCCCCATGCCGTAGGGCATGAGTGGGACGTTCGTCTCGGGGCGCTCAAGGAGGTTACCTCACACATCCCGGCCGGTGCCCACCTACCCGATAATGAACCGGAGGGGATTGTGACGCTTGCTCAAGGGTATCGGGACGCGGGGGGCGGTACCTTTGACTACTTTACCAATCCGGCCCGGACGAGAGACGGTGTCTCTGCCGAACTGATCTACTGGGAGCGTCCGGCGGGCGGAAAAATGGTCCACTTCGGCGCGATCGCGATTGGATGGGCACTCTCTGCCGATCCGGTGCTCGCCAAACTGGTCCGAAACACACTGCATCACTTTGGCGTGCCGAAAAAAGAAGATCCGCTCACCTAGGCAACGGTGAGCGATGCGGTCAGCTCGCTGCCGGTGGTGCCCATCACCTTTGCCAGATGATGGAGTTCTTCGGCATACTGATCCCAGTGATGGCAATAGTCGCGGACCTCATCGCGAAGCAATCGTATCAATTTCTGTTTGCCTCGATAGATATGGTTTTTCACCGAACAGGTCGAGATATCGAGTGCCTCGGCAATGCGTGCGTGCGACATTTCCTCAAGCAGAAAGCGGCGGAGCACCTCGTAATACTGGGGCGACTCATCACTGAGCCGCAAAAGAGCAAGATCGATCAGGTGCCGGAGCCACTCATAGTCGAAGGTGTCGTCGGAAACTTGTTCCGGGACATCAAGGTTTGAGAGCGATTCGGTGAGGCCATGGCGCTTTTGGGCACGCTGTCGTTCCCAGTGGCGCCGGACAACGTTTCGTGCGACCGCACAGAGCAGGCTCCGGAACCGGCCGCGGGTCCGATCGGCCCGCTGGATCACGCCGCGACAAAAAAATCGGAGCATCACCTCCTGGGTGGCATCCTCCGCCTCCTCGGCGCGGAGGCCAAGGCGTTGGCAGTAGGCAAGCACCGGTGCGCGGTAGCGGCGACCGAAATGAAGAGCAGCGCCGCTCTCTCCCTTGCGAGCCAGAGAGATGAGACTCCAGAGCGTGCTTTGAAATGCATGCATCTTAGCTGCCTGCCTGGAGAGCTTGTGAAAACGGATCCGAGAAAGCCCGGTCATTGTCTCTCATTGCCTCTATCCGCATCGCAAGTGCGCTGCGGTGGGAGGGATCGAGCGCGACCGCCTGCTGCCAGTGCGTGATCGCAACGCGCGGCCTACCGGCGGCAAACTCGGCATGACCGAGCCAGCGGTAGGCATCACCGGCCTCAGGATCGGTCTGGATGGCTAATGAAAAGTGGTTGACCGAAGCGCGAATGTGTTCGCCTGAAGATTCTCGGCCCTTCGCAGCGATCAGGCGCGCAATTCCGGCCAATTGGCGAGCCGTTATGCTCTTCTCGTCGGTCGCGATGGCCCTTTCGAAGTGATCGATTGCCTGACCGATCAAACGGGATTGTTCCTCAATCGATACGCTCGAATGCAGGCACCCTTGCAGCATCCGGACGCTGCCGATGGCCACATGCAGTTGCGGGTTGTCGGGATGAATCTGGCGGCTCCGCTCGAGAGAACAAATCCATTGCTGCAGAACCGACGCCTCGTCGATATATTCACTCTGCATGATGTTTGCAGGTTCTTTATTGAGCGCGGCGCGGGTGAGTCGATTAAACAGAGCGTACGCCGGCCGGTAATGCGGATTTATTTCAATGGCATCGATGGCATACTGTAGCGATCCTGCGAAATCACGCTCCCGATAGGTCGCTAGGGCAAGTCCGGTATAGGCCTGGACGTAGGAACTCCGCTGCCGGAGGGCATTGTGATAGTGCCCGATTGCCTCCTGCGGATGGCCCGTGAGAAGAAGCAGATCGCCAGCGGCCCGCAAGGCCAACTCGGCGGGCGCTTCACGCACTGCGGCAAGTTCCAGAAAAGCGTTTAAGGAGTCCTGCGCATTGGCACTTCCATCGGCGAGGTTGATGAGTGTGCCGGCAAACCGTGTTTTCCAGCAATCGGAGAGGCCCAACCGGATGCTCTCTTGCAAATCTAAAAGAGCTGCCTTTCGCATTGCCCCCCTGCCCCGCCTATGGAGTACCACGTGCGGGAGCATGGCATCGAGCTTTAAGAGCGCGCGCCGGTAATGGCATTCGGCCAACTGCTCCGGAGGTCCGCTAAGTGCAATTGCGCCAGAGAGATCGTTCATCGCCGCTGTCGTGTTTCCGCAAAGCGCCCTGGCCTCGGCCGATAGGAGCATTGCCTGCCCGCGAAGGTGTGCTGGCAGGTCGGCGTCTGCCGAGATCGCTCCGGTGGCCGCCACCACTTCCTCAAGCGTCGTCATCGAGAGGGCTGCGGCGGGCTGATACAACTCGCGCTTCCAGGTTTCGAGTTTTAATGCCCAATGCATAAGGGTTCTGTGTGCGGAGTGGCCGGCGAGTTGTTCGGTCCGGTTTGCATCCTCGTGATGAGTGCGGGCGCCACCGAACGAGGTGAGCGCGATACATGTGACCAGCAGCAGCATGAACGCGGTACTCTTTGCAGCGGATTGCCAGAGAGATGCAGCGCCTTGCGGTGGAGAGTAAAAACTTTGTGGGCCCGCGAGGAATCGGTCGAGATCATCTGCCATCTCATCGGCCGAACGATAACGGTCCTGTTTTTCGCTGGCCATTGCCTTGAGCGTAATCCGCTCGATCTCTGCCGGCAAACTCCTTCGCAATGATCTCGGTGGCAGAGGATGTGGCTTGCTCTGCGATGCGCTCGATTCCAGGTCGCTACATGAGCGGAAAGGATGCACGCCGGTCGCCTGTTCGTAGAGCATGACACCGAGGGCATAAATGTCGCTCTGTGGACTCACGCATCCACCCGCCGCCTGCTCCGGAGCCATGTAGGCAGGGGTTCCGGCAATTCCGCCCGTTGTTTCTTCAGCATTGAATTCGAGCAGGCATGCGAGGCCGAAATCGGCAACGATCGCCCATGGATGTTCTCTGTGGACCCCGGGCGATTCGTCGGAGATGAGTATATTCGCGGGCTTTAAGTCCCGATGGATAATGCCCCGAGCGTGTGCGGCTGCACAGGCGCGGGCAACGGCACGAAGGATCCTCACCGCTTCGTTCAGATGGAATTGTCTGCTCGCGAGCGTCTGCGAGCCGCCAAATTGCATCACGAAATAGGGCCTGCCGTCAAAACGACCTGCGTCATACATGGCAGCAATATGCTCGTGCTGCACCGACGCTTCGAGGCGGATCTGTTGCTCAAACTTTATCGGATCGCGGGCCACACCCGGTTGGAGTACCTTGATGGCCACTTTGCGTCCGATCCGCTCATCATGGGCAAGAAAGACCCGACCACTGGCCCCCTCGCCGAGTACGCCGATGACTTTATAGCGCCCGATCGATTCTGGCACCTCTTCGATCAGATCGTCGCCGGAGATCAGCTCCTTCTCGAGTAAAAGCTCTGCTAGGGTGCTCAATGCTCGCCATCCTTCATTCGTTCCGCACAAGGCGGAATCCGTTCCCCTTGCCCCCTGCCATAAACCCCGCCAAACCACACCGGTTACGGAAATATTGAAAAATTTGCCGAACATGGTGAGAACTTGCGAAAAAAAACCGGATGCAATGGATACGGGGCCGGAAAAATGCCGTACGGCAGAAAGGAACAGAAGATGAAGATTCATCGATTATTTGCACAGAGTGCGAGCCATGCAGGACGAAAGAGAACCGAAAAGCGATTGAACGTGGAAAGGCTGGAGGCAAAACAATTGCTTTCAGCCGACGGCCTTCCCGGTTTAACAGAGCTGGGTGCTGCGGGCGATCGGGCGGGTGAGGTGGCCCAAATGTCGACGGTCCTCTCACACACACACCACAACGCGACGAGCGCACAGAGTTTTACAGGCCGTGTCGGACCGATCGTGAATGACGGCGAGTTCCGCGTCGAAAACCCTCGCGATCAATGGGCGACATTCCGTTACAACGATACGACTCAGGTCGTGAATGCCGCCGGAAGGAATGTGAACCTTGACGACCTAGAAGGGATCAAAGTGCACGTGAGCTACCACGACGAGGGAGCGCTGCAGGTGGCCGACAAGGTCGAGGTCTGCCGCGTGCAGGTGAAGGCGGTAGCGCCGCGCATGAATATTGCCGAAGATGTTCCACTTGTACCGCTCGATTCGACGATCGATGCGACAAGAGAGAGCAGTAGCTTTGTCGGGCGAGTTACGCAGGTGGAGAATGATGGCGAGGTGCGTGTCGAAAACGGCAAGGGGGAATGGGAAACGTTCACCTACGATGAGAATACCGAGGTGGTCGATGCTTCCGGGGCGAATGTGCCTCTCGATGAGCTTGAGGGTGTCAAAGTCCGCGTGAGTTACCACACTGAGGGTACGAAGCAGGTGGCAGACAAGATTCAGGTGTGCCGTTACCAAGTCACGGCCGCTGAACTGAGATCGTATTTCCGCAATGGCGACGACACGCAATTCGGTCTTCGAAATCCCAGTACCCTCGCCCGCGCGGCGGAGTTGAGAGACCAACTGTTTGCGCGAGGTGGGAGGTGGTATCTGTAACGATCGCGTTTTGCATGTCACAAGATGCCGCACACGGGCCGGGGCTCATCCGGCCCGTGTCTTTATCTATTATTCTTCTCGAAAGGATTGATTCTGTGGGTGGTTGGTCGGCGATGCATGCCCCGTTACATTGTGCTCTGCTGTCCTCTGTCGAGACGCCAGATGAATTCACGCCAACTACCCTCACCCCCTGCCCCATCGCAGTTGCACGCCTGGATCATCTGGGCCTCGGCGACATTGCTGCCGATTTATCAGCTTGCGATCCAAATCGGATTCGGATCGCTGCAGTCGGCCATTGGCCGGGATGTGAATCTGTCTATCGTTCAGGCTGCTGTCGTATCCGGCTCATTTCTTGTCGCCTATAGCCTGATGCAACTGCCGGCGGGCCTTCTTCTGGACCGCTTCGGCCCCAGAATTCTTCTGGCGATCTCCGCGACACTCTGCGGCGTCTCTGCGTGGTTCTTTGCCGAGGCTGCGAGTTTTTCGTCTCTATTGGTTTCCCGATCGCTGTTGGGTGCGTTTGCCGCAGTTGGATTTCCTGCGGCGGGCCTGTTGGGACGTCGCTGGATCCGGCCTAGTTGTTTTGTGCTTTCGATGGGCCTCATCGATTTCTTCTTTGGTCTGGGCGCAATAGGCGGCGAGGCAGGATTTGCCCTGTTGCAAGATGTCGGTTTGTCGTGGCGGGAGATTATGAACGCGCTTGCCTTTGTCGGGATTGTTATCGGCGTGCTCTGCGGCATCGTTGTTCGCGATCGACCTGTCGGGATGGATGATCGTTCCTCGCGTGTCCATTTGCTTGATGCGATGTCGGTCCTGCTCTCCAATCGCCAGGTGCTTTTAGCAATCGTCTACTACGGCGGCATGATCGGCGTGGCCTTTGGATTTGGTGGCCTTTGGGATATCCCCCTCCAGGAAGCGTATGGATTTATCGGCAGCGACGCGGTCTACCTGAACAGTTGGTTGTTTGTCGGCATTGCTGTCTCAGCGCCAGTCTCCGGCGTACTAGCCGACCGCATGGCGTCTCGCAGGCCGCTGCTGCTGCTCGGTCCGATCTGCGCTCTGCTCGGTGTTTGCGGCTTATTGTTCATTCCGTCGATATTGCCCTACTGGCTGCTTGTCGCAAAC
This sequence comes from Pirellulales bacterium, assembly GCA_030751095.1. Lineage (GTDB taxonomy): Bacteria > Planctomycetota > Planctomycetia > Pirellulales > UBA7805 > UBA7805. Next base: position 13,032 of record JASMGX010000052.1, on the reverse strand, counting down.
CTCGTTTTTACCGGCGCTTTTCTAGGTACATCGGTAGCCATTTTTGGCGTCGTCTGCGATGCCGTTCCACCCCGCTATGAAGCCACAACGATCGGGCTGGTCAATGCGGCAGGATGTATGATGGGTGCGGTGTTGCAGGTGCTTCCAGGGATTTTGCTCGGAAGTGGCGATGCGTATCCGCTGTCGCTCCTGCAGCAAGTCCTCTCACTGAATATCGTTGTGCTCGTTTTTGCTGCGGTCGCTGTTTTGTTTCTCAAAGAGGGTGCACGAGCCGAGAAGGGCTAGTGCACAGATACCGCAAGCACGCCGCAGTGATCAGTTTGCGAAAATCCGCTCGTACGCCAGGAAATGTGCAGCATCGACAAGATCTGCTTGGGCATTCTCGGAGATGGCCAGTAATTGACGGACATTTTCGGCGATTTTGTCGCGCGTGAGCGTTTTGGCCAGTTCTGTTTTGCCGTGGGTACGGACGTTTTCCTCGTTTGATATGTTGCTCGTCAACTCAACGAAGGCGGCGATAGAACCACCTGGATTTGCGATAATATCAGGTATGACCGGGATACCCCGTTTGTGCAGTGCCCCTCGGGCCGGTGGTGTGAGGGGATTGTTTGCACCTTCGACGATGGCGGAGGCACAGATCGAATCGACATTGTCTTCGTGAACAACATTCTGAACAGCGCAGGGAAACAACACGTCGACTGGCGCTCTGAGTACATCATCCAAGTCGGACCGATGGTGGCCGTCAGCTTCAAGAATTTCCCGGCTGCGGGAAAAATTCATCTCTACCACGGCCTTCCGCAGGGGACCTGCGAGCGGTTCGTTTAGATGCCAGCAACCACCCACTCGAGGATCGGCAATGTACCGGATGAGCATGTTCGACTCGCACGCATAGCGGCAGACGCCGGCCCCCAAGGCACCAAGGCCCTGGACAGCGGCCGTTGCGCACGAGACGCGCTTTTGCCGCTCTGTGAGTAGTGTCACTGCGGCTACGGCGACGCCGAGGCCGGCAATGCCTTCTTTGTCGTAATCGGTTCCGCCAGACTGGACCGGTTTTCCCGTGAAGGCGTCAAAATGCCCAAGTTCGTCGCATGCCCAGTCGGCATGTTCCGGTCGTGCGCCGATATCGAAGCCGAGCCCACCCCAAATCCCGCCATTCTGCCTGAGTGCCGGGGCGGTCAGGTTCACAAAACGTCGATATTTTACCTCGAATCCGTTCGAGTCGGGATCGGCCGCCAAGCCAGATTTTGCGCCCCCGAGCGGAAGGTTCGCGGCAGCGTTTTTGAGCGATTGATTACGGGCGAGCATTCTCACTTCATCGAGATCGACCGTGGGCGCAATGCGTGTCCCCCCTTTGCCGCAGCGGCCAAGGGGCCCGGTAGCGGCATTGCGGGTGCACCAGACGACGACGTGCCCCTCAACGCCGAGGACCGGATCGCGTACCGTCAACTCTAGCTCCGGTTTCAACGCGTTGAACCGCGCTGCTCCGTCGGCCAGTCGGCTTGCAAAATTGTCTCGATTCGGAGTTGCGATCATGGTTCATTCATCCTGCGATGCGCGGAGTATCTTGAGTCCACTTACCCACTCTTTCCCAGGAATTTTGCAATGTCAAAATCAACAAAATCGGCGTGGTGGAAGATGATCGACTCGATCGAACGCTGTACCTTGTCCCCCTCGTGGCTATGCGTGGCGATGATATGCATCACTTCCGCCGGAACGCCATGTTTATGGGCGATCGCGACACCCGAAAACGGATGCCTTAAACATTCGCCATAGGAGCCCTTGATGACATTTCCGTCTCGGTCCTTATCGTATTCGAGCGGCTTGCCACAATCGGCAAGGAGTGAACCGGCGATTAAATAATCGCGACGGATCGGTATCTCGCAGTCGAACGCAGATTCAAGGACATCCGCAATCGCAATGCATTGCCGACAACAGGAATTCAGATGTGCAATAAAGGTCATGTCGATATCGCCCGCGAGCAAGGTGAACTTGAGTGCGCGGAGTTCATCGAACGTCCAGCCCTTACCGCCACATCCGGTGGTGATCGATTCATTCCAGCAGGCGGCGACAGCGTTGCGCAACCCTTCATCCTGGATATCGGCGATGTTTGGAAAGAGTTCGGCGATATTGTCTGTTGTGTAGGTCATCGAAGACTCCTTGCGTGCGGCCCGTCATAGGTGTGATTGGCTGGTTCAATCATACGCATCGGTTTCATTCTGGTTTGCTCTTCGCGTACATGTGCGACCAGTCCTGGCGTACGCGCGATCATAAACAGGCCGTTCATCATTTCCGGGTCGAACCCGAGGTCTGCGAGAACGGCTGCAATGGCACCGTCGACGTTGATTGGCAGCGGTTTCCCATTCTCTGCAAAGACCTTTGCGACCGCCCGGGCCGCTCCGACGTGTTTGCCACATGCGCCCGCAACGAGTGCCAGCTCCAATAACCTCTCAGTCCGCGGGTCTGCGGAGTGGATGCGATGCCCAAAGCCGCTCATGCGAATTCCCGAACGCTTCCATTGAGCGAGCATCGTTTTTGCGGCTGCCTGCAGGTCACCGCCATCAGCGTGATCGATGATGTCGCCGAGCTGCTTGGCGCAGTTCGTGATCGCACCGCCGTGATGCCGATTGATCGCCATGATGCCGGCAGCTACCGATGCACTCAGCGGAGCGCCGGTTGAGGCCACCGTTCGTGCGGCGAGCACGGATGGAGGCGTCGCGCCGTGGTCGATGCTGGAAACGATAATCGCTTCCATGAGTTTGCCGGTAGTCGCATCTGGCATCTCGCCCCGAAGAATCAGGTATACCATCTGCCCAAAGGAGCAATTGCCCATCAGCTCTGCGATGTCGAAGCCCCGAACCCGAACGCTATTGGGTGCAATGTCGGTAATTGCTGTCTTCCATACATTATTCATGCGTTTGCCCTATCTACTGAAAATATTTCACGTGCAGCGTCTGGTAAATCTCCAAAAGCATCTACCACAGTTGCGCCGGCTTGCGTGAGCGCATCGACTTTGCCATCGTGCGTGCCACGGCCGCCTTCGATGATGGCTCCGGCGTGAGAGAATCGTGTACCCTCTTTGGCTGCTTTGCCCCCGATGTAACAAATAACGGGTTTGGTAATTCTGCCCTCGTTCATTAGTTGCGCCAGTCGTTCCTCCTGGCTCCCCCCGATTTCGCCGAAGACGACGATGCCGTCGGTTTCATCGTCGAGTTGCATCCGAAGGGCTACGTCCGGAATGGGCATTCCGATCACGCTGTCACCACCGACGTGGCACAGGGTGCTCAGCCCAAAGCCGGCCTGCGCAAGGTAGTAACCGCACGAACTTGTCATGCCACCGGAACGCGATATGACGCCAAGGTTGGTTAAGTCGTCTGAGGGGGGCGTGAACCACTCGCGGGCAGAATCGGCATTTCCACCAATCATTCCCAGTACCGCTTTTCCGGGGCTGATAATGCCTAGCGTGTTTGGGCCAATAAAATCAGCACCGGCGCGCTTCGCTTCGGCAGCAATGGCCATTGCATCCCATACAGGGACCCGATCGGGTACGAGCACGACGAGATGCACGCCCGCATCGATGGCCTCGATGGCGGCATGTTTCACCAATCGCGCTGGAACGAAAACAACGGAAATATCGATATCGCCACCGGAAGCATCGACCACTTCCTTGACCGTATCGTGAACGGGTATGCCTTCGACTTCCTGTCCGCCCCTCCCCGGCGTGCATCCTCCCACGATGTTTGTGCCAAAGTTCTTCATGAGGCGGGTGCGAGCACGACCTTCGCGGCCGGTAATCCCCTGCACCATCACGCGCTTGTTCTGATCGATAATGACGGCCATTATTCGAGCCCTTTCACTGGCATGTCGACAAACAGTACCGCCTGTCCGGCGCGCAAACATTCAATTTCGCAGGCGATCAATTCGCTGTCTTTGTCCCGAATATCCTCCGCAGGTGTTGGCTGCCCGTCGCTCCCCGGTTCAAGCAGACCTGACGAATGCCGAATCACAATCTCTGCAATCTCGGGCGCGAGGTGATCGATCCAGAGCGTGCCGCACTTTATGGGAAAATGGGAAGCAGCGCCTGTGCCGACGAAATCGGGCACGGTTCTTTGCATCGAGTCGTTCGTGGTGTCGGTCTGCTCAACGAGCCGAGCAAAAGTTCCGGCGCAACTAGCCGGGGTATCGTCTTTCTTGAATCCGAGAACGGGCGCGGGCAGATCCTTGCAGGCATCCTGAAGGATGTCGACGGCGCGGTCTTCGCTGTTTCCGCCTAGGCGTATGACGGCTGGAATTGCCATATTCATTTCACGAAACGCCTTGGCCAGCCCGTACGCCGAGTGGTACTGTTCCTGGGAGGCAACGCCGCTACCGCTCCCGAAATACCCCTTTAGGTTTGGCTGGGAGAGAATAACGCGAGCTGCCTGGTAGACCTTTGCGACCGATGGGTTGCCGCTGGTATCGGTAAAGTTGGAAAGTGTAAAACCTTCATTGGAGACCGCGTCCATCGACATCATCGACCCGCCCCCGCCAGCGCCGTGGAAAGCAATCAGTCGGTTCGACTCTTCGCAGCCTTCGGTCGGTAGTTGCGCAAAGTAGAATGTTCCGCGGTGGTCCTCCTGTTCAATGGCATAGGCGACGCGTTCAAGTTCCGTTGGCGGATGGTCCAGTTCCCGCGCAATGTCGATGCCAAGATCTTTATGCCGATACACCGCATAATCATCGATGGTGATCCGGCAGTCTGCGGCGACGATCGATCCGTCTGTCAGTCGCACAAGAGGGTTCACCTCCAGCGAACGCGCTTCATGCTCCTTTGCCGCGCTGACAATGGCTGCAATGGCGCGGGACACCGTTTCGTCACCTGTGACCTCCTGTAGGGCCTCGTGGGATATTTCGCCTTCTGCAGTGATCGGAATTCGGGCAATGGATTCGGCGCGGTCTTCAATGCCGCTTCCACCTTGGCAGTCGAGTAGCAGCAATGGCGACCCGTTCGCATCGTCAATGGTGAGCGAAACAAAAAATTCATCCTCGATGTCCAGCAATTCTTCGACGAGAATTTCTTCTACCGGAAAATTTCCGAAATGCAGGGTAAACATTTTCTCCGCAGCTTCCTGCGCCTCCCTGGCAGAGTGCACAAGTGCAACGCCACCGAGTGCTTTTCGGCCCGTAACCCATGCCTGCACCTTGACGGCGACATTGCCGCCGAATTGCGAGGCAATGTCAAAGACCTCTTCCGCCGTTCGCGCAACGCCACCGCGAGGAATGCCGATACCGGCAGTTGCTAAGAGCTGTTTCCCTTGATATTCGTGTAAGCGTGCCATGATGTTTCAAGAAGCCTTTATTTCTAATCGTTGCGCCGCCTTCGGCGGCTTCTTATTCATTCTCCTTGCCCGAGTGTCCTTTTCCTGGCACGGGCAAATCGACAGTTGGCATATAAAATCCATTTGATTTGGACGCTGCGGTTCAGCACGGAACGGTTTCCTTGGCGTTCATGAGTTCGAGCAAACGTCCGACCGACGTTTCCGTTTCCAAGTGCATCACCAAATCGCGGAGTTCATTGCATGCGTCGATGCCAATCACCGACTCGCCGAGTGCGTTGAACTTTACGGCGATCTCATCTTCGGTCATCGGATCGCGGGGATCGCCCTTCGGAACATCGACCCTCGCCGTAAACGTATTTCCGTCGGTGAGCGTAATGGTCACCTGGCTCGGTTGGAATTTTGGGAAAAGCGATTCAAATTCCTCGTTGGGAACGACCGTAATCTTGTCCATCACCGCGTGAAGCGATGTATCATCAATACGGGATTGCTCAAACTGTAGCGGCGTTACCATGCCATCGACGAGCCCCACGGCGAGCGAATAGGGCAGGCTATGGTCCGCCGTCTCTTTGCTCGTGGGCCGATACTTGGCCGGGTCACCGAGGATGTCCGCAGCGCGGGCAATCACTTCCACTTTGATGGCGTCAATGTTCTTCGGATCGAGATCGTGCTCTTTGACGAGCTTCATCATCGCCGACAGCGGTGCGTGGCTGAGCGCTTCGATCGGAAAGCTCTTCATGCCACAGTCGATTATCTTGTAATGGCAGGTATCGGAATGCGGCAGGTTGTCCGTAAGCATATTGAGATGGAACGAACCGCCAAACTTTTCAAAGCAGTGCACGAGGCCTTCTTTTCCGTCGATCACATGCTCCGGGCCGCTGTAGCCGCGGGCAGCGAGAAGCGCCGCTTCGACGCCCATCCGCGTTGCGTTCGGGTCAACCGTGTTTTTCATGTTGGTCAGCTTGCCCGCGGTGACGGCGCCGAGGCACATTCGTGGTGATGCGCTGATGCCGATCGCTTGCTGGATCTGCTCCGGTGAGAGTCCGAGGATCGCGCCTGCGGCAATTGGGGCTGCAATACACGTTATGGTGGCATGGTGCCAGCCATATTCTCGAACCCCCGGATTTCCAAACTCCGCCAATCGCATTTCCATTTCGTAGGCAATCGCGATACCGAGAATTAAATCCTTTCCGGTAAGCCCATTCATCTCGCAAATCGATAGTGGCGCGGGGATGATATCACTTGGATGGGAAGGATCGGCCTTCCAGTAGATGTCGTTGTAATCCATCGCACGAATTGAAAGTGCATTGAGGAATGCAGCGGTTACGGGATCTGTCTTGACGCCGGAACCAAAAACTGTGCACGTTGGCGCGCCGCCCATTTCTTTGAAGTGGTTGAGGGTGATTTCAACATCATGTTGCTTCGACCCACCGAGAGCGCAACCAAGCGAATCGTAGAGAAACAGCTTTGCAGCGGCTATCGCTTCGGGGCTTAGTTTGTCGTACGTAAGACCTGCGGCCCACTTTGCAAGGTCGTAGCTGACGAACGATCGGTTGGATTGATTGGTATTGTGTGACATGTTCGGTTCCTTATGCAGTTGCACCTGCGGTTACTTTTCTGGCGACTTCCTCAGCGACTTCGAGCGTAGAATCACCGTTGCCGCGGCCCTTGATGTCGTACGTACCGACGTTGCCTTCAGCGATGACGGAGGCGACGGCCGCTTCTAGGTTTGCGGCCGCTTCCTCTTCACCTAACCAGTCGAACATCAGTTTGACAGTGAGGAGCATTGCTATGGGATTCACAACATACTTTCCAGCGTATTTTGGAGCGGACCCATGGGTCGGCTCGAAGACGGCATAGTCGTCCCCAATGTTTGCAGCCGACGCAAAGCCCAGCCCGCCGACCAATCCCGCTGCCAAATCGGATGCGATATCGCCGAACATATTTTCTGCAACGAGTACATCGTAATCCTGTGGGTTTTTAACGAGCCACATCATGATTGCATCGATGTTTGCTTCCCACGCTTCGATGCCGTCGTACCGCTTTGACACATCGCGAAAAATGCGGGTCATCAATCCGCCGGTCTCCCGGAGTACATTCGGTTTTTCCAGGAGGGTGACGGACTGTCGGTTGTGCGTGTCGGCATACTCGAATGCCTGTTTGCAGATCGACTCGCAGCCACCGACAGACATAATGCGTGTCGAAAGGGCCACATTCTCAAGGCCGACATTCTTCCACTTTTTCATTTTGGGGTTTGCGCAAAGGGCATCGTAGACATGTTCCGGAAGCGGAAAGAACTCAACGCCGCCATACATGCCTTCTGTATTTTCGCGGAACACGACAAGGTCGATGTCATCGCGATAGTTGAGCGGGTTGCCGGGATATGCCTTGCACGGCCTCAGATTCGTGTGCAGATTAAAGAGCTGCCGAAGTCGAACGATGGGGCTAAAGTACACAAGCGGCTTCTCTTTCAGTTCGGGCGCTAGCTCTTCGTGCGCCGCATCGCGCGGTTTACTGGTAATCGCACCAAAGAGTGCACAGTCTGTATCATTTAAGATGTCGATGGTTCTCTGCGGGAGCGGATCGCCCTCGGTGCACCAGAACTCCCACCCGATATCGGCCGGAATATATTCGGCGTCAAAGTGCATCGCGTCGAGAACGATTCTCGCTGCGTCCATTACATCATTTCCTACGCCGTCACCCGGCAGCCATGCAATTCTGTATTTTGACATCTTTTGTGACTCCTATAAAAACCGGTTTTGTGTTTCATCATGCGCCGCTGTCTGTCGGTGGCGCCCTAGTTCCTTTAGATCAATGGGTGAGGCAATTGCTATGGGCTAAATTCATTGCGACTACGGCCTCGGCACCGCCGGCAACAATGACCTCCTGCGGGACGGGGCCAAGTGGAGAAAAAGTAAATGTCTCCTCGCCCGTTTGAATGACGGCCTTCGTGAAGTCGATGGTGAGTGTTTCTCCCACAATCGTCGGCGAGGACTCGCCAAGTGACGCTCGGAGGTAATCAACCAGTGCCGGGCATTCGATCACCAAAAAACCGTTGTTGATCGCATTGCGTTTGTAGGTCTCATTGAAGCTTGCCGCGATGACGCACGGTATGCCTCGCACCTTCAAGCAGGTTGCTGCCTGCTCGCGCGATGAGCCTGTGCCAAAGTTTCTGCCCGAGACAACGATGTCTCCTTCCTGAGCAATGTCCTTAAAGTGCGGGTCGTAATTGTCCATGGCGGCATTTCCCATCGCCTCTTGGGTAACGTCATCTCTGTACGTCATCGCTCCGCTGTAAATACCGTCCGTATTCATGTTGTCCACCGGAAGCCAGAGAACGCGACCAGTGAGGCGCGTTGGAAAGCCGGCAATAATATCTGCCCCAAAAGCAGACGTTTGCTGCTCGCGGCGAGCAACGACTTTGCCTCGCGGCTCAACCGCGTCATAGGTTGCGGGCGAAGAGATGTACCCGTTGATTGCCGATGCCGCAACGACGGCTGGGCTAGCGAGGTACGATTTAGCATTGCGGCTTCCCATCCGGCCTTTGAAATTTCGGTTTGTTGCGCTGATGCCGACTTCGCCGTCATTGAGCGTCCCGGCGCCCAACCCGATGCAGGTGCCGCATCCTGGCGGCAGGAAGGTTGCCCCGGCTGACTTGAGTATCTGCCAGATGCCGAGTTCTTCGGCCTGCTGTTGGATCGATTTCGATGCGGCGGCAACGTAAAAATCAACACCATTTGCGATATGCTCGCCGTCAAGAACCTCGCTTGCGGCAACGAGATCTTCAATCCGTCCGTTGGTGCAAGAGAGCAGATACGCCTTGTTGATCTGCAATCGTTCCTTCTCGATATCCGGCAATGCCCGCATCACCTTCACGTGATCGGGACCAGCCACATGCGGAATCACCGTCGAAAGGTCGAGTTCCAGCTCGATATGGAATACCGCATCGCCATCCGAGGCCTCTTTTTTGTCCCACCACGCCTGAACCTCTTCGGGCGAATATCCCGGTAACTCTCGAGCGCCCAGCCACGCTGCGCGGTCCAATAGCCAATCTCGCAATACCGCATCGAATGGAAATATGCCGGAAAGTGCGCCCCATTCGGTGGTCATATTTGCGATCGTCATGCGATCTTCCATCGATAATGACGTAACGCCATCTCCGGAAAACTCAACGGCATGATTGAGAACTTCATCGTTATTGAATAATCCGCACAGAGCGATGATGACATCCTTGCCGACGACGCCCGGACGTGGCTGCCCTCGGAGGAGGAGGCGAGCCTGTTTTGGCACTTGCCACCAGGTTTCGCCAATGGCCCAAATCGATGCCGCATCGGTGCGTACCACAGGTGTGCCGAGCGCCGAGAGAGCACCGTACATATTCGAGTGGCTGTCGCTCCCTACGATGATGCTTCCGGGAGTAACATATCCCCGTTCAATCATTATCTGGTGGCTGATGCCGGTGCCGGCGGGGTAGAAGTCAACGTTCTGCTCCCGCGCGAACGATTCAATCCTGGCATATTTATCTAGATTTTGTTTGCTTTTGTTTTGAATATCGTGGTCGATGACAAATACGGGTTGTGCCCCGTCATGAATCCTTTCGGCACCAATAGCGCGAAACTTCGCCATTACTGCCGACGTGTTGTCGTGCGTCATGACGTGCTTCGGCCGGATTCGGATGAATTCACCCGCCGCACCACCTGCGATTTTTTCGATCAGTGTTGGCATCTATGAATCCTTATTTGAAACGCCGCGTCACTCTTCAATTCACGGTGCAAAGGTCGCATTCCATTCGCGAATAGGGCCATTTTCGGGGCGTATCGGTTCTGTGCCCGAGCCTGCCAGGTGCGTTTTGATCGCCATCGCTTATTCTTACGCAGCGTTCGAAAGGGCGGTTTTGCGGATTTTTTGGGTTTTTTTGGGGAAATGGTCCCAACGTATGCGTGGGGTATTCCGTTTCGGTGGACCTGCGTTAGGCTTTCTCTATTGATTTAGTCATTTGTTCCTGGGGGGTTTGCCTTCAAAATCAGGTAATCTCGTCGAAACAGGACGTCGACTCCGTTGCGATCTGACTGGTTTGTAAGGGGTTACGCGAAATGAGTGATTTCGATCGCAAGCCAAAACGTGCGCTCGGTATCTTTGCGCTGGTGATGATCACCACCGGCATCATTACCAGCAACCAGGCCTCTCCATCGATGGCCTATTACGGGTTCTCGCTGGTCTTCATCTATCTGATGGTTGCCATCGTTTTTCTGCTCCCTTCCGCGCTGATCTCTGCGGAATTGGCGACCGGATGGCCGGAGGATGGTGGAGTGTATGTCTGGGTCAAGGAGGCCTTTGGTGAACGATTAGGCTTTGTGGCCGTTTGGCAGCAGTGGATTGAAAATGTGATTTGGTTTCCCTCGATTCTCACGGTGACCGTGGTTTCTGCATGCTACGGATTTGACACGGAGATAAAGGACAATAATGTCTTCATATTTTTTGCCATAAACGGTGTCTTTTGGTCGTTGACGTTGAGCAATCTTCTCGGAATGCGGACCAGCGGTATGGTGGCAAGTGTCTGCACGATCTTCGGACGCATCCTCCCAATTCTCTTTATGTTCGGCTTGGCCTGTCTTTTTATATATCAAGGCAATCATTCGAACGTAGCGTTCACGTGGAATACGTTTGTTCCGGATTTGACCGATACCGGCAAACTCTCCTTTATCGTGGGAGCGTTTCTCACCTTTGCAGGGATTGAGGCCTCCGCCTCCAATGCTGCCTCTGCCAAGAACCCTCGTCGCAATTATCCGATCGCTATCATTACCTCAGCGGGTATCGCACTGGTCCTGGTGACACTGATTGCCCTTGCGATCGCGATCGTGCTTCCAAAAGATAATATCAATCTTGACGCTGGCATTATGCAGGCGATTCATGCCATGTTTAAGCAAGAGGGGCTGCTCTGGTTGTTTCCTGTTTCCGGCCTGATTATTGCCCTTGGAATGCTGGGCGAGATCAATAATTGGATTCCAGCGCCCACACGAGGGCTGCTCGTTGCCGGTCGAGATGGTGTGCTTTCAAAATACTGGCAGCGGGAAAATAAGCATGCGGTCCATTGGAGGATTCTGGTTTATCAGGCAGTCCTCTTTACAACCATCTCCACGATGTATCTGTTCATGAAAAATGTTCAGGACGCATTCTGGTTGATGAATGTCGTTCCCGCGATGCTCTATATCATCATGTATATTCTGATGTTCGCCTCTGGCGTCAAGCTTCGGTATTCGCACCCCGAGGTGCCACGGCGTTACCGCGTGCCGTTCGGAAATGTCGGCATATGGGCTCTCGCCTCGTTAGGTACATTTTCCGGTCTGGTTGCGGTCGGATTTGCCTTTGTTCCCCCACAACTGGTCATTAAGCATGGGACAGAAATTCCATATATCATTGTGGTGACGGTTGGCTTTGTTGTGTTTTCCGCACTCCCGTTTGTGATATACACCTTGCGGCGCCCCGAATGGCGGACCGTGGTTGATGAGTCTGTGCCGGAATAACGCCGCCACAGCAACCCTCCGGCAGCAACGTCGTCGTGGAACCCTTCGGCAGCAACGTCGTCGTGGCGCTCAAGCGCAGAGTCGCGATTTTTGGGCGACAAAATCGAAAACGACTAAATATCGAAGCGGATCCCCTGAGCCAGGGGCAACTCGCCAGAATAGTTGACGGTGTTCGTGGCCCGCCGCATGTACTGTTTCCAGGCGTCACTGCCCGATTCGCGCCCGCCACCGGTCTCCTTTTCGCCGCCAAACGCACCGCCGATCTCCGCGCCGCTCGTTCCGATATTGACATTCGCAATGCCGCAATCGCTGCCTGCCGGTGAGCAGAAGAGTTCTGCTTCGCTGGCATCCTGCGTAAGGATTGCCGAGGAAAGCCCCTGCGGGACCGCGTTATGGATTTCGATAGCCCACGGTAGCTGCTCGTAACGGAGGATGTAGAGAATGGGCGCAAAGGTTTCTTGTTGGAGAATCGCTGCATCGGGATCAATCTCCACGATCGCAGGCCTCACATAGGTGCCTCCCTCGGGAACATTCTGCTCGATGCGGCCACCACCATGCACGATGCCGCCCTGTTTCTGCGCTTCGATAAGAGCGGCGTCCATTGCCTGCCCCGCCATCTCGTCGATGAGGGGGCCTACCAGGGTGCCCTCGTCTCTCGGGTCACCAATAGGCAAACTTGCGTAGGCTTTTACCAGGCGGTCGCGGAGAGAATCTGCAATCGACTCATGCACAATGAGTCGTCGCGTGGAGGTGCACCGCTGGCCGCAGGTACCGACCGCTCCAAAGGTGATCGATCGAACGGCCAGGTCGAGGTCGGCCGACGGGCAGACGATGATCGCATTGTTGCCCCCAAGCTCTAGAAGCGAACGGCCTAAGCGACGGGCAACCGTCTCGGCCACTGCTCTGCCCATCGGTACTGAACCTGTCGCGGAGATGAGCGGCACACGCCTGTCGGCCGCCAGTTGCTGGCCAACGGTTCGATCGCCAATAACGAGTGAAGAGATGCCAGAGGGAATATCGTCGAATCGGGAGACGACCTGCTGGAAAAGTGCCTCGCAGGCAAGCGCGGTGAGAGGCGTTTTTTCTGACGGTTTCCAGATGATGGGGTCGCCACAGACCCAGCCGATCGCTGCGTTCCATGCCCAGACGGCGACCGGAAAGTTAAAGGCCGAGATCACCCCCACCGGACCGAGCGG
>JASMGX010000051.1 GCA_030751095.1 Pirellulales bacterium | reverse complement strand
AAATTGAAAATCGATTTCGACGCGATCGAGTGCGAGGGGATGGCAAAGAGGAATGAGTGTGGCGGTCTGCTTGGCACCCATGATAGCGGCGAGGCGGGCTACCGAAAGCACATCCCCTTTTTCGAGGCTTCGCTCTCGAACACGCTCCAGCGTGGAAACGGCCATGCGAATCCGTCCACTGGCCCGAGCCATTCGATCCGTAACGGCCTTGGAGCCGACATCCACCATGCGGCTTGCCCCCTCCTGATCAAAATGGCTTAACTGGCTCATCACTCCAACTCCCCACAAATACAATTTTTCACCCAAGACTCCCTCAAAGAGGCAACCTATATTTTAGGACAAACGAATCCTGGAATCGAGTAGTCCGCTAGGTTACGAATTTTCTGACACATGCCGCTTAAAAACCAACGGTACGAAGATCCTTCGGGGAAAGAGAGTCTGCCACAAAAAAACCCGCCCCCGGCAGTTACCTGCCGACGACGGGCCTAAGAATCATTTGCAACCGATAGAGGTTCGTCGTCTCGACTAAACCTCGTGTGGCACCAGCCCGGTATCAATCATCTGCAGAAGCTTGGAGATACAGAGCTTGTTCATGCTCGTATGCCGTTCATGGGCTTCCACTCTCAGTGACTCGTGCAGACTTTTTGGCATCCGAACCGTAATAACCCTCGTGGGCTCCTGCTCGCTAACTTGCGTGCGACCTTTTTCACGAAGTTTTGCCAGCATCTGCTGGATATCGGCATATTCATCTGTCTTTTCAAAACTCGCCAGAGCCTGTGCATCTGGAAAGTTCTGGCGGATCACACCATTGATTCCAAGTACCTCACGATAAAACGTTACCCAGTCGGGATGCTGGGTAAATCGCTGATTGGCCTGACTACGAATCGCCCTACGTTTTTCTTCCTGATTATTCTGACTGGAAAAAGCATTATGTGCCTGCTGAGCCTCGAGCATCACGTCTCCTCCTTGCTTAAAACTTCTAACGAATTCACATCAGGTATCCGTTCCTGTTGCGGTCTATGGTCGAGTACTTTCTAAAATCATTGCGTTGGAGTCAAGAGCAGCATGGATGTCGTTGCAGTGCCTACAGTTAAGCCAAGCCATGATAGCTTGCTATCATGTTAAGCATCGCTGCTTAGCCGGGAGGCACTCGGCTGTGTGCCTAATAATCGGGCACACCTCACGAGTTGCTCTTTTCAGGTGTCCCAGGTTTTTTTATTTTTTTTCGTGGCTGTGACAGCGAGCAAGTACCAGAAGGACTCCGCGTCAGAGACCGGGGAGTGCAATAGTTGGCGCTGATTTGGGAAAAACGTGTAACTACTTGTGCTGAAATGACTTATTCGTTGACTTTGTCTCGGAGGACATTTACAATAAGGGTTTTGGCGGGGATACGTGCCCGCAATCGCTGGAAAACTGGGGCGATGGTGGTTGTGAGCCGTTTTTCGGTGGCACTAGGTGGCCTCATGGCGGTCGGGGCAATCATGGATTTCGCAAATAACCGCCATCGTACGCTTGTTGGCAAAAAGGGATGAGTGACTCGACAGCTAGCAATCTGGGGACCGGTGACAGACCGGTAGAGCCGAACCAACAGGGGACCGTTCCCGGTGCGTCCGATCCGGCTAGCAACCCAGGGCCAGAGATCGCGACCCCAGAGGCTCCAAACCGGCCCATCGCCCGAGAGAGCGGCACCGAGGAGAGCACTGGAAACAACGTCGCACCGGACGATGCGACCATCATTTCCAATCGAGCGACCCCACGGCCCATAGGTGGCCCGGGAACCAATCCCGCTGAATTGGGACGGATACTCGAGGGGGAACGGCTGAATCATTTCCAACTCGATGCCTTTATCGGTGGCGGTGGTATGGGTGCCGTTTTTCGCGGAACCGATACGGTTCTAGGGCGTACGGTTGCCGTTAAGATCTTGCTCCAGCAATACGGCAATGACGAGGAAACCACCCTTCGTTTTCAGAATGAGGCACAAAGCGCTGCTCGACTCGATCACGAGAATATTGCCCGCGTTTACTACGTTGGCGTGGACCGTGGCTGGCACTACATCGTACTGGAATATGTCGAGGGAGAAAATATTCGCGATTTAATCTACCGGCATGGCCCATTCTCACTCGAAGAGACCGTCAATTACACTCTGCAGATTGCCGATGCCCTGGATCATGCCAGTAGTCGTGATGTGGTGCATCGTGACATCAAGCCCTCCAACGTACTGATCAGCAAAAGTGGACGGGCGAAGCTCGTCGACATGGGTTTGGCGCGACTGCATCAAGTCGAAAACTCGCAAGAGGATCTCACAGCAACAGGCGTGACGCTAGGAACTTTTGATTACATTTCCCCAGAACAGGCCCGCGATCCGCGAAATGCCGATGTGCGTAGCGATCTCTATTCACTCGGCTGTACCATCTACTTCATGTTGACTGCTGAGCCACCTTTTCCAGAAGGCACGGTGTTGCAGAAACTATTGCAACATCAGGGTGATAAACCACCCAACCCAAAAGCACTCCGCCCCGAGCTTCCCGAATCCATTTGTACGATTACGAAAAAGCTCCTTTCAAAAAATCCGACCGACCGATACCAGAAACCGCTTGAACTATCAGCAGATCTATTATTGCTGGCTAACGAACTGAACTTGCGACCCCTGCGAAACAGTTCTGTGGTGATGACGCCGGCGGCCACAACACCATCCTGGACCGTCCGGCATTTGCCCTGGATTGTTCCGATCTCACTTTTAATTTTCATTGCGATGCTGGTGCATTACACGAGTAGGTCGCCAAGCGAAGTGGATGTATCGCGAACCCAAATTTCGCATCCGGGCATCTCCCTGCAGAGCAGCAGCAACTCAAAGTCGCCCACGGCCTCTGCCGAAACGGCACCAAACCAACTCGATAATAACAAAAATCCTTCACCGCTCTCGGCCATCGACGGGAACAATACATCCAAAACCATTCCCACAATTCCTCCCAAACCCAGTGAAACGGCATCAGGGTCTCTCGACAGCGAAAATGGAATCCTTCCGGGAAACGACACCGGTGCAGGAGACAAAACAGGCCCGGTGCAACGGAACGAGGGCATCGCACTTAAGGCAGAGCAATCCAAAAACAGCGGCGGCCAAGAGGCAGCGGAAGCGAACAGCATTGAAAAACCGCTAGTCGTCGCGCGCTCGGGTAAAGGTGAGGGAAGATTCACATCCGTTGCCAATGCCTGCCGACAGGCCACCAACGGCTCTGTCATTGAACTAAAGTACAACGGGCGACTACCGGAACCGGAACAACCTATCCTGCTGGCACAGCGCAAGCTAACCATTCGCGCTGGAGAAGGCGCGCAGCCAGTGATCCATTTTCGACCCAAAGGCCCCGATCGCGCACTGTATCCGAGAAGCATGATGACCATCGCTGGTGGATCACTGACTCTCTCCAACGTACACCTTGAACTCGAAATTCCAGCCTATGTACGCTCTGAAGGATGGACGCTCATTGAGGCGGTACTCGCCGATCAGATTCGCCTGGAAAGATGCACACTCACAATTCGAAACAGTGCCAACGACCGTTCAGCGATGTATCGCAACGTGAGTTTTTTCCATGTTAAATCGCCGCCGGGCCGGGACCGACCGATGACAGACGATGTCATCACCCCCCTACCCCGAGTCAACATTGAACTGCGTGATTGCATTGCCCGTGGCGAAGCTGTTTTTCTACGAGGCAATGCGGTATTCTCTGTCCATTTACAATGGGAAAATGGATTGCTGGCGACCACCGAACGACTGGCAGACATTGAGGCACAGGCCACCGCTCTGCCAGAGGACGAGTGGTTGGAAATCGATTTGCAACATGTGACCGCCTTTATGGCAAAAGGACTCTGCAAAATGACAAGCGACGACGACGAGCGACGCCTGAGTCCGGTTCGCATTGACTGCACTGACAGCATTCTGATTACAGACGGCGCACCTCTCATCGAACAAGCGGGCCCCGCCAGCGAAGAAATTTTTAGGCACCTCGTTCAGTGGAATGCGGATCGCAGCTTTTATGAAGACATTGATACCTTCTGGCAAATCGACAGTATGGAAAACACGATGTTGTCGGAATGGGATTGGGAACGATGGCAACAGTTTTGGGGACCAGGACGCGAAAGGAGCGAACGACCGCCACCGGTAATCTGGACGAGAGCACATTCCGAGGACCAACCTATTTCGCTGCAGCAACCGAGCGATTATTTGCTGGCAACGACCAATGCAAATCCTGCGCGCAGTGCTGCAACCGATGGAATGTCTGATGCAGGATTCCAGATCCTGTCGTTGCCGACAATACCGCAGCCAGCCCTCACATCAAGTCGCCTGGAATGGTCTCCAGCCGATGATGTTCTCGGGGAGCCATGATGTTTTCATATTTTGGGAACAACCGACGAGGGTCCACAAAGAATGTTTTGATCGCAAAATTATCAAGCATGTGTTCGCCGTGCGTATTTTACAAATTTCCGTTCATTCCCCTAAAGCTGCTAGCGCAGGAATGCTATCACGGTTGACATGCGGTGAGAGGCTGGTCTAATAAAAGGCTGCAGCGGCTTCACTCGGAGATCGACACTGCGATAGCAGCACCAGTCACTGTCAACCTCCGCCCCACCTGTGAAGCCTCCATCCCGATATATACATCAAGATTTTTGCAACGATTAGAGGAGAGTGATTAAATGTCAAAGATTGGAATTGGCTTTCTATATGGTACCGTGGCCCTGGTATGCCTTCTGGCCGCAGAACGTCAAGCCGTTGCAACTGCTCCTTTCAGCAAAGAATTTGTGAAGGTCTATGTCGACCCAGTTAAAGAGGCTACAGAGGATCATAAGCAAGCTTTTTATCTGGCAGCCAAAGCAAAAACCGGAAAGTGCTGGATCTGTCACGTCAACATGACGCCACTGGGCGAAAAAAAGCTTAAAAAGAAAGTCCGCAACAACTATGGGAAGGCGCTCTCTGAGTTTCTTGACAAGGAGAATTTCAGCAGCAAGAGGCGAAAGGCCGAACCAGAAAAGGTCTCTGCAGAAATCCGCGACGCTTTCAAAAAAGCAGGGGCGATGAAATCGGATCCGCAGAATCCAGACTCGCCGACATTTGATGAGTTGATCACTTCTGGAAAACTGCCCGGCAACAATGTGCCCAATCCGGAAGATCTTAAAAAAGCAATTGCAGAGCGCGATAGCAAAAAATAATTCCCGCTGGCAGGCACCATTTGGCAGGCTCGCCGCGATGATCCCCCGGAAGGCGATCCCACGGGATTTGTGCCGCGATTCTGCTCTCGTATTCCGCTGCTTTTGTATTCCGCTGCTTTTGTATTATGGCTGCGCGAGGCTGTATTCGATGGCCTGCCTCAGATGCCGACGGGTGGATGGGGAATACTCCAAATCGAACCAGACCACTTTGCCGTCCTTATCGAGCAAATAGGTCCGTGGCAGATGATGCGTTGCCACCTGAGAGAAAGCGGTGCCCTTTGGATCCAACAGCAGTGGTGCCGTGAAACCAATCTGTTTCACCATACGCTTTGCAGTGCCAGCCTCATCGCCGTAATTGATTGCGACCACTGCCAACCCTTTTTCAGCAAAGGTGTCTAAGATTTCAGGCTCCATATCGAGCAATTGCTGGACCGCCGCTGGCGACTTTCCGGACCAGAAACAAACCGCCGTCAAACGCTCTCCGAGCAGAGAGGAAAGTTGGTGCTTTTTGCCATCGGTATCCTGCAGTTCAAAATCGGGAAGCGCATCGCCCTGCTTAACGACACACGTTGCCTCATGCTGTTTTGAGAGATGGATTGGCGGCAAAATCAATCCGGAAGTCTTGACAACCTTCTCGGTATTGCGAGAGTGCTTGGAATCTTGAGATTCGGAGGAAACGGTGCGATTCACTTCCGTTGCCCGCTCTATTTTTTTGGGGGACGTCAAAGCGGATTTTTCATCCGCTGCAAATCTGCTGCTCGACACACGTCCCGAATCACTACATCCAGCGAGACAACTTACCGCGAGCAAACCCCAAAAGGCCCGTGCACTGAGATTGCTGTTTTCCACGTTTCCGGAATCCTTTCCTGTAAAATCTATCCTGTTACGTTGAGAGACAACGCCCAATCCACCTCCGATAGTGTTGCGGAAGGCACCTATTTAGTCAACGGCTGATCTTAATACCCAATTCCTTCAACTGCCTCGCATCGACACTGCTCGGTGCCCCCGTCATTAAATCGGATGCCCGCTGCGTTTTCGGAAAAGCGATGCAATCGCGGATATTATCGAGTCTGGCAAAAAGCATCACCCAGCGGTCGATTCCCAGGGCAATGCCCCCATGCGGCGGGGCACCGTATTGCAAGGCTTCTAGAAGAAAACCAAATCGTTCAGCAGCGGCGTTTTCATCAATCCCCAATAAATCGAAAACCTGCTGTTGCTGCTGCTGATCGTGAATTCGAATCGTGCCCCCACCTGCTTCCGAGCCATTGATGATTAAATCGTAGGCGACGGCACGAGCACGACCGGGATCTGTTTTCAATAGCTCCTCATCCTGGGGCCGCGGTGCAGTAAAGGGATGGTGCATCGCTGTCCATGACTGTTCCTGCTCATCAAAGGCGAACATGGGAAATTCTACAACCCAGGAAAAATGCATCTGCCTCGGATCGTACAGTTGCAACTCAGTGCCAAGCCGGTTTCGTAGCCCATTGAGTGCCCGACAGGTCACTTCAAAGGTGTCTGCGACAAAAAACAGCAAATCTCCCGGCTCCGCTTCCATGCGTTTTGCGATTTGGGCAAGAATTTCCGGTTCAATATTTTTGGCGATGGGGGATGCCAACGAGCCATCCTCTTCGATCTTGAACCAGGCCAACCCCTTCGCCCCAAAATCCTGCATCACATATTCGGTCAGCTCATCGATGCCTTTTCGGGAGTAGCGATCGCGGCTTGCCTTGGCATTGATTCCCCGCACACGCCCGTCCGAATCGGCCGTTGCACGAAAAACTCGAAAGGTGGTCTGACTTGCGAGATCTGTCACATCCTGCAATTCCATCCCAAATCGCAAGTCTGGGGCATCGTGTCCAAATCGTTCCATCGCCTCATCGTATGTCATTCGGCTCAGCGGTAGCGCCACATCCAGATTCAAAACCTCTTTTGCCAACCTCACAACCAACCCGTCGATCATGGACATCACGTCTTCAGCGGTAACAAAAGACATTTCCATGTCGAGCTGCGTAAATTCCGGCTGTCTGTCAGCTCGCAAATCTTCATCTCGAAAACATCGCGCCACCTGTACGTACCGATCGTATCCGGCAACCATCAGAATCTGCTTGTAAAGTTGTGGAGACTGTGGCAGGGCATAGAAACTCCCCTGACGAACGCGGCTCGGCACTAGATAATCGCGGGCACCTTCCGGAGTGCTGCGACCCAATATAGGCGTTTCGACATCCAAAAAGCCATGCTCATCAAAATAATCTCGCATGATCTTGATCATGCGATGTCTGAGTAGCATCGTCTGCTGCATCGCAGGCCGCCGCAAATCGAGATACCGATGCCGAAGTCGTACATCCTCACTTGCCAAATCACTGCCCGGCTCACCACCATCGAGTTGAAATGGTGGCGTGAGGCTTTGATTTAATATCTCCACCTGATCGCACCGAACCTCAATATCGCCCGTTGCAAGCTTGGGATTATGGTTGCCCTCCGGCCGCTCTGCGACACGGCCTATAGCGCGAATCACCGTCTCAGGGCGTAGTTTTCTGGCAAGTTGCATGACTTGCTCATCCGTGTCCGCTCCGAAAACGACCTGCGTGAGTCCATAGCGGTCGCGGAGATCAATAAAGAGGCCGCCTCCATGGTCCCGGTACGTATCAACCCAGCCACAAAGCGCGACTTCCTGATTAAGATTAGAAGTCGAAAGTTCACCACAGGTATGTGTCCGTAACAACGAATACTCTCTCTCGTTTCAGAAAATGATGGAAGCAGCCCACCCGGAGAGTCTTCTAGATCCTCACGATTTCGGGTGGGCCGGGTACCGCAGCGACGCATTCTAAGACAATCCCCTGTTTCCGAAAAGCTGCAAATGGAGCCGCTTTGAGATACTTGCTCACGAAGAGCCGTTTTCTGACAAGTATTTCCAGCATTCAACAGGCGGGATCATTCGAAAATTGCTCCAATGCCCTCTCGGCCAGTTCGCCAGAATCGACCGTTTCCTCGATGTTCAGCCAATGGCAACCTGCGATTCCCCTCAGCCAGATCAACTGGCGACGTGCCAGTTGGCGACTCCGAGCCTGCGTCTGCTCGAGTGCCTCGTGGAGTGAAATCTCTTTGCCCAACCATTTCAGGGCTTCCTGATAGCCAACCGCCTGGGAGGCGGTACGTCCGAGCTTCTCAAAGCGGGCAAGCAACAGTCGGACTTCCTCGACCAAGCCAGAGGAGTACATTGCGCTCGCACGCTGATTAATACGTTGATGCAAAATGGCACGGGGCCAATCGGGCGCCAGGAGGCGAACCGTTGTTGGGAGCGTTTCATTTCCGAAGTGGGTCTGCACACTGCTGATCGGCTTGCCGGTTTTTTCATAAAACTCAAGGGCTCGGATAATCCGGCGACTGTCATTCTGGTGGATGCGATCCGCAGCCTGTGGGTCAAGCTTTGCTAAACGCCGATGCAATTTTTCGCTACCCACCTTCTCTGCCTCTACCTCCAATTGCTGACGAAATTGCCAGTCTGCCGGAGGACCATCATCAAAGCCCGTCAGCAATGCCTTGAGGTAGAGTGGTGTCCCCCCGACAAACAGCACGCGCCGACCTCGCTGACGAATTTCTTCAAGACACGCATGTGCGCATCGCAGGTACTCTGCGATGCTAAAATCAACATCAGGGTCCACCACATCGATCAAGTGATGGCATACCGCTTCGCGATCCCGCAGAGACGGTTTGGCCGTGCCAATATCCATTCCCCGATAGACGGCCATCGAGTCCATCGAAATTATTTCCGCGTTGAGCTGTTGTGCCAGTTCAATACCGAGCGTTGATTTTCCCGATGCGGTTGGCCCTGCGAGAAACCATGCATCTGTTACGGGCGGAAAAGACATACCAGAAACCTTGCAGTCACAAAGAAATTGTCACCATGGCCGAAGGGGACGATGATCGAATGAAAGACCGATTTCATTGCCCCTGATCGACCCGTCTGACCGCCTCCAAAAGCAGTTCGGACAGATTTTCGATCTTCCGGAGTTCGTCGACAACGCCCGGATGGGCAAACACCCGGACCCGTTTCACATAATTATCAAACTGTTCTCGAGCCAGGGTACGTACAACCGGTGAAATTTCGCCGAGCTTGCGATAACACGCCTGCTTCGAAAAATAGACTTCTACATCAAACTCCACTTCCCGGGAGACCGGGGGGGCATCCAGCAGTATCTCATGGGGTGCCAAGTTCGTTTCCAAAGTTTGCCCTGCAATCTGAGCAAACTGCTCCGCCACGGAAACCAATTCACGATACGGCCTTCCCGCCAGAGCAAGGTAAAGATCTTTATCTTCAAAATAACTGAACTGCGCAAGACGCTTGTAGAGCCGTCGTCTCGATCCAAAAAGACCCTCCAACAATTCTGCAGACCCTGTACCTTCGGCCGCATTTTGTAATTCGTCAATCATGGCCGTATCGCGAGTCCGGAAAAGAGCATCCAGATCAAGCAGACCATGCAATGCATAGAATGCCCGCTGCAGCATGGCAGTTGCAGCACGTACCGCATGATGCCAATACACCTCGCTAAACATCACATAACGCGCAAAAACCATCATTTCAGCCGCTGTTTTGCCCTTTTCATTGATTGCCAGCGCCGTGCCCGCTTCATTGAGGCACAATGCGCCGATCAACCGCTCTCTGTCAAAGTTTCTCCCGTAGGGCACTCCCGCATGCAGGCTGTCGCGATCAAGGTAATCCATCTTATCGATATCAATTGGCCCGGAAAGAATACTCCCGAGTACCTGTTGGCAGGCCGTTTGCGGCTCATCACTCAAGAGCGCCGTGACATCCCGGGCAGAAAGACCCCAGTCGTTGACGAGCAGTTCTGCAATTTCGCCCTCAAGAACAAAACTATTGGCAAAGAACTCGTGGCGGGGAACACTCGGTAAATCGACATCCTCAATAGCGTGACAAAACGGCCAATGCCCCAAATCGTGCACCAGCGCTGCGACGATCAGCAATTCGGCACTCTCCGCCGTCACCACCTCGGAAAATCGCTCGTCGTAGGAAAGACGCCTCAGATAGAGCAGCGCCAGCCGATAGACACCGAGCGCATGTTCAAACCGGGTGTGGTTTGCTGCCGGGTAGACCAAACCGACCAAGCCCAACTGGCTGATCTCTTTAAGCCGCTGAAACTCCGGAGTATCAATGAGCCGACACACGCGAGCAGAGAGCGGTACGTCAAGTTCAGCAGGAATGCGAATTTGTGCCGCTTTACTCTCAAGGAGTGCAATTTCAGGGATCTCTCGGATCGTGCGCATGGTTTAAGCACCAAAGACTGGAAGGCCCATCATCATCGCCAGCAGCGTTGTGACACCCACATAAAAGGCAAAATGAAAGAAGCCGATTGCATAATCGAGTTCGAAACAAGCGACTGCAGCGCTCGCTCCTACAAAACCGAAGATCGGCCCCAAAAACATCCACTTCCAGAATTCATCGGTCCATTCCGGATCGAGTTGCGAATAGACAAGCCAGCAGAGAATATAGACCACCGAACAGATGCCTGCCCTGATCCACAACCCGCGCCCTTTGAAGGGTTCCAATTCACTTTCCCTCAAAAACCAATACCCCACAAGCACCAGAAGTGGCGTGAGCAAAACCAAACCCAAAGAGGCCACCAGATACCGGATTGAATCCTCTTTTCCACGAAAAACCAGTGCGATGACGATTGCTCCGAGAATGGCCATTCCAACACCACCGACAACCCACCAGCTGATGCGCGTCTGATCTCGTGGTATCGGCACGAGGATCATTTCGCCCTCTCTGCCTTTGGCCCCTTGTTCCGAATGCAGGGGCGTATGGATCTTGACTTCTTCGTCCTTGGTAGGAATTCGGATGATCGCCTTGCATTTAGGACAAGGTCCTTTTTTCCCTGCGAATTTCTCGCTGACCTTGAATCGCTGACGGCATTTGAGACAAACGACGATAATCGACATATTACGCAGACCTGTCGTTACCTTAATGGTGAGAATAGATACGCAGCGCTAAATGATAACGTGCAAGATACCCCGAATGGGCCCGTCCCTACAAACGAAGACATTTTTTTATCGCCTGGCATGAAAAACAGCAAATGATATGCCCGTTCATCGCCCCGCCGGTCATGAGGTACGGCGGTTTGCTCGCATACCGAATATAGGCGATTACCATCCCCGATTACAATTCCTGGGAAAGGTCATCCTCGTTCAACATCACAAACCCTTTTGATGCGAGCGTTTCTTGCGCCATTTCAATGTTGTCTACCATCAGCGCCACCGCCTCCCGACCCAAAATCGGATACGCCTGCACAATGTTGAGCTCCGCCTCAAGGAGGGCGGTACAGATTCTTAAAAGCGGCTGTGACTCGCCCGGCAGCACAACACCGATCAGGTCGCTTTCGATCATCGCCAGTCCGGCACGCTCGAGGACTTCGCGGCCCTGCTCCGGGTTACTCAAAAGAAAGCGGACAAACGCGCACTCTGCCGAATCGGTTATAGAGAGCGCACAAATGCGGACGTTTGATCCCTCAAAACGGCGTACCACTTCGAGCAACTGGCCAACGCGATTTTCCAGAAAGACGGTAAACTGCCGGATGGATGGATAGTCGCGACCCCGCATCGTAGAAAACTCAGTGCCAGCTCCCTCTCCAGTACTCATGGATTTGACTAAGCTATTAGGAGTTTTATAAAGGGTTTCATTCGGCCGCGCTACTTGGCCGGACACTATAGATGATTCCAAACATCAAGTCAACAAACCGCGAAAACGTCTCCATGCTTTACGAACATGAAACCGAGATCCGGGTCCGGTATTCCGAGACAGATGCCATGGGACGCCTACACCACGCCAATTTTCTGAATTATTTTGAAATCGGCCGAACCGAGCAGCTTCGCTCCCTGGGGCAGACCTATCGGGAATTTGAACAATCCGGCCTCTTTTTGGTCATCATCAAAATCGGCGTCCAATACCATCAGGCTGCCAACTACGACGATTTGCTGCGATTATATACCCGCACGATGCGCGTGACCCACGTTCGCATTGATCACGAATATGAAATGTTCCGCGATGAGCAGCGAATCGCCAGCGGAACAAGCACACTTGCCTGTGTCGACCGAGAGGGCCAGATCCGACGGATCCCCGAATGGCTTACGACCGGCCCGACGACTCGCAAAAGCCAACCCTGATTTTTCAGTTCATAAAAGCAGGTGGCGACTGGCAGAGTACGAACCTGCATTCGAAACCAAAGTCCGTTTCTCTCTGTCCAGAATCCGCTCTCGGCCCTGTGTACCTCTTGAACCGTGCCGATTCTGATTTGGAACCGAGAACAATCGGGGAAGGCACAGTGGAAGATAGTCCGCTTCGTTCATCGCGGGAAGCGACAGCATCTACGACGTTGTCGTGGCACCACGAGATTGGACTCGCGAGAGTTCTGTCAACTGCCGCACGACCTCCTTTGGCTCTCCCGTAGAGCGGAAAATACTTCTCTGTCGCTCTGACCAATTGGGCCGTGCTGCAATATCCAGACAACTCTCAAGATAATTCTTACAATCAAGATCCTCGGCGACCGGTCGCAGTCTTCTGACGAGCTGCTCGACCCTTTGCTTCGCGGAAAAAGATTCATACGTATACGTATCAACCAATATTGCCTCCAAACCAAAGCGAGATGCCCGCCATTTATTTCCCAAGACCAACATTGGATGGCAGTCGTGCTGGTAGGCGCCCTGGTCGATATCATCCGAGAGTGCTTTGACCAGACACTGAATCAGTGCCGTGATTGCCAAAGTATCCTGCAAATTCCCAGGCATGTCACAAACGCGCACCTCTACGGTACCGAAATTATGGTGGGGGCGAACATCCCACCAGATCTCTCGAATGGTGTTGATGAATCCGGTATCGACCATGTGATTGACCAGCCAGACGTATTCACTCCAGTTCCGCATCAGCGGAGGCAAACCGGCCGTCGGAAGCCCTTCCATGATTTTTGAGCGGTAGGAAGCCAATCCGGTGTCGCGCTGTTCCCAAAAAGGGCTACTACTACTGAGGGCAAGAATCGTCGGCAGATGTCGCATGATTCGGTCACAAATCATGACCGCTTTATCCCCGGAGTCGACTCCGACATGGACATGGAGTCCAAAAGTGACAAGACGACGAGCCATATCCTGCAAAAGATCCACCAAACGATCGTAACGCTCATCAAGAGTGACCTTCTGGTCCTGCCAGCGTGAAAACGGGTGTGTGGCCCCCCACCAAAGTCTCAATCCCATCTGATCGGTCATCGATTCCACAGTAGCAAGGTGCCTGCGCAGCGACTCATCGGCTTCAGCAACGGTGGTGCAGACTTCAGTATTTACTTCCAGAACACACTGCATCAATTCCGGTTTGATACATTTTTGATTTTCTTCATTGAGATCGAGTCGGGAGAGCAATTCACCTATCGAACTACTCAACTCCATTGTCTGCTCATCAACAATCCCTAATTCAACCTCAACACCGATCGTAGGAGAATCGTTGCCCCGAAAGTTCACGGTACTCATTTTGCTAACCCAGCTATTTTTGGTGATTGTCCACTGACGATTCTCGGCTTTGACCACTCCACAACGCTCCGCGCGAGAATTTTCGTACCCACGGCGATTGCCTCCTCATCGACATCAAAACAAACGGTATGCAATGGCGTCTGTTCTTTTCCAGGCGATCTCGTACCGAGGCGCAACATTGCGCCCGGAACATGTTTGAGATAAACCGAAAAATCTTCACTGCCCATACTTGGACGAGGAATTTGTGCGACTTGTCCCGACCCGAGAAGTTCGCCGCTAACGCGTCGAAGAAGCTCAACCGTGGCCGCATCGTTACAAATGGAGTCGATCTCATGAACAATCTTTGCGTCGATGGAGACCCCTGACGATGCCGCAATACCCTCACAAATCTGATAAATTTTATTTTTGGAACACTTGCGGACCTCAGTATCGAGGGTCCGTAATGTACCCTGCAAATGCACCTGCTCCGGAATAACATTGGAATTCCTGCCACCTTCAATGCGGCCAAAGGAGACCACCACGGCATCCCGGCTATCGGTCACTCGGGGTATTGTCAAATACATTGAATTGATCAACTGCGAAGCGGCCACAATGGGATCTGCTGTATCGTGTGGCCGAGCTGCATGCCCGCCCCGTCCAGTCAGCACGATGTCTAATTCATCGCAATGCGCTGTGGCAACACCACTACGCAATCCTACTGTCCCTACGGCCATGGTCGGATCGACGTGCAAGGCAATGATTGCCTGAACCTCTTTTAGTGCACCTGCAGCGACCATCTCAGCGGCACCCGTGGCAGTCTCTTCGGCTGGCTGGAAAAGACCCCGCACATGTGTCGGCCAAGGCAACTGCTCCGCATTCTTCAGGTCCACCAAAGCCAGAATTGCTCCAAATAGAATGGCAGCATGGACATCGTGTCCGCAGGCATGCATCAATCCATCATGACGGCTTCGATAGACAACATCCTTAGCGTCATTAATACTGAGCGCATCGATGTCAGCCCGCAGTGCAATCCTTCCACAGTCTGTTTCACAACTATCGACGATTAGCCCCCGGCCGTCCGGACCAAGCTGCGGATTCAAACCATGTTCGCCAAAAAGCTGGCACAGGTATCGGCTCGTTCGATATTCCTCACCACTTGCCTCAGGGTGAGCGTGGATGTGCCTGCGGACAGCAACCACCTGTTTGGCTCGCCCGTCAATTGCTCGATCGAGATTAGTCTGCCAGGACAAATTCATTAACGGGATCCTCAGATATCATGATGACTGGCCTTAAAGAAACACCCCTTACAATTCTACCATGCCGGATGCGTGCCGCCCAACTATCTGACGGAGCAGAAAGCATGGGAAAAATTCAGGGGTCATGATCTTTCTCTTGCTTCCTCATAACGACTCGTTCGAGCCACCACCCCCATACCAAGTAATGTAAAAGCATGAAACCGCCAATGCCAAGCAGCAAAACCAGAACCGCCGGGTTCCCACCGCTGCATCCGAACAGCAGAACGGCAAACAGCCCAACTCCTAAGAGCGTGAGAAAGATTGCCAGATAATTTCGCACCGAAGTTCGCGGAGGCCGCGTTGCAGGAGGGGAAACCGGCCGAGAGGGGCCGCACTCACCTTCACCTGGGGCATAGGGAGGCAATTCGCGGGAACGATCCTGATCCTCAAATTTCATTCTACGAATTCAGGTTCAATGTGCATTGGAATCACGCCCGCCTGATATCCACGCTGCAGTAAAGTCGCCACTGCCTCCCGGCCTCGGCAGCCGAAATCGAGAGTCCAATCGTTGACATACATGCCAACAAATTCATCTGCTTTGTCCCGATCGAGATCTCGCCCGTATTGCAGCGCATATTCGAGTGCCTCGTCGCGATGACTTAAGCCATACTGGATGCTCTCTTTCAACAATCGGTTGACATCACGAATCACATCGGCGCCAAGATCCTTGCGGATCGCATTGGCCCCCAACGGCAACGGCAGGCCGGTATCCTCATACCACCACTGGCCCATATCGACAATTAATTTCAGTGCATGATCCCCATAGGTGAGTTGTCCTTCGTGGATGATCAGCCCCGCCTCAATCGGGCGGCCCTCAAAGCGACCCTCCCGAACCGCCGGGAGTATTTTGTCGAACGGAACAACGACATGGTCAAAATCAACTCCCAGACAGAGCCGAAGCGCAAGATACGCAGTCGTGAGTGTTCCCGGTACCGCAATGGTTTTGCTTTTCAAATCCTCTACGGAGAGTGCCTCTCTGGCGACCACCATGGGACCATACTGGTCTCCCATGCTGGCTCCACAAGGGCAGAGCATGTAGAGATCGGTCAGATGGGCGTAACCGTGCAAACTGACCGCCGTCAACTCCAGATCCCCGGAAAATGCCCGACGGTTGAGTGTCTCAATATCGACCAACTCGTGTTCGAAGTTATAGTCGCCGGTGTCGATCTTTCCATTTGCCAATGCGTGGAACATGAAGGCATCGTCGGGATCGGGGCTATGGCCCACACGAATTTTTTGCTCAGTAGCGTTCACATCGACCTCTTATAAAAGGGAGATAATTCAGGAGGAAAGGGAGTGCCACATCCTTTCGGAGATGCCCCAAAAGGAGGCTGTCCGAATGCGGGGTAACCCTTATTCTGTCCAATCCCGCTAGCCGGTCAACCGTGGCCCCTTTGCCTGGTACACCTGCTCGGTCATTATGATGCGGTCCGCCGGGACATCACAGTACGAAAAACCACTCGATCGTTACGCATGCAGCTAGGCAGCACCAAGATCATTGACACCTTTGCAGAAGCTTTTGGCATGCGGTATGTCCGGCTCCTGGTCACCGCTTTTGATGCCTACTGGCTGGATGCGGCACTTCGTGAGTTTACCGGCTATAGCTCTTCGGTGATTGCCTGCGATGCCGAAGCGGGAATCGAATCGTACGTTGATGCTGAAAACACTCCCGATGGGCGCTGCGGGGCAACGATACTGGTGTTCGGTTTCTCGACCGAAGCATTGACCAAAGCCGTACCGAATCGCACCGGCCAGTGCCTGATGACCTGCCCCACCACGGCAGTCTACGATGGAATGCCGGACGCTGAAGAGACCATTCCACTCGGAAAACATATCCGCTATTTTGGCGACGGATTTCAAAAAAGCAAAAAACTATTTGGCCATCGCTATTGGAGAATTCCTGTCATGGATGGCGAATTTCTCGTGGAAGATCGCCTAGGAATCGCCAAAGGGGTCGCAGGAGGAAACATCATCCTGCAGGCCGAGAGTCTGCAGGCGGCGTTGGCGGCAGCCCGTCGCGGCAGTGAGGCTCTGCAAGCGATGGCCGGTGTGATTGCCCCTTTCCCGGGTGGCGTGGTTCGGAGTGGAAGCAAAGTCGGTTCTGTCTATAAACAGCTACCGGCAAGTACGGCAGATGCGTATTGTCCGACGCTCCGAGGTCGTACGCAGACCGCACTCATGGAGGATGCCCTTTGCGCCCTGGAGATCGTCATCGATGGCGTGAGCGAAGAGGTTGTCGGCCAGGCCATGGCCGCAACAGTCCGGGCAACGGCCGGCGAGGGCGTTGTGGCGATCGGTGCCGGCAATTACGGTGGAAAGCTCGGCAAACACCACTATCATCTGCATCAGCTGCTGACGGATGAAAGCGAATAGCAGCAGCCAACAAACCGTCTCTCGCCAAGATGCGGATGCTTTAGTTGTCACGACTCAGTTGTCACGACTCAGTTGTCACGACTCTTTGGGCTCTCCGGAGTGGGAAAGTCGCCAGGAATCGGAATGGTCACTTCCCCGGTCGCCGCCCACTCGGCACCCCGCGTCAGTGCGGTCGCAAATCCGGCACATTGCATCGCGCGGTCGTCGTGGCCCATAGGCGTATGGAACACGCGACCAAGCCCATACCGGATGGTGATCAACATCGGCACATGGTTGCCGCTTCCATGCTTCTCTTTTGCCGAGTAGGCCGTCGCTAACACTTTCATGTTTTTCGCCGGTCCTCGAAGAAAATCGTAAAGCTCATCGCTCTTGTGCATCCAGGTCTGCGGCATCCCGTCGGTGATCGGATGGTGTGGATCGCGGATTACAATCGGAAACGGATGCTGCGGGCCGTGACTACCGGTTGGCCCTTTTTTTGTATCCCTGACTTGCTCTCCTGCCGCGTTGAAATAGACGTACGGCCCCGACTTTTCACTACGCCCTCCCCAACCTCCGACACCGATCATTTCGTTGTACTCCGGCCAATCGCCAAAAGAATTGTCCGCGGCATGCACGACGACAAACCCGCCGCCGTTGCGGACATACTTTTCAAAATCGGCTTGCGTTTGCTCAGGCCACTTAGCTGCACCATAGCCAAAATTAGAAACAACCACATCATAGGCCGAAAAGTCGGGTCGGTAGTTCGGATCTGTTTGCGGGCTCTTGGTGGCGGTCGTCTTGATGCCCGGCAGAGAATATTTCTCGAGTAACTCTTCGCCATTATGAGTGAAGGCAGTACGGGCAACATCGACATCAAAGCGACCGGTATCCTCAAAATATTTCTTCATCATGGCGGTAGTCTTCGGCCATGTCCCATGATTGTTTTGTCCATCAATGATCAGCAGTCGGAGTCTCTTCTGCTCCGCAGCGCCAATTCCAGCAGCGGCGTACATACCTAGCATAAGAACAGCCGACAAAAACAATATTCGCCTCGGCATAGATCGTCTCCTTGTTTGCAACAGCGGCAATCGTTTTATTCCAAAGATTCTGACCGCACTATTATAGAGCCCAGGGGGAGCCAAGAAAACGGCCGGCAACCTGCCGACCAATCGCTCAAGACTCATACCGATCGCGCGTCACGGCAAGCTGTCAATGAACTGGTCCAACTGTTCGTAATAGGCGTGCGGCGGAAACTCGTTGTGATCGCCGCCCTTGATGAGATAGAAATGTTTTCCCCGACCTTCTACCTGCTCGCTCGCCTCATAGAGCCGCCTGCCTAAATCGAGCGGAACGACGCGATCTGCATTACCATGGCTTTGAAACAAAGGTCCCTGATACGCGGGCATTTTCGCCAACGAGTCGAACCGACTGCGAAGCAGCAGCCGGACCGGAAGCCAGCGATAATGAACCGCAGCGGCATCGGCCAGATTGGTAAAGGTGCTCTCGAGAATGAGGCCCCGTGCACCGTCGTGAGCTGCCAAATCTACTGCAACCGCGCCCCCCAGTGAGCGGCCCATGAGGACCACGTCCGACTCGGTCACACCGGCTAGCTGAGCGAGCCGCGCTCGCGCCGCGCGGGCATCTTGCAGCACCCCCATTTCATTGGGGCTGCCTTCACTGCGACCATAACCACGATAGTCAAACAACAGCACACTCAATCCGAGTGCGTGCAACTGCTTTGCCATGTTGATCCGTCCAGCAATATTTCCGGCATTACCGTGGCAATGCAGCACCACCGCCCGCGGAGCCGGATGAGGCAGATACCAACCGTGCAGACGCGTGCCATCCGCGGCGTGAAATTCAACGTCCTGATAGTCGACGCCCTGTGGGTGCCACGCGGCACTTCCATCATACGGCGTGGGGAAAAAAATAAACCGCTCTTCCAGAAAAACCATCAGCAGGACCAATGCGGCACAAAAAAAGAAAAGAAGAATTGCAACGCGCTTTACCGACGCGGCAAAGACAAACCAACTTGCCGCTGGGCGGCGATGGTCATCGTGGGCATCCTGCAAGGGCATATCCGTGATTCCGCTCGTGCCCCGCAGGCGGTTCGGCAAGAGCCCCAAAACTCTCTCCGCTCAGAAAAACAACACACACATCCCTCAAGGACAAGCCGATTATTGCGGTTCGCGAATCACGAAATCGGCATCCGTAAAACCGTTATTAAATTTGAAATTCGTATATGTGTACTCTTCCAGGAGCAAAGGCTCTCCACCCGGTTTTTCCGGCCACAGGTAGGATTCAAGACGAATAGGAATATTCCACTCGTCATCCACAAAGATGCGCGCCTTATAATATTGAAATTGCGGCAGTTTGGGATGGGTAATTTCCGTTACGGTACAGGTACGATCTCCGACCTTGGCACCCTTGTACTCCTTAACCTCACACTGAGGAAACCGGCGGTCCCGCATGCCTTCATCAATCAACTGTGCCGTCAGATTGATGATTCCCGCATTCGTAATCGGATACCGCTGTCCCTCCATCGCAAAACGCCCGTTCGGATCGAGGTGATAGGGTCCAAATTTACCCTTCAGACCGATCGGCTGTGCGATCATTTTTCCGGAATTCTGGCCCGCCACATAGACAACCTGCTGCCCTTTTACATCTTCGGGGCCAAGAAAATACATATACACACTAAAGGGTTGTTGGCGAACCTTCATGAACATCTGCTCGTAAGGCAATAATGCACCATTCACTCGTTCCCGCTTTGTAAAGATACAACTGTAGTCCTTGATTTCCCGACGCATCGCTTCGAGGCGTACTTGAGCGTTGCGAATGTCCGCATCGAGCGGATGTGGTGCTCCTTGAGCGGGAGCCACAGCCTGGGGAGTTGCAGCCTGGGGAGTTGCAGCCTGGGGAGTTGCAGCCTGGGGAGTTGCAGCCTGGGGAGTTGCAGCCTGGGGAGTTGCA
>JASMGX010000050.1 GCA_030751095.1 Pirellulales bacterium | reverse complement strand
TTGATACCCGATCCGAATCGCATTCGTATTGGCATGGAGGCGTGGGGAAACGTCTTCTCAGACACGGTGGCCACAAGTGGTCGCGTCTATCTCTACAATGAGGGAGAAACTGCTTTTCTAGTTCGCAAACTCATCTTGGTGGATCGTGATGGAGTAAAAGCCAAACCGACGATTGCCGAAGCTGTGAGCGACAGCGATCTGATCGATATTGAAACAGATTATGATGGGATCCCACTGGTTGGATCCATTGTCCGCAATGCCGCCCGTCGCCAGCACAGTGACCAACATTCCAATGCCCTGCTGGAGACTGAACAACGCGTGGCCAATCAAGTTCGTAATAAATTCGATGAGGCCATGACCCCCCGACTGAAAAAGGTCATCGATTCTTTCTATCAGGAAATCTGGTTGCCGCTGGAGATGCTCGATTTGGACCCAACGACCATCGGCCTTTCAACAACCGAAAAGCGGGCCACCAGCCGACTGCGGGTTGGTAATACGAGCCAATTAACGGCCCACTCAGCGCGGCCTCGGGCACTCTCGGACAGTATGTTCAGTATGCAACTGCACGAAAGTGCTATGAATAATACACTCGGGCAACTGAATCTGAATGGCAAAAGCTTATCTCTGCATGACCTATATCTGCATATCATGAATCGACTCGATCGCAAGGTTGAACAAGTTCCCTCGACGATGCCGTCGAATGTCATTGTTACATTTGCACCTCGTGACGCCGTGAGGGTGCGATGTGAAGATGGTAGGGTGACCTTGACCCTGGCTATAGACAAACTGACCAAAGGGACCAAATACAAGTGGTCAAATCTTCTATTGCGGGCCCATTACGCAATCGAGAGCGACGGCATCCAGGCGACCCTGGTTCGTTCCGGCTCTATTGAACTGGAAGGAAAACGACTGCGTACGCGAGATCAAATTGCACTCCGGGGAGTCTTTAGTAAACTATTATCCCGCAATAATCAGGTGAAACTGATACCCGAGAAATTCGTGACCAACCCCGGATTGTCCGATCTCTGTGTGACCCAACAAATGATTGAAGATGGTTGGATTGGTCTCGCCCTCGGACGTTCGGACAGAAGTGACCGGAATGAACCGCAGTCGATTTCTCGCGATCCGGCAATCTCCTACCGGTAAACTCTTGTTGAGCAAGCCCGATCGACGCAAAGCACCAATGCCCAAGATGGCAATGCGCCGGGTCCAAACATTCCGCAAAATATCTGCATGGTGCGGCTACTCCCTGGATGCCCGCTGTCGCTCTCTTTAGAATCAGTGGCTATGAAAAAGGCATATCTGGACTGTGCCAGCGGAATCAGCGGCGATATGACCCTCGGTGCGCTGATTGACTCTGGCGTTGAACTTGCAGCGATTCAAGATGGCATCGACTCACTCGGTCTCGCCAGTTGCACGCTACAGTCGAGCGAAGTCAAAAAGAACGGTTTTCGTGCCACACAAATTGTCGTCGAGCATGAGGCGGAACACGTCCACCGACACCTCCGCGATATTGAGGTGATGATTGATCAGAGCGGACTGACACATTCCCAGAAAGAATCCGCAAATCGTATTTTCACGCGACTCGGGCAGGCAGAGGCAAAGGTTCATGGCACAACGATTGACAAAGTTCACTTTCACGAAGTCGGCGCCATAGATTCTATTGCCGACATTGTTGGCGTTGCGATTGGCTGGGATTTGCTGCAAGTGGATACCATCTATGCCTCACCCATTCCCACAGGGACAGGAACTGTCGAAATTGCCCATGGGCGGTGCAGTATTCCCGCACCCGCCACCGCTGAATTATTGATTGGCATCCCCATCGCCGATTCGAGTGTGGAAGCGGAACTTACCACACCGACCGGAGCGGCCATCCTTGCAACTATGGTAGAGCAATTTGGCCCGCTGCCCTCGATGACCGTGGAACGCATTGGCTGCGGGGCCGGACAACGAGACCTCAAAGAGCAACCGAATCTTTTGCGACTCCTTATCGGCACAACTGTAGAGAGGGGCGAAGAATCAATATGGATCGTAGAAACAAATCTAGACGATGCAACCGGAGAGCTCATCGGGCATCTCAGTGCGCAACTATTCCTAGCCGGAGCTGTTGACGTCTACACCACCTCAATCCAGATGAAAAAGAATCGGCCCGGAACCCTTGTCACGGCACTCTGCCATTCCGTAGCTCTACAGCAGGTGGAAGCAACCTTCATCCGTGAATCCACAACACTCGGGATCCGCCGCTGGCAGGCTCAACGATCAATAGTACAGCGCAAAACCCATCAGGTAGCAACGCGTTGGGGCAATGTGAGCGGCATGGTCGCATGGCGGGCAAAAAATGTAATCAGCTTTGCGCCCGAATATGAAGATTGTCGATCGATTTCCGAGGCGCGAGGTGTTCCGATTTCCGAAATCTATCGTGACGCTCAAGCTGCCTTTGATGCTCAAGAAGTTCCTGAAGACTGATGGGCGACCATGACGCATCTGGCGGGCATTCTGGGTATTGAGTACCGAATGCAAGCGAGATCGATCGACACCAGAGAGACGTATCACCTCATCGATGAGAAAAACTTCCTGCCGGTCAACCTAATTGAAGGCTTGTTCTTCAGTGGGAAACCTACTGCTGCGCACATCGGCACAGTAATCTTTCACTGCGGAGACGATTTGCTCTCCGAGGGCTGCATACGCCTTGACGTGTTTTGGCGACCTGCTGTCGGGAATTCCGAGCAAATCGTTGACCACGAGAATCTGACCATCACAACCGCCACCGGCCCCGATGCCAATGGTGGGAATTGCAATCTGGCGGCTTATTTCCGTTGCCGTTTTCGATGGGACACATTCGAGGACAACGGAAAACGCTCCGGCAGCTTCTACAGCCTGCACATCGAGGAATAACTGCCCCTCATCCCGGTGTACCTTGTACCCGCCGAGGTGATGGACACTTTGAGGATGGAGACCGCAGTGCGCCATCACAGGTATTCCTGCACCAGTCAGCGCGGCAATGGCCGTCTCGTCCGTTGCGCCCACTTCAATCTTTACAGCCTGGGCATTCGTCTCCTTGAGGATTCGAGCCGCATTTTCGATCGTTTTCTCGTTCCCCAAAAAGTGTCCCGGAAAGGGCAAATCGACCACCACAATTGCAGAACTCGCTCCCCGTGCAACCATCTCTGCATGGTAAATCATTTCGTCTAGCGTAACTGGTAACGTATTTTCATGCCCCTGAACAACCATCCCGAGACTATCGCCAATAAGGAGTCCGTCAACACCGGCAGCATCCAACAACTTCGCCATCGTATAATCATAGGCGGTCAGCATGGTGATTTTTTCACCAGCCGATTTCATCGCAGTAAATTCCGGAATGGTCATTCGGGACATTAACCCATTGCCTCCAAGTTTGTTCTCTCATCAGTTATTAAAGATAGCCAGAAATCAGAAAATGGCTATCAGCCTGCATTGTGACGCCCAAAATCATAACTGACAACCTGCCGTTATCATCACCTCATCCCCTTTTATTCGGCAGTGGTAATTCTGCAACCCACACTAAGATCGGACGCTTCCAAAACCGGCTGCTCGTCCGCTCCCAGTATCGCGACAGCCGCTAGGGAAAAAACCGATCACTGCCGATTCTTCGTGCCGTTCTGCTTAGTAGACGGACAAAGAAGACAAAACTGTACCATTTTCCTCGTACAAGGAGTGCGATTTTTTCCGGCGAAACCGTCCACTTTGCCTCACCTTTGAGTTTTCTATCAACTTCAGGGGAGGTACGTCTCTGCAACTTTGAGATTGAGTTGTCTACAATCACTGCGGGACTTTCCCACCGCATCATGCTTCCAGAACGACCCGCCAATAAACAGTAAAGCCTTGCCAACATCCGATCCACTAAAACCTGTCGCCATTGTAACCGGTGCCGGTGCACCCCGTATCGGAAACTGTGTTGCGCGCACGCTCGCCCAGAGAGGCTATCAACTGGCCATCCATGCAAAGAGTTCTCAGGATCAAGCTGAGGCAACTGCCCGAGAATTACAGGAAGCGGGAGCAAAAGCCATCACAATCGGTGGGGATCTTTCTAAGGAAAGTGATGTTTGTCAAATGGTTCAGGCTGTGGTTGAAGAGTATGGACATATTGAAGCACTGGTCAATTCGGTGGGAATCTTTGAATCGAGCGTTCTTGAAGAAGTGACCGCAGATGATGTTCTGAGTCATTTTAATGCAAACACATTGGCGACCTTTCTCTGTTGCCAGAAAGTTGGACTACAGATGGTCTCTCAGGACCATGGTGGCAGTATTGTAAATATTGGTGACTGGAGCATTGTTCGTCCCTATGGCGATTATTCTGCCTACTATCCTTCAAAAGGTGCCATTCCCACCTTGACCCGGTCTTTCGCTGTAGAGTTAGCAAGACGTAATCCGTGCGTGCGGGTCAACGCAGTCCTTCCCGGACCTGTGTTGTTTCCTGAAGATATGCCAGATGAAGAACGCAAGGCTGAGATCGCCGGTACCCTTGTCAAACGAGTGGGTACTCCAAGTAATATCGCCGATGCGGTCCTATTCCTCTTGGAAAATGATTTTATCACGGGCGTTTCATTCCCGGTTGATGGCGGCCGCAGCATCTACTCCGAATAGTGGCCAACAGGGCGGCATCCTCTGATGGCGACCACCTGTTGGCAACTACCTGACGGTAACCACCAAGCGGCCAGGGATTGAGGACTTTGCTTCGCGCCTGTTTGTTTTAGCAAATAGATTGCGTAGAATACGCGCTTTGCTAGAAAGGTACTCCATGACTGCAACCATCGCGCTCTCTCGGCCAGAAGAAGATATTGCCCTGCTCACACTCGATATGCCGGAGAAAGGTGCAAATGTCCTCTCGAGCCACGTACTCACAGAACTGGAAAAACACCTCGACACGTTGGAAGCGGAATCTGAGAGAGCTTTGGCCGGCCTCATCATCTGTAGCGGCAAACCGGGAACGTTCATTGCCGGTGCAGACCTTCGCGAGTTTGTTGCATCGCTCGATGTTGATCGCCAGGAAATTGTCGACCTCTGCCGGAGAGGGCGGACCCTGTTCCAGCGTCTAGCGGCCCTGCCGGCGGTAACGATTGCTGCGATTGACGGCATCTGTGTGGGAGGCGGAGCGGAACTGGCAATCTGGTGTGATCGACGAATTCTTTCAGATTCGCCTCGCACACAATTTGGTTTTCCGGAAGTCAAACTCGGTCTGTTTCCCGGCTGGGGAGGAACCGTCCGCACTCCGAGAATTGTCGGACTTTATAATGCGGTTGAATTGATCACGAGTGGAGACTCTATCGGAGCCACTGCGTCGGTCGAAATGGGACTGGCTACAGAGGCTGTTGCAGTAGACGATCTTTACGATGCGGCAATCCGGCTCATTCGTGCAGAAGATCAATCAAAGCAATATTTGAAAGACCGCATCCATTGGTCCGAGCCGATTGTGATGAGTGAAACTGAGACCGGCTTTTTGGGCGTGACCGCATCTGGCTTCATCCAGCAAAAGACGCGGGGACACTATCCGGCCCCTCTGGCCGCCCTGGAAGTGTTATTGGAAGGATCTGGCAGCGATATTGATGCCGCCGGAGAGTTGGAATCGGAACAAATGGCAAACCTGTTTGGTTCGCCGGTCAACCGATCTCTCCTGAATGTGTTTTTCCTGACAGACCGCAACAAAAAGGATAGCGGGCTAGCTGCAGACGATGTACCAGCCACAAAAATCAACTCGGTTGGCGTTATCGGATCGGGAATCATGGGGCAGGGTATTGCTGCTGCGAACGTAAAACGGGAATTGCCGGTGGTGATTACTGATACTTGTGAAGACGCGCTGCGATGCGGAGTGCAGGGCATCCTGGATGAAGTCTCCTATAATCGTGAATTGAAAGGCCCCGATGCAAAGCGAGCAGTCCATTTTGCTTCGCTGTTGACGGCGGCGACGCATGATGTCGACTTGGCAAAATGCGATCTGGTGATCGAGGCCGTTGTAGAACGAGCAGATGTCAAAAAAGACGTTTTTGCCCGATTGGAAGATCAACTAGCTGATGATGCCATCCTGGCCACCAACACTTCAACCATACCGATCAGTGAACTGGGGGCGGACCTGGCGCACCCCGACCGTTTTTTGGGTATCCATTTTTTCAACCCGGTTCGAAAAATGCCGTTGGTTGAAATCATTCGCGGCAAGGAAACCAGTGACCGCGCGATTGCCACCGCCGTTGCCTACGCCAAACATATCAAGAAATCTCCCATCGTCGTCCAGGATGGTCCGGGATTTTTGGTCAATCGTCTTTTGCTGCCTTACATGAGTGAGGCGGTGGAATTATTACTCGAGGGGGCCACCCCGAAAGCAATTGATCGTGCGGCAACCAGCTTCGGAATGCCGATGGGCCCCATCCATCTTTACGATGTAGTTGGCTTGGATGTGGCTGCACACGCCGGTGGAATCATGCTCGAGGCCTTTCCCGATCGTGCAATCGCCTCACCATTAGTCTCCGACCTCGTTGCTGCCGGCCGACTCGGCCAGAAGTCGGGTTGTGGATTCTACAGCTACAACAACAAAAAACGGAAACCGGAGGTGGATCAGGAACTGCTGCCCTTCGTTGCAGCCCGCCGCAAAGAGGAGCGGGATATTACAGAAGAAGAGATAACAGATCGACTCCTGCTTCCCATGCTCCTGGAAGCAACCCGTGTTCTGGATGATGGTATTGTCGAAGATGTCCAGAACGTTGATCTCGGGCTGATTTTTGGAATTGGGTTTCCACCTTTCCGAGGTGGGCTGCTGTTTTGGGCCGATACACTCGGAGCAAAAACAATCCTAGAAAAACTCAAACCCTATGAAGCACTCGGCGTCCGCTATAAACCAACCGATCGGCTGCTTGACATGGCCCGTACGGACGGTACCTTTTACGACAATCGCTAACGTCCGCTCCGGGCGTAGCGATGTTGAGTTTAATTGGCAATAATGTCCCCATCATCGTCATACACTGTGAGTAACGACTAGTAGGAAGGACCAAAGAGATGAACCGCGTATTTTTTTTGTTTGCGACCGTGTGGCTAACTGTCATGCCGGCTGTGGGATTCTCAGATGAACAGGCCGCAATTGCCAAGATTGAAAAAGCTGGCGGTGCGGTCCGTAAGGTTGCTGCAAATGAAGATGCCAAAGATGTCGACTTTCATCTCTCTGGAACAAGTCTCACCGACGAAGGCCTCGCCAACGTGGCTGACCTTGATCATGTCATCTGGCTCAACCTTAAAGACACCGCGATCACCGATCAGGGCCTTGCCCATCTCAAAGGTCTTAAGGAACTCAAAAAACTCCACCTTGAACGCACAGGTATTACCGATCTTGGTTTGGCGCATCTTACCGATCTTCCAAACCTTGAATATTTAAATCTCTACGGCACGAAGGTTACCGATTCTGGCATTGAACAACTCGCAAAACTAAAAAATCTTAAGCGGTTGTATCTCTGGCAATCAGAAGTAACGGAGGAAGGTGCCAACAAACTAAAGGAAGCTCTTCCCAATCTAATCGTGAATCTCGGCGCCGAATTAAAACCTGTCGTTGTCGAGCCACTCGAAAGTCCGGCCCCCGCAAACAATGCCGGCAAAACACTCGGCGAGGGACAGCTCCTGCGCATTCGCCTTGCTGGACCCGGCAAAATCCTCTC
Organism: Pirellulales bacterium; assembly: GCA_030751095.1. Classification (GTDB taxonomy): domain Bacteria; phylum Planctomycetota; class Planctomycetia; order Pirellulales; family UBA7805; genus UBA7805. The sequence continues at coordinate 13,107 of JASMGX010000050.1, read as the reverse complement.
ACTCGCTGAAGTCGAGATTCTAGAAGCTGGATCTGGCAACAAATTACAAGGCGAGGCAAAAGCGGCACAGTCGTCAGTCGCCTACGATGGCGCGGCACTGCGGGCTGTCGATGGCAGTACGGAACACAGTTTTCCTGAGAAGACGGTGACCCATACCGAGAAGGAAGATTATCCCTGGTGGCTGTTGGACCTTGGAAAACCTACGAATATCGGGACCGTGAAAATCTGGAATCGATCCGATTGCTGTGGCGAGCGACTTGAGGGTGCAATTGTGGAGATCCTGGACGCTGATAAGAACGTCGTCTGGAGCGATACCATCGTGGAGGCTACAGACGGTAGTGTCCACGAGTTTGCCAAGCAATAAGAGCTGCCAAAAGCCTGTCTGCCTTCTCCCTGCCCTCTGCCAATTCGGCAGTTTTTGATCTATCGACTGCCAAGGTTGCAGGGAATGCATCAGGAAGTTACACATTTGCCAACGGGGTTGTTTTTAGCTCAATTGCTCCCTGGAACAGGGCCTGAGCGGTTGCAATAGAAAACCTCGCCAACGGAAATCGCAATTGGTACTACAGTTGCATATCTGCTCCAGCAGAGCGATTGTTTTCCAAACCACCAAAAACTTCTACCGCTGTAGGTAAACATGGTGCTTGCCGAATCTCCATCGATCCTGATTACGGATAACGACCAGCGCTTTCGCGCTACGGTTCGTGAGGTTCTCGCGCCTGCTGGTTACCGCATGATTGATGCAGAGGATGGCATCGAGGCTGTCCAGATCGTGCGCCACGAGGAGATCCACGTCGTGCTACTGGACATGCACATGCCACGACAGTCCGGGTTGGAAACACTGCAGCTTATGAAGCAGTTCAAAGCGATGTTGCCCTGTATTCTTCTTTCTGCGCAAATGGATGATGATTTGGAGCAAAAGGCCAAGATGGCGAGAGCATTCGATGTCCTTCATAAGCCGGTGAGTCGAATAGAGCTTACTGGTGTTATCAAACAAGCGCTTGCCCGTACCTATGGCTTCAGTTGATAGATGCCTCTGCCGGGCCTGCTTCGAAAACAATCGGGCTTCGAAAACAATCGGGGCCGCGAATTGACTCTTGTCTGTCTCGCGCACTAAGTGAGAGCACCCCCAAAGACTTTAGTGATTGAGATGTAGGTCAACGACCAATGGCAAATGGTCGGAAGCGATTTTTGCCAGATTCGACCGTACAACCCGAACATGCCCTATGCGGATTGCGCTGCAATGGAATGCCTTGTCTAAGGAACCGACGCTCAGGTATGAAGGAAACGTCCGATATCGCGAAATCGGTGCCGTGGCGTGCTTAAATCCGTTTTCCGCCAACGGTCCCTCGGCAAGTGTATTGCGCCAGTCGTTGGTGTCGCCGGCAATCACCGTTGGAAGATCAGCGGTCGCACGAAAAAAATGGTGCCCCAGAAGATGGCGGATCTGCTGGTGCCGCTCTTTTTCTCCGAGCCCAAGATGTACATTCACCAGCCGGAGAGAACCCTCGGGAGAATCGATGACTGCCAATTGGGCACCACGCGGTTTTTTTCCTGGAAGTCCCAATGAAATACTGTGTTTCTCACTAACTGGCCAACGTGTTAAGAGAAGATTCCCGTAACCTCCTTGTTTAAGCCGGACGTTCACTTGGTACATACAACCGACTGCACACAATACATCCGACAACAGACGAGGCTGATCATTAAATCGGGAACGAGGTACACCCCGATCGACTTCTTGCAGGCAGCAGATGTCGGGGTTTTCCTGTTCGATCACATCGAGAATACGGGACAATCGATAGAGACGATCCCGGCCACCAATTCCCTTGTGTATGTTGTAGCTGATCAGGCGCATCGGCAGCATCAATCAGGATAATGGTCGGGACAATGCATTTTTTCAACAGATCGTGGAACCGTTCACCAACTGCCTATGCGGTTTCTTCATCCGCCTGCTTCGTGGCATTCTCCACCGATGTTCCATCGGCATCCTCCGAATTTTCCTCAGCGGGTGCCGCAAATCCTGTACTCTCGGTCCCCGGTACGATTTTTGGACTCGGAGATGTCCGGTCAACTATTTCTCTGAGTTCATCAGCATCCATCACCTCACATTCGACCAACCGTTTTGACAAGGCCACTAACGTCTCCCGCCGAGTACTCAGAATATGCCGGGCTCTGGAAATTCCATCGTCAATAATCTGCTTGACCTCCTGATCAATCTCATGCGAGGTCTGTTCACTGTGCGCTGCACTTAGGCTCCCATCGCCTGTAGGAAAAAATGGGCTATGAGCAGAATCCTTGTAATTGACGCGTCCAAGACGACTCATCCCAAATTGCATCACCATGTTACGAGCAATTTCAGTTGCCCGTTCCAGATCGTTCTGGGCCCCTGAGGAGACATCTTCAAAAACGAGTTCCTCAGCCACCGTGCCCGCAAGGAGAACCTGAATGCGCGCCTCCAGTTCTGTCTTTGTGATGAGATATCGATCTTCTTCCGGTCGCTGCATGGTATAGCCCAAGGCAGCCAGACCACGAGGAATGATTGAAATTTTGTGTACCGGATCGGTATTTGGCAGGCTGTCAGCAACAAGTGCATGCCCACATTCGTGGTAAGCGATCCGCTGTTTCTCATCTTCATGAATGATTCTCTGGCGTTTTTCCAGACCGGCTGTAACCCTCTCTACGCCTTCATTAAATTCTTGCATCGTCACTGCCGTGCGATTGGCCCTTGCAGCGAGTAGGGCAGCTTCATTGACAAGATTTGCCAGATCAGCCCCACAAAATCCTGATGTAATGGCAGCTACCTGAGCAAGATCCACGCCATCGGCGAGTTTTACATTTTTGACATGCACCTTGAGAGTCGCCTCGCGACCACGCACATCAGGTCGATCTACGAGTACGTGGCGGTCGAAACGTCCGGGACGCAACAATGCAGGGTCAAGAGTTTCTGGTCGGTTCGTCGCTGCCAGCACAATGACTCCGCTGTTGGAATCAAAACCGTCCATTTCCACAAGCAAGGCATTCAGGGTTTGCTCCCGTTCGTCGTGTCCACCGACCACACTACTGCCGCGGGTTTTACCCAGCGCGTCGAGTTCGTCAATAAAAATAATACAGGGTGATTTACTCTGGGCCTGTTGGAACATATCGCGAACACGCGCTGCACCAACACCCACAAACATCTCTACAAAATCGCTGCCAGAGAGGCTGAAAAAGGGAACCCCTGCCTCACCCGCAACCCCCTTAGCCAACATGGTCTTCCCGGTTCCTGGGGGACCAACGAGCAAAACTCCCTTTGGAATCCGGCCGCCAAGACGCTGGTACTTTTCAGGACTACTGAGAAAATCAACCACTTCTTTAAGTTCCTCAACCGCTTCATCAATACCCGCCACATCGTCAAAGGTCACACCCAAACCTTCCTGCGCGTACAGTTTGCCACGACTCCGGCCAAACGCCATCGGCGAACCGGCTCCACCAATGCGGCGGGATATAAACACAATGACGAGAATAAAGATGGCCGTGATCATCAGCATCGGACCGTAGACTTGAAAGAAACCGGGTTTCAGCCATCCATATTTCACATTGTATTTTCCGAGCAGCTCACTGATTCCCTGATCGATTTCGGTCGATTTGTTGACGCGAAACTTGACGTCTCTTGGCTGCTGCTGGACGCCCGATTTTGGTAACACCTCTTCCTGAGTCACCTGGCCCGTAATTTCACGATCACCAACTTTTACATCGCGGATATTGCTGTATCGCCAGATGAGGGGATTCTTTGCGTTACCGCGATTGATTTCGATATACCCGGTAGTCTTGGCAGGTTCCTCACTGCTCTGCTTTACCAACTCTTCGAACTCCCGATAGTCGAATTCAACCGAGTTGTGCCAATTAAAAAAGAGTGCAAAAAAACCAGCCATCGCCGCGAAGATCAGCATGTAAAATACAAACTGATTTCCGGAATTCGCTGGTTTTTTTTCGCCTGAGCGATGGGGCTCGTGAGGTGGTCGATCCATAGTCAATGGTTATCTTTTAAAAAATGAAGATGAAAATATTCGCACCAGCCCGACCAACACTACGCTGAGCGGAGGTTGCTAGGCATGGCGAAACGCCATCGGACAGGTCCTGGCCAAGAAGATTACCGGACGGTAGTCCGTGGTCCATTATACACATGGCACCAGGATTTGGAGGCGTAGCGTAACTATTTAGAAGCGATAGTCGCACTTGTTCACCCGAAATACCCGGCCTAGAATGCGGCGGGGTCAACTGGCGGGAGTATCTGTGATATCGACTGGGCCAGAAGCTGTTTGGCAGACCATTTTGGTTCTGGCAACCGATCGTCGGCCTGCCCCAACAGACCGACCGTCGACGACAGCCCGTACATAATTTTTTGGGGCAATTTCCTGACCTTACGCCTTTATGACCTGTACACCAAAAAACGTTGCCGTCCTCGGGGCCACCGGGAGTATCGGAAAAAATACACTGGAGGTGATTGCTGCATCAGAGGGCACTCTCCGCGTCTCCGTACTTTCGGCACACACACATCTTGATCTCCTTATCGAACAAGCGATCAAAATGTCGCCGGACTGTGTCATCGCCACCTGTGATGAAACAGCCGCTTCGCAAGACTGGACCCGATTGCCCCCAGATTGTGAGTTACTGGTGGGCAGCAAAAACATGGAAAAGGTGGTCCGTCACGATGATATTGACCTAGTCGTTGTGGCCATTGTAGGCTCTGCCGGCCTACAGAGTACCCTGGCGGCCGTTGCAATGGGCAAAACGATCGCCCTGGCCAACAAAGAGACGCTCGTCATGGCAGGCCCCCTGGTTATGGGGCTGGCACAACAGACAGGGGCAAACATTTTGCCCATCGACAGTGAACATAGTGCTATTTTCCAGGCTTTGCGTACTGGCGAGACAAATGAAGTAAAACGAATCATTCTCACGGCAAGCGGGGGGCCTTTTCGCCACCATACCCAAAAACAATTGGAGAGCGTGACGGTAGCGGAAGCACTCGCCCATCCAACGTGGAAGATGGGTCCGAAAATCACGATTGACTCGGCAACAATGATGAATAAGGCCCTGGAAATCATAGAGGCTCGCTGGCTCTTTGACCTCGCACCCGATCAAATTGAAGTCGTTATCCACCCACAATCCATTGTCCATTCCATGGTAGAGTTTATCGATGGTTCAATCGTTGCTCAAATGAGCCCCCCTGATATGAGACTCCCCATCCAATTCGCCCTGCATTGGCCTTACCGCAGGGAGGCTATCGGGAAACAACTCGATTTTGGGGAGAATATGGATCTCCAGTTTGAGCCGGCTGATCGAGATCGTTTCTCTGCATTAGAATTGGGCATGGAGGCTGCAGAAACAGGTGGCACAAGTGGTGCTGTACTCAATGCAGCAAACGAAGCGGCAGTGGCACGATTTTTGAAGGAAGATTTGTCCTTCAGCGACATCGTGCCCGCCTGCCGAACCATATTAAACCGACATTCGTTTGAGGCATCGCCCAGTCTAGAGCGGTTACTCGAATTAGATCGTTGGGCACGCGAGGAGGTTGACCATTGGTCACACACATAATGATTGCTGCTTGGTATAGCTTCGAAAATTGGCCCTACATTGCCCTGGCGCTGGCAGCTTTAGGGTTGATCATTTTCGTCCACGAGCTAGGCCATTTCGTCGTCGCAAAACTGTGTGGCGTAAAATGCGAAAAATTCTATATCGGTTTTGATCCGCCGATTAAATTGGGCTGGGGTAAATACAGCCTGCCTCTACCGAGCGCCCTTTGGAAAAAAAAATGGGGGGAAACGGAATATGGGATAGGTATCATCCCGCTGGGCGGCTACGTAAAAATGCTTGGCCAGGATGACAACCCAGGCAGGCAGGCAGAAAAGGTACGAGACTCTCAGAATCCAAACTCGCCTGTCGAAGAGAGCCAACGGGGCACCAATGAAAATTACGTCTCGGATCCTCGGAGCTATATCTCTCAGAGTGTTCCGAAGCGGATGGCGATTATTTCCGCTGGCGTGGTCATGAATCTCCTTTTTGCATGGCTCTTCGCCACGATCGCTTTTTCGCCAACATTGGGTGTCCCCTATATCCGCTGCCACGTTGCGAGTGTGATGCCCGGCGAGGCAGCCTATCAGGCAGGCATTCTTCCGGGAGACCAGATCACCGAAATTAATGGTGTCAAAAATCCTCGCTTTAAAGATTTGCGCCAGGAGGTCATCCTCGGCGACTTTGTCGCTGGAATCCCTGTCACCGTAGAGCGACTAGGTGCTAAGGGAGAAGAACCTGAGATTCTCTCCTTTACGTTGAAGCCGAAAAAAGATGATCAGCGACTGATGAGAATCATCGGTGTTTCGCCATCTTCCTCATTACGGCTTGGCGATGAACGGTCTGCTGCGCCAGGAACTCCAGCGGCCAAAGTGGCAGAGGACAAACTTCAAGGTGGAGATCGATTGATTGAAATCGATGGCCAACCGGTTCGTGATTTCATTGATTACCGATCTCGACTCGCTTCAAATATTGATAAAACAGTCACGCTTACCTTTGCACGGGAAACCACAAAAGATACGGAGGAACTGATTACCGTCGAAGTGCCTCCCCGTTTTTTGGTGCGATATGGTCTGGTCATGAAGATGGGCCCCATCGTCGCAATCCGGCCAGATTCTCCGGCGGAAACTGCGGGAATTGAGTCGGGGGACCAGATCGTGCGTGTGAACGGAAAGCCGATCGGCGACCCGTTGGATTTTCCGGAGCAGATGCGGGAAAGGGTGGGACAGACTGTTGCACTCGAAGTCCTCCGCACGACAGAAAAGGGCGAGCAATTACTCTCCTTCGAGTTACAACCGGTCGCGGTTTCTTGGGGTAGCGATGTCCGGGGCACTATGGAGGTCCCATCGCTCGGGATCGCCTATGAGGTTCTCGATACCGTTGCCGCTGTCGTCGACGGTAGTCCCGCTGCGAAGGCAGGAGTCCTATCGGGTGATCAGATTTCAGACATTACCCTCAAGCCAGCCAATGAAGCGCAAGCAGCCAAAGAAGGGCAGTTGTTTCCCAAGGGCCAGATTGTCACTCAAAAAATCGGCGCGCCCCAAGGTGTCAGTTGGGTCCTTTGGTTACGGTCCGTGGGACAAGCACTCCAGGACGACACATCTCTTGACATGACCGTCCAGCGTGACGGAGCGTCGCGATCATTGCAGATGCCCCCCGCAAAACTTTCAACGACTGCACTCCCCAGCCGAGGATTTGTGTTTGTCCAGGAGACGGACATCATGCGGGCTGGTAATCTCATTGAGGCGATGTCGCTAGGCTGGCGAGAAACGAAGCACTCCATGCTCGCGGTGTATCGTTTTCTGCACAGGCTTGTGTCCGGGCAGGTCTCTCCGCAGTTGCTAGGAGGTCCCGGAACGATTGCGGCAGTGGCGGGAATGTCTGCAAAACAGGGGCCAGCGACCCTTCTGCTCTTTTTGACGTTACTCAGTGCTAATCTGGCGGTGATCAACTTTTTACCGATTCCGGTACTGGACGGCGGGCACATGGTCTTTCTGATACTCGAGGGGATTTTCCGCCGTCCCGTAAGTGAAAAGGTGGTTATCCCACTTACCTGGGCAGGACTTTTTCTGATTCTGGCTTTGATGCTTTTTGTGATCGGGCTCGACGTAGACCGATTCATTCTCTGAGTCACTTTTTTCAGCGTTTCTTTCTTTTCTACCGGCCCAAGCCACCGGTGACTGCTAGCATTGCTCGCTAGAGGCAGCCTTCGTCGCTCTTGCCCCGAAGGCTACCGGAAGATTAGATTGCTGGTCGCACGGATCGCATTTTTTGCGGGAAAGGATTCTTTGGGTCATGGGTACGCCTCTATCGGAACTCGCCCGTTTGGTCGATGGCCAACTGGTAGGCGATGGCACAATTGATATCTCTGATGCCGCTACGATCGCTACTGCCCAAGAGGGTGAAATTTCATTTCTTGATGATCCCGAAAAAAATAGACTCTTAGATCATTCTCGAGCCACGGCGTTGGTCGTGCCGATCGGCTTTGTGCCCGACAAAGTCGCGTCGATTCAAGTAACCGATGTTTCGGAAGCATTCGCACAAATAGTCACCCATTTTCGTCCGCCACGCTATGCCAAAAGAGTTGGCATCAGCCCCGCTGCGATCGTGAGTCCCTCCGCTCAGATTGGCGAACAAGTAGACATCCATCTCGGGGCAACCATTGGAGACGATGTAACGATCGGTGCACGAGCCACCATCCACGCAGGTGTCACCGTAATGGCTGGCTGCTGTATCGGTGAAGATGTAACCATCTTTCCCAATGCCGTTCTTTACGAAAATACAATTCTTGGACCCCGATCGATTGTCCACGCCGGTGCGGTTTTGGGCGCCTATGGCTTTGGGTACACCACGGCAAGTGGTCGTCACGTTCTTTCTGCCCAATTAGGGTATGTCTGTATCGGTCCCGATGTGGAAATAGGAGCGGCAACAACCATTGATCGCGGGACGTATGGGCCAACAGAAATTGGGGAGGGTACAAAGATCGACAATCTCGTGATGATCGCACACAATTGTCGCATCGGTCGCCACAACCTCATCTGCTCGCAGGTAGGAATCGCTGGCAGTACGACCACTGGCGACTATGTCGTCATGGCCGGACAGGTCGGCGTTCGGGACCATGTTCATATTGGCTCGCGAGTCAGACTCGGCGCGATGGCAGGGGTTCATGGTAATGTTCCCGATGGGGAATGTTATGTCGGCATTCCCGCCACACCAGTGCGGGAACAAAGTGTCAAACAGGCGGCTCTGGCAAGACTCCCGGAAATGCGAAAACAATTGAAAAAAATGCAACGCATCATCGACAAGATGACTGAGGATCGTTCGATGGGAGATGCCAAAAAATCGTCAACGGCCGCTTAGTGGTTATTCCCGATAGACTGCGATACAGAAGACTGGGTGAAGATATCCGGAGTATCGCTGAGAGATACAAGCAGTACGACAGCAAACATGATGCAGAGCGACAACAACCCTGAGAGTCCCAAGCGGATCGGATTACTTGCTGCTTGGGGCGATTATCCTATACAGATCGCAAAAATACTGCAGCTCTCGGGTCACGAAGTGTATTGCCTGGGTGTCGAAGGGCATGCGAATGAGGAAGCCCTCAGAGACTACTGCCATCATTATAAGACGATTGGCATTGGCAAACTGGGTGCTGCCATTCGCTATTTTCGGCGACATGACGTCCAACAGGCAACCATGGCGGGCAAGTTTCACAAAACGATCCTTTATCAGCCATGGGTTTGGTTGCGGCATTTTCCGGACTGGACGGCGGTTCGCCATTTTTATCCTTATTTTGCCAGCCCACGTTGGTTTGGCGGCAAGAAGGATTGTAAAGATGATTCCTTGCTAGGAGCAATCGTCACAGCATTTGCACAATATGGAATATGTTTTGGGCCAGCGACGGATTATGCGCCAGAGCTACTCGTAAAACCGGGACAACTGACACGACGCGGCCCGACAGCGGGACAGCGGGCCGATATCGCCTTCGGTTGGGAGTTGGCAAAAGAAATGGGACAACTTGATGTGGGGCAATCGGTTGCCGTAAAGGGTAAAGCAGTGCTAGCAATCGAGGCCATCGAAGGAACAGACCAGTGCATTCTCCGGGCGGGAACACTCTGCCCCAGTGGTGATTTTACGGTGGTCAAAGTGGCCAAGCCCAATCAGGATATGCGTTTCGACGTGCCCACAATCGGACTGGGAACGGTTCGATCGCTTGCTGAGGCGGGGGGACGCGTGTTGGCTATCGAAGCTGGGAAAACAATCGTCGTCAATTCAGCCGAATTACTCGCGTTTGCGAATAAGCATAAATTGGTTATCGTATCGATGAATCAGCCTGCAGCAATCGCTGCTGCAGCCTAAAGGTGCAGGTATTAAAGTTATCCGTTTCCCGGAGATCGTGCGTGTCGGCAAGGGGGAGGTTGAAGAAGAACGTAACGGCGACGTCTTTCCCGCAACATCGAGTTGCCGTTGTGTCCCACACTCTTGCATTATAGAAAAGTCGCTTGATATCTCTCAATGAAAGCGACTGTTTTCAACACACCTCGGTCTCCGGGTTTTTTTCACGGGTGCTATAACGTCTCTGTTTCATCTACGTCCTGCCTGTTCTCCGCCGGGTCAAACAATTGGTCTATTCCAAGCCACAGGCTTCTCGCATAGGGAAAAAACCAGAGCGGAAAAACGAGGCAAAACGCGAACGCTAGCCAGACGATCACATCTCCTGAATAACCGTATCCGAATACTAATATTGGATAACCGATCGCCACTAAGAGTGCCGTTAGTGCGTAATTAATGTAAATGGACCCGAGAAAATAGCCGTCCGCCTGATCGTATTTTCGCCCACAACATTCGCAATGAGAAAACATTCGAAAATGCGCGCGAAAAATCTGCCCTTTTCCACACGAGGGACAGCGTAATAGCAAGGCGCGAGAAAACATTTGCCAAAATTTCATGTGATTACCTTTTTTAGCCCTGCGCAACGCCGCAAAACATCGAATCCACACCGTCCCGATGACTCCTGTCCGCATGCTACCAACACGACCCCCTGCAACCGTCCCCAACAATCGATGGGCCCTGTCCCGCTATCGGCGAACGGTATTAGAATGGTTGACAGCATTTTGTCCGGGCCAAGTTTACCTCCGTTAAAGCAGCCATTGAAACAATATGACCATTAAAGTGTACGGTCTACTGGCGCTCGTTTCCACTGCCTGCCTCCAGGTAGCTGCCACTGTCCCACTTTGTGCTTTTGAACCGCCCGGCGCTGTGGCAAATGCTGTCGCAAAAAAAGAATCCAGCGAACAACCGCCACCGCGGACCCATTATCTCGGTCGCAAGATCGCGATCACGATGCATTATACGGGGGCTCCCTGGCTGGTCCGGGAATCACGTGAACGGGAAGAGGATTGCAACGCCCTGCTAAAAGCACTCAAGCTAAAACCGGGGCAGACGGTTTGCGATCTTGGATGCGGAAATGGTTTCTATGCTCTGAGAATTGCGCCCCTGGTAGCGCCTGGAGGAAAAGTTCTCGGCGTCGATATCCAGCCTGAAATGCTTCGGCTACTACGGGAGCGGGCCAAGGTCGCAAACATCGATAATATTGTGCCGGTTCTCGGAACGCTCTCGGATCCCAAGCTCCCCACGGGCAAAGTCGACCTCATGCTCTGCATCGATGCCTACCATGAATTTTCGCATCCGGTCTATATGCTGCGGGCAATCCGTAAATCGCTCGCACCAGGCGGCCGCCTGGTGTTGGCCGAATTTCGCGAGGAGGATCCCAAGGTTCCGATCAAACCTTTGCACAAGATGAGCAAAAAGCAGGTTCTCAAAGAACTCGTCCCCAATGGTTTCAGGTTGGTTGAGCAGTACGATGGCCTTCCCTGGCAACATCTGATGTTCTTTGCACGCGATGAAGATTGGCAAGAACCAGCCACCGATTAAAAACCGGGTACATTGCAACAGATTTTGATTGCCCTGAGGTTGCCAACGGTCGCGGTTCAGTTCTATCATGGGTCGCACATGATCCATTCCCGTGATCGGGATTGTGAACCTCGAAACACCACCTGTTCCACCAACAACCGAGCACTGCCGCATGTTTTGGTATTTTCTTCTGCTCGTAGGTGGCTGCGTCCTTCTCTATTGGGGTGCTATCTGGCTGGTCCAGGGAGCCTCGGAAATTGCCCTCAATCTGCACATCTCTAAGGCAATTATTGGCCTTTCCCTCGTCGCCTTTGGAACAAGCGCTCCGGAACTCATTGTTAATTTGATTGCAGCCTACCAAGGCAAAACCGGATTTGCCCTGACCAATGTTTCGGGAAGCAATTTGACCAACCTCCTTGTCGGGTTTGGTCTGTGCGGAATTATCTCGGGACTTTTAATCCACTGGCGGTCCTTTTTGTACGACCTTTACGCCTTGGTGATCTCAGCTCTGATTCCCGTAGGGATCATGCTCCTGATGCTTCTTCAAGGGAAAGAACCCCACCTACCGTTCTGGTCGGTGCTGCCACTCGTCGCAGCGCTCGGGGCATATCTTTTTACGCTCGCCCGAAGAGGAATGCGTGCCGAGCCGAAAGATGCTGATGGCAAGCCAAGCCGTCCCATCGCGATCAGCGTCATGCTGTTTCTCCTGGGCGCGATCACACTCTATGGTGGAGGGCAGTTTGTTCTTGATGCTGCAGTGCAGATTGCAGAGCATTTTCAGATCGATGCCTCATTGGTCGGACTTACGCTCGTTGCCGCAGGCACGTCGATACCCGATGCCATTGCCAGCATTATTGCCGCGCGTCGCGGGGAACACGACATTGCAGTCGGCAATTTACTCGGCAGCAACATTGCCAATATATTGGCAGTGATCACCGGCACCTTGCTGGCCAGCAGAGTGAGCCAGTCAGAAATACAACTAGCCGCAGGGACACTGGAGGCAAGCCGCAGTATCCTGATAGACTATGTCATGATTGTGGCCGCCTCTCTCGCTTTTTTCGGCATTGCCGTCCGGTGGGGTCGTATCACACGCTTGGCGGGGCTGCTTATGATTGCCATCTATCTCTGTTATATGGGACTGCGGATTTATTTTGAATTAAGCTGAGTCGCTACAGCAACTTCACAGTCTGACATATTCCATGGTTTATCATTCATCGGATCCATGAACCGGCACGTTATCCAACTCCGCGGCCCCTGGACCCGGACTCCGATCAAAACCGGCATCCTGCACAAACGGTGCTTCCACGCGCCTAGTGGAATCGAAGATGGTGAGAGGGTGTGGATCACCATCGATAATAAAAGCGGCGACAATCAAACCGGAGACAATCAAACCGGAAAAGCCCAAGTTCGGTGCAATGGACATCTGTGTGGAAATTTTTCGGGTACTGGAGAATTTGACATTACTGCGCTACTTGCCCCTTATAATGAACTGGAGATATGCGTCAACGGTCCCGATGGGCCGGACCGCGATCAAACGCGTGGCACGGTTTGCCTGGAGATTCGTTCGCCCTGAGTAAACATCAAATCTTTCCGTCGTTCTTTCTAGAAACATTCATCATTGATCCATTCGGTCAGCAATCAAGA
>JASMGX010000004.1 GCA_030751095.1 Pirellulales bacterium | reverse complement strand
AGAAAATAAGAGTACCGGTGCTCGTGAGGTTCGATTCATGGAAGGCCCGCTGTTTTCTCATGTGGTTCTGGCCGATGAAATCAACCGTACCCCGCCAAAGACCCAGGCGGCACTTTTGGAGGCAATGCAGGAGCGACAGGTATCGATCGGACGGGTACAGCATAAGCTGTCCGATCCGTTTTTTGTCCTTGCGACACAAAATCCGATTGAGCAGGAAGGGACCTATCCGCTTCCGGAGGCACAGCAAGATCGATTCATGTTTAAGGTGTTTGTGCAGTACCCGAATTTTGACGAGGAATTCGAGATTGCCCGTCGGACGACTTCCGTGCTGGAGGACCAGATCGTGCCCGCCCTCTCTGCTGCCGAAATTCTCGAGTTGCAGAAACTGGTCCGTCAGGTACCAGTTTCGGATCATGTGGTGCGCTACGCTTTGTCACTCGTACGGCAAACGCGTGTGGGAGAAGTCGGTGTGCCGGAGTTTGTCGCGGATCAAGTCAGTTGGGGTGCCGGCCCCCGGGCTGTTCAATACTTAATTCTGGGTGGTAAGGCCCGTGCTTTGATGCACGGTCGCACCCATGTTGCGACGGACGATATTCAGGCATTAGCCAAGCCCGTGTTGCGCCACCGCTTGGTGGTGAATTTTACCGCTGAGAGCGAAGGCGTTTCGCAGGACGATATCATTGGTCGTTTGGTAGAGGAAACACCGGCAAAAGAAGATGAATTGACGAGCCATGCCCGATTCCAAGAAATATTTGCATCCTGAGGTGGTCGCGAGGATCGACCGTTTGGTGCTGCGAGCACGTCATATTGTGGAAGGGTTCCTCTCAGGTATCCACCGCAGTCCGCATTTTGGTCAATCGGTCGAATTTCTCCAGCACCGCGAATATGTTCCTGGTGACGATTTGCGCCATGTCGACTGGAAAGTCTGGGCCAAGCAGGATCGTTTTTATGTCAAACAGTTTGAAGAAGATACAAACCTGCGAACAACGCTGTTGGTGGATGTCTCTGGGAGCATGCAATACGGGGAAGGTCCACTGACAAAATACGACTACGGTTGTACGGTTGCTGCCAGTCTGGCCTACATGCTGCTGCGACAGCAGGATGCGGTTGGCTGTGTTTCCTTTGACGAACATGTCCGGAGCAAAGTTCCCACGCGCAGTAAGCGAAACCACCTGGGTGCCATTGTAAAAGCATTGGAAGTTGAAAATCCACGAGATAAGACCGACCTCTATAAAATTCTCAGACAGGTCGCTGAGGAGTATCCGCGAAGAGGAATGATGGTGGTTATTTCCGATCTGCTTGCAGATCGCGAGGGGATTATCCGGGGGCTGAAGCTGCTTCGCAAACGGGGGCATGATGTGATGGTGTTTCATGTGATGGATGATGACGAACTCGATTTCCCGTTTAATGGTGCGACGCGTTTTGAGGGACTTGAGGATACTCAAGTGATTAACTGCAATCCACGTTCGCTGCGAGATGGCTATCTCAACGCGCTGCAGGATTTCTTGTCCGAGATGCGTCGCGGCTGTACCAGCAATATGTGCGATTACGATTTGATTCGAACGAGCCAGCCTCTGAGTGCTGTTCTTGCGGCCTTTTTGAGTAACCGCCTGGCAATGCACCACAGAAAGTAGTGGGCTACAGCAGACGGTGTGAATTTTTGTTTCCCGTTGGTTTTCACTTCGTGAAATACGAATGACTTTTACATTTCCATCCCTGTTTTTTGTATGGCTGCTTCCGTTGGTTGCACTACCGGTGCTCATCCACCTGATCAACCTGTTGCGACATCGACGCGTTTCCTGGGCTGCAATGGAGTTTTTGCTCGATAGCAAGAAAAAAAATGAAAAATCAGTACGTATCAAACAGTTGCTTCTTCTGTTGTTGCGGATGATAGCGATCGCTGCGATTGTTTTCATGTTGGCCGGGCCGATATTGCAAGACCATTGGAGCCGATTATTCGGTGGCTCTAATGTCCATCATGTCATCCTGCTCGACGACACCGGTTCGATGGCAGACCAATGGGCGAACACGAACGCGTTTTCTCGAGCCAAAAGTGTGGTCGAAAACATTATCCGTCGTGCCTCTCGCGAATCGTCGCGCCAGAAGGTCACGCTGTTGAGGTTTTCGGATGCCGCCTTGGGGAAACCGCCGGAGATCCTACGGCAAGTTGCGGCAGATGCGCTGGTAGACAAATTGTCCGAGTTGTCGGGTCGACTCGAAGTGACCGCTTTGGGGGCGGGGCCGCTCGAGGGGCTCGAGTTGATCGAAAAGAGAGTCAAACCGGAAGCGGATGAGAGTACTATCCTCTATTTGGTTTCCGATCTGCGGGCGGCACAGTGGCAGCAATCCCCGGCAATCGCCCAGGTCCTTGAGCGCCTCAACGGCAATGGGTCCGAAATCCAACTGGTACACTGTGTCGATGCGGCGCACGGAAATTTGGCGATAACGCACCTGGGGCCCGTGCCGGGCCAGCAGGTGGCAGGCATCTCGATGCGAATGGCCGTGGAGGTCACCAATTTTAGTGACACATCGGCCACGAATGTGCCTCTAGCGATCGAACAAACGCTTCCGGCAGCATCCAATGCAGAATTGCACGAAATGGCCGCCCTTGGCTCCATTAAAATTGCGCGGATTGAACCAGGAGAGTCTGTGACCCGTTCCTTTGATGTAACATTCAGCAGTCCCGGTGAACATGTCGTTGCGGCATCTCTCCCTCCCGATGCGATCGAACTCGACAATCGACGGCAGTCTGTTGTGGAGGTCAGTGAAAATGTTCCGGTCCTGATTATCGATGATGGCGGAGAGGATCAATCTATTTTTTTGCGGCTGGCACTCGCTCCATCGGCACGCGTCAAAACGGGTATCCGGCCCCGGATCGAACGGTCGACCTTTTTGCGGAGCGGAGATCTCGATCGGTACCATACGATCTATCTGCTGAATATCTCTGAATTGGATCAGCAGGAAATAAAAAATCTCGAGGACTATGTCCGCGCTGGCGGTGGCGTTGTGTTCTTTGCAGGGACGCAGCTACACCGGCAGTTTGTCAATGACGCGCTCTATCGCGATGGTGAGGGTTTGTTTCCGCTTCCTCTTTCCTCTCCTGCGACGCTGTTGGTGGACCGACTCGACAAAGCGCCGGATGTCCAGTTGCAGAAGGACCACCCCATATTTTCTCGCAGCTTTGGTGATTCGTCCAATACATGGTTGCAGTCCATTGCAATCCGGCGGTACTATGCCCCCGCAAAACATTGGAACGCTGCTGATGATGCGTCGGTATCGGTCATCGCCAAACTCCGGAATGGCGATCCCTGGATGGTCGAGAAAACCTTCGGTGCAGGTCGTACGCTGGCGGTCCTTTCGACGGCGGCACCTCTCTGGCACAACTGGGGCCGCAGCGATCCGAGTTTTGTGCTCTGGGCGCTCGACACCCAGGTGTACTTGGGTGCCGCCAAGGTGGCTCGGCCCGAGCGACAGGTTGGCGAGCCGTTGCGAGTCGATCTGCCTACGGGGGAGTACCAACCTGTCGTCGGTTTTATTGCACCGACTATTCCGACGGTGGAGCCACAACAGAAGGGGGATCTGACGCAGGTCCATGCTACGCAAAGCGAGGCAGATCTGCAGCGACAGGTTGCCGAGTACGGTACGGTCTTGCGGACCGGCATCTATGAAGCACTGCTGAGTCCCATCGATGGCAGCTCTGAGGTTCGGCGGTTTGCGTACAATGCCGCCCTTTCGGAGAGCGACTTGCAGACACTCGATCAGGGGCAACTACGCCAAATTCTCAAGGATGTATCCTTCGAGTATCTCCGTGCCGAAGATTTGCTTGTTCCATCGACACGGCAGGCGGGATTTCCGCTCGCTGAGCAATGGTGGTTTTTCCTGATCCTTGTCTGTGTCTTGGTGGTTGAACAGTTGCTCGCATATTTTGCGGGCTATCACCGGGCAAAGAAGAAGGATCACCGCCGATGAGCGAACAATGTGCCATGCTGGCTGCAGCGACAGTGCGGACAAGTTTTGAATTCGGCCGCGACCTCTCCTCGCCCTGGGACTGGATGCTTCCCGCTGGAATTCTGCTTTTGCTTGCCTGGTTCGTTGTTGGCATGTATCTGCTTGATTGTATTGAATTGGGTTCTCGTCGGGCGGTTGTACTCATTGCGCTTCGTATGCTGGCTCTTGTTGGTTTGCTGGCGGTCTACCTCCAGCCGCAATGGCGGGCTACGCGGGATGTGGTGGACAATTCCAGAGTGCTCCTGCTCGTCGATACGAGCCAGAGTATGGGTGAGCAGGATATTACGATGCCGACTGGAATCGGCCCTGAGGGACGTCTGCAACGAGTGGTTCGTGAATTGACCGATGGCAAGTTACTTTCTGACTTGCGCAAGGTACACGATGTCGTTGTGTATCGGTTTGATAAGGACGAGGAACCGACTCCGCTCGCATCCTTGCCCAAATGGGAGCCGGCTACCAAGGATGCCCCTGAGGAAACTGCTGCCATCGCTGCAGCGGTGCAGACGGCTCGGTGGCGCTTGGGGCTTGCCGGGTGCATGCTCCTTCTGGCAATTGTTCTGGCGGGATGGTTTCTCCTCAGGCCAGCAAGAGCGGGCGTTGTTTCTCGTGGTCTGTTCGTTTCAGCGGGGCTCTTTGCACTGATCGCACTTGCGCTGCTGGCGGGGACATTTGCGTTTGGTCCCAAGTTCGGTATCCGCACGCTGCTGGCACTCGATGAGCCTGGCTCTGCTGAGAAAAGAGAACCAGATCGCGATCAAGAGAAGCTTGCAGCAGACCTCGTCGACTGGCAGACCCTACTCACCGCACAGGGAGAGGATACCAAGGTGGGGCAGGCACTCCATGCGGCTCTCGCCAAAAACCGCACCGCACCCGTTGCGGGCATTCTGCTTATGAGCGATGGACAGCAGACCGCAGGGCTTGCTCTCACCGAGGCAATCGAAAAAGCGCAAGAGGCACAGGTGCCGGTTTTTGCCGTTGGGCTCGGAAAATCAAGTGCACCAGAATATGTCCGTCTGGCGGATTATTCCGCACCTGCACGCGCCTACCAAAATGATCCGTTTATGATAACGGCGTATTTGAAATCCCAGGGATATGCAGGTCGCACAGCGACCGTTACGCTCCAGCAACTCTCCCGTGACGAGCAGACGCACGCCGAAGGGGAGGATGTGGTTGTGCCACAAGAGGCAGATGTACTGCTTGGTGCGGATGATGACGATGTCGTACCGGTACTCTTCGAAGTTGACGGTATTGACCTAGCGGGGCGGTATGCTTTTGAACTGAGCGTGGCAGTCAAAGGTGCCCGGGCAGGTAGTGATGAAACCAAACAACGATTGTATATCGATGTGGTTGCCCGACGCACACGAGTCCTCCTGTTTGCGGGTGGACCAAGTCGTGAATTCCAGTTTCTTCGTAATCTGCTCGAGAGAGATAAAAAACACATTGATTTGGATGTGCTGCTACAGAGCAGAAAACATGCGGGTAGTGAGAATGCATCGTATCTGGAAAAATTTCCAGAGGGTGAGGAGCTGTTTGAATACGATGTCCTTGTTGGGATCGATCCTGACTGGAGTCAACTGGGGCCAGGCGGGGTGGCGATGATTGAGACGTGGGTGGGGGATGAGGCAGGAGGCCTGATTCTGGTTCCCGGTGCGGTCCATGCCGGTAGTGTCGTCAATAGTTGGATCTACGATCCCGAGTACCAACACCTGCGAGATCTCTATCCCGTCCATTTTTATGACGACTTCGAATTTCCCGAAGAATGGGGACAACACGCTTCCAAACAGCGGAGTTTGGCCTTTACCCGAGACGGGATTGACGCGACTTTTCTGCAATTGGATGATAATTCCGTTGCCAGCCAGCAAATATGGACTGCGTTTGGCGGTATCTATGGCGGACAACCGGTCAAGGGAAAGAAGTTTGGTGCGACGGTCTACGCCCACTACCAGGACGAACTTGCCGATTCGCTCGGCCAGTCCCCGATTTTCTTTGCCGGACAGTTTTATGGGCGAGGTCGCGTTTTTTATCAGGCGAGTGGAGAGATGTGGCGGCTTCGCCGATTGGATGAAGCGTATTTTGAACAGTTCTACACACGGCTGATTCGGCATGTTTCGACCGGTCGGCTCTACCGCGGATCGGGCCGCGGTGATGTGTTGCTGCTGGAAAAAGAAAATTATCAAGTTGGTGATATCATTCCGGTCGTAGCGCAGCTGAAAGATGCCCAGCGAAACCCATATGAGGCCGAAAGTGTCACGATGTATGTGTTTGGTCGCGACGGAGAGGGTGTGCCGTATGTGCTCAAGGCAGATCCTCATCGAAAAGGGACCTTCCGGGGCGAATGGACGGCTGGAAAAGTTCAAGATTATCGCCTGCAACTGCAGCCCCCGGAAAGTGACGATAGTCCGCTGTCCAAAGTGGTGAAGGTGACAACTTCCGACCGGGAGAAGAGGAATCCTCAGCAGAATAAAAAAGCATTAAAGCAATTGGCAGAGAGTACTGGCGGGCGTTATTTAACCTCGATTGAAGATGTCCTCGGACTCTCCGGCGATCCACCACTGGTCGCTCTGTTGGAAGATCAGACGCGCATGACACCTGTGGCTGGAGATGTTGACCCCGTTTGGGAAGCGGCCTGGAGTCGGTGGATGATGTTCCTGCTCTGTGGCGTTTTGTGTTTTGAGTGGCTGCTTAGACGGATGTTTAAGTTGGCCTGACTTTATCGTATTGATTTTTTCCGGCGAGCCTATTGTATGGCAACGGTATCCGAAAGAGCACGTCCTTCCAGAGTGTGGGTCGATCACCTGCATCGTTTGCGTTGGATGATACGCGGCTATATTTTCTTACAGGGAGTCGCTGCCTTCCTCTCGGTGCTCGCAATCCTCTTTTGGATGAGCCTCTTCGTCGACTGGGCAGTAGAGCCATCGCAGTTTGTTCGCACACTGTTGCTGGTGATCTTTTGCGCAATTGCGTCTGTTGTGGTGTATCGAGTGGCAGCCAGTCGCTTGTTGATTCCGCTTTCAGAACGGAGTTTGGCTCTGCTGTTGGAGCGTCACTATCACCAATTGGGAGAACGTCTCGTCACGGTAGTCGAGTTAAGTGAAAGAGACAAAGAAAATATCGATTACGATCCACGGATGCTGGCCAGTACGCGCGAGGAGGTCGCTCAGTTGCTACCGGACGCCAATGTTCGAATGGTCTTCAGCTTCCGACCGCTCTTGCAGACTTTCGCGATTGCTGTTGCCGCCCTTGGTAGCGTTGCGGTGTTTGTGCTCTGGCAACCCGGCGCGGCCCGTATCTGGGCTGACCGTAGTTTGTTGTTAGGCGATAGTGCGTGGCCCCATGCGACAAAAATTGATGTCGAGGGGTTTCCTCCCGATCCGCTCGGGCGCCGATCTGTAAAAGTGGCCAAAGGCGACAGCCTCACGGTGCGGGCGATGGCGGATCTGAATTGGTCGGTTCCTCAATCCGTAGAGATTTCCTACCAAGCCGATGGCGGGGGCTTTAACCGACCTAACATGACGAGGCTCAATCAGGCGATCCCGGGACGCGATGCGCACCAATTCTATGAGTACCAATTTACGGATATTCAAGCGTCGGTGCCCTTCAGTGTGACCGCAAAAGGTAGCGGGCTCTTTTCAAAGAGTGACCGAGTGGATGGCCTGCTGATTGAGGCTGTGGAAAGTCCCGATCTTACAGAGATCAGTATGCATTATGAGTATCCCCAATATCTGGGCCGAGAGGCGACGACCTCCCAGATCCGGCTTTCAAAGCCTGCTCCGGAGGGAACGGGTGTCCGGATCCTTGCGCGATCCAGTAAACCACTCTTAAAAGCTTCCTTTCGCAAAACAACTCAAGAGACGGAAGTGCCGTGGGAGTCGATTGAGATCCACGAGCATGATCCCCATGCGATCGAATTGGACTTAGGATCGTTGCGAGATGACACCCGAGTCTCTTTTCAGTTGGTCGATACAGATGGCGTTACCAATCAGAAGACGATTCAAGTATTGGTGCGAATCTTGCCGGATGAAAAGCCAGAGGTGGATGTCGATCTGGTAGGAATTGGCAAGGCCATTACACCGACGGCCGCTTTGCCGATCCGTGGCGTGGTACAGGACGATTATGGGATTTCAAAAAGCTGGATCGAGTTTTCCATCGATGGGGCAGGACCGCAGGAGCAGGAATTCTCGCTACCGGAAAATGGTCAATTGGACGAAGCACGGAATCTTGCTTTCGAATTGGCGGATGGGCAACTGCATGCGGGTCAAATACTGTCTCTCCAAATAGCTGCTGCGGACAATTGTTCCTTGGATCCCGAATTTCAAATAGGAAAGAGCGATCGTTTTCGCTTGCGCGTTGTTAGTGAAAGTGAGTTGCGGGCTCTGCTGGAAACACGGGAGCGTGTTTTGCGGAGGCGATTCGAAGCAATCCTCACGGAATTGCATCGCACCGAGGATTCTTTCCGGAGGATGCTTTCGGATTCAGAAGAGACTTCCCGTTCCTCGTCCGATCTAAAAAACGAGACGGAGGAAAACGCGCCAGAGAGTGAGAGCGAAAATAGCCGGGGCGACTCCCCTGCCCTGACGCGTGCCGATTCGGTCCGTCTGTTGCGGATCGAAACGGCGATTCAGACAAGCGACCGAATGCAGCACGAGACCGCGAGTGTTGCGGAGGAATTTGAACGAATCTTAGCAGAGTTGAAAAACAACAAAGTAGCCTTTTTCGAAGAGTTGGAGCGACGGATTGGCGGTGGTATTGTGGTTCCCCTGAATCAAATTGTGGAGCAACAATTTTCACAGTTCGATCGCGACTTAAAACGGCTTCGTCATGCTCTCGAGGACCAACAATCGCTCTTTGCCGAAATCGAATCAAGCCAGCAACAGCTCTCGAAGATCATCCGTGCGCTGGAAAATGTGCTGAAGAATATGCTGGACTTGCAGAAATTTAATGAATTGCTTGCGGATTTGCGCAAAATCATCCATGGCCATAAGCAGGTGTCGAAGCAGACACAGGAGCAACGGCAATTGCTGGAAAAGCAGCTAAAAGAGCAACTGAAAAAAGGTCTGCTCGATGGACCCTAAAGAGGGCTATAATTGATTGCGAGTGACTGAGGCTTAAAAACAGATTCCTGCGCCATTGGGAGAGAGATTGGTGGTGATTGCAGCAATGTGTCGTTGTACTGTTGCCAGCATGCTGTTGGTTTGTCTGACTGCATTCGGGATGGCAGAGGATACGCCCCCCTCTGCTGCCTCGGAACGCCAAGTCCATGCGGATCGGTTGCTCATCGAGCAGGCTAAGGTGGCGGACACCTTCAGTCGATTTAAGAAAAATCTGACAGACCTGGCTAATTTTCTTAGAGAGACGGATCCTGCCCGCGCCGCGGTTATGGAAAAAGCAGTCGAGCTAATCAATCGCGAGGATACTGCCAGTGAGTTCCGGCAACTCATTGAGATGTTGGATCGGGACTCGTTGCTCATCCGAGAAGTCGATGAGGCAATTGACAAACAGCAGTTGGTCGAGGAACAACTTTCGGCACTGCTCACGTTGTTGCTTACAGAGAATCGTGAAAGGACGAATAATTCTCAAAAACAACGGGTTCGTCAGTACATCAAAGAGATCAATCGAGTGATCAAAATGCAGAAAGGCCTGCAGGGACAGGCCGAGCGTGTGGGACCGGAAGCAGAGTTGGCCCCCGAGCAGGGCAAGCTGGCCGAACGCACCGAGTCGATTGTGCAGAAGATGAAAAAACATGAGGAGTCGCCCGGTCGCTCGAAGCAATCGGGCAAAGAGTCGGGTAAAGAGTCGGGCAAGGAGTCGGGCAAAGAGTCGGGCAAGGAGTCGGGCAAAGAGTCGGGCAAAGAGTCGGGCAAAGAGTCGGGCAAAGAGTCGGGCAAGGAGTCGGGCAAGGAGTCGGGCAAGGAGTCGGGCAAGGAGTCGGGCGGGGAGTCGGGTAAAGAATCGGGTAAAGAATCGGGTAAAGAATCGCAAGACCGAGGCGCGTTTCTCCCTCGTGAGCAACTCGAAGAGGCCCGCAGGCGAATGCGGGCCGCGGAGAGCAATCTTGAAAAAGCAAAGCGTCGTGATGCAATCGACGATCAGGAGGCGGCGATCGCCGCACTGGAAAAGGCCAAGGCGGAACTCGAGCGGATTTTGCGGCAGCTTCGCGAAGAAGAGGTCGAACGCATGCTGGCCATGCTCGAGGGACGATTTCGAAAGATGCTGAAGATGCAGAAGAAAGTGTATGATGCGACAGTTGTACTCGACCAGACGCCGCCATCCGATCGAAATCGGGCCTATGAGATTGAAGCGAGTCGGCTCAGTGGGAATGAAGCGAAAATCATTGCTCTGGTCGATACAGTCATGGTGCTGTTTCGCGAAGATGCCACGGCAGTGGCGCTTCCGGAGGCAGCTTTGCAAATTCGCGAAGACATGGAAATAGTCATGGTCCGACTCGATGGGGGCAAGACCGGAAAATTGACGCAGCAGATCGAAGAGGATATTCTCGACGCGCTGGAGGATGTTATTGCGGCATTAAAAAAGGCGCAGCGCGAGCAGCAGGCCCGTCGCGCATCACCGTCTGGTGCTGGTGGACAGCCGACCGATCCACCCCTGGTGGATAATTTGGCAGAATTGAAGATGATCCGGGCGTTGCAGATCCGCGTAAATCGACGGACGGCAATCTATCAAGAGATGCTCGAACGTGATGGCGAGTCCTTTGAGAAATTGCTGTCTCAATTATATCGATTGGCCGAGCGGCAGGAACGGATCGAAATAATCTCACGGGATATTGTGCAGGGAAAAAATCGTTGAACGCTGGTGCTGCTTCGGATAATGACATGAAAACAAAAACGGTCTTTAATGTGTTGGTGATTGTTTCATGGTTTATGCTCATTGCATGCCAGAGCCGGATCACCCTTGGGGCGTCTGAAAAAACGCCAACATGGCGGATCCCTTCGGACGCCGCGATCAAACAGAGCCTGAACCGATGGCTGCAACAGCGGAAGGTGTCGGTAGAAGTACGTCGTAAGGTCGACCGTCTCTGGTCGATCGACGTGGATCCCGGAGACAAACGAGGCGATCTTGATTCTGTCGCGGCGATCATTCTACTCGCCGATCGGCGAGCGGAGTCGCTCATCGTCAGCTGTCGACGAGGCGCAACGCCGGAAACGGTGGCGCTTGGCACCTGGCTCGATGGAGAGCAGATCGCACCACTTGTCCGAAATAATCTTCGTCTCCTTCTCGGGCGAAGTCTTGCTCAGGCACAATACTTTGACGAGGCGCAGCAGCAACTCGAAGACCTTGGGCCGGACGATGTCTTGGATCCGACAGCACTCTTGTTTTACCAGGGAGTTCTTCATCACCACTCCATCGAGACGAAGAAGGGACTCTTTCAGCTCAACCGCCTACTGGAACATGAAAGTGATCTTCCAGAGCGTTATCGAGTTCTCGCGAGATTGATGCGACGCGATCTGATGCAATTAAAGGATGGTTCTCTGGATGATATATCGCGACGAATGAAAGATATAAAGCAGCGACTCAGTCACGGTCAAGCGGGTGAGCGTGTGCAGGAGAAAGAAGATGAAGTGATTCGGATGCTCGATACATTGATCAAAGAGGAAGAGAAAAAACAGTCGCAGAGCAGCGAAGTCGCTTTTGGTGGCGGACAATCTCCCGCGCCGATGCAGGAGAGTCTTCCTGCGGGGGGGAAAGGCCGCGGAGAGGTCCAAAAACGCGATCTTGGCAAATCGGCCAACTGGGGCGACTTGCCTCCCAAAGAGCGCGAGGAGGCGATGCAGCAGATCAGTCGCGATTTTCCCGCTCATTATCGGGAGGTGATTGAGGAATATTTTCGTGAGTTGGCAAAAGAAAGGAAGTAGTATTTTGCTACAAGTGTTTTCATGATTGCATCTTTGTCCATGTTGATTTTTGCCGCTGTAGCCCCAACGCTCAGTGTGCAATCGATGGACGGTGCCGTGGCCCATGGCAGCCTCGTTTCGATTCGCGATGGAATCGTTGCCTTAGAGACAGAAGAGGGCCTGCGCGAGATGCCGTTGTCGGAACTGCAGAACATCGAGTTTTCTGCCGACGAAAAGATTCCAACGAACCCTGCGACCGCTTGGCTGCGACTGGTCGATGGTTCCCGGCTGGCAACGACTTTTTACGAAACATCTGGTGACGATGCCCGCATCCGGTTCACCAACGGTCGTGCGTTGGATGTGCCGCTTCGCACGGTCCGTGCCGTTCGATTCGGAAAACACAATGCTGCACAGACCGCTGCCTGGGACCGAATCCGTCTGGAGGGTGACCGGACAGACCGGATTGCAATCCGCAGACAGGATAAGCTCGACTACCTCGATGGCATCATTGAGAAGGTCAATCAACAGACAGTCGAATTTGAGCTCGATGGAGAGGTCATCCCTGTCGGAATCGGCAAGCTTGCAGGCATCCTCTATGGCCACCGCAGAGGGCCTGAACAACGACCGGCGATCATGCAGTTGATGGCGGTCGATGGATCGCTTCTCGAGGTGGCCGAGTTTTCCGCGGGACCAGAAGAGATACGGGTGCAGACTCCATGCGGGATTTCGGTGCAGTATCGCTACAACCAGATCAAGAAACTTGATTTCTCATCCGAAAAAATCGTCTATTTGTCTCAACTGGAGCCGGTCTCTGTCGCATGGACACCCTATATTGAATTGCAGGGGCTCGGAAATCTGTTGGAGCGATTTTACCGACCTAAAAAAGATCGCGCTCTATCGCTTCGGCGGGCCCGATACGATAACGGCCAGTTGCGAATTGCCAGCGGTAGTGGTGCCGCTGCGAGCATCGAGTCGTACGATCGAGGAATTTCGCTGCACAGTCGAACGCGGATCGCCTACGATTTGCCGGTGGGTGTTCGGTATTTTCGCGCTCGCGCTGGAATTGATGCGGCGAACCGTCAATCGGGACATGTGCGGCTTGTTATCTATGGTGATCGCGAACAGTTATTTGCCACAGAGGTGAGTGGCCGTGACGGACCGCGCGACATCTCGGTCGATCTCACGGGCGTTCGTCTGCTGGAATTGTTCGTGGATTACGGCGAAAATCAGGATGTGGGCGACCATCTCAACCTTTGTAACGCCAGGCTCATCAAATGAATCGCCCCATCCTCATGTGGAATGTTGGGATATGGCTGTTGGTAGCAGCTACAGAGGTGCTTTCCGCAGAGGTGCCGGCCGCTGTTCTTGGTGCGCAGGCAGCGCGGGTTGCCGTTGTCGCTGCGGCATCCGATTCCACTCTTGCAGTATTCGGTCCCGATGGTGGTGGCGGCGGTTCTGGAGTCATCATTTCTCCGGACGGATATGCCCTCACAAATTTTCACGTGACGGCGCCATCGGGTGCTGCGATGAAGTGCGGCATGAACGATGGCAAACTTTACGATGCGGTGCTTGTCGGCGTGGATCCCACAGGCGATGTCGCACTGATCAAATTATTTGGTCGCGATGATTTCCCTGCTGCCACACTGGGTGATAGTGACAAGGTCCGCGCAGGCGATTGGGTCTATGTCATTGGCAATCCATTCTTGCTGGCGACCGACTTTGTACCGAGTGTCTCTTATGGCATTATTTCCGGAGTGCATCGTTACCAATATCCCGCCGGGACGCTGTTGGAGTATACCGATTGTCTGCAGACAGATGCGGCGATTAATCCGGGGAATTCCGGAGGCCCTCTTTTTGATGGTCGTGGTACGTTGATCGGTATCAATGGCCGCGGCTCTTTTGAAAAGAGAGGACGGGTAAATGTAGGTGTTGGATATGCCATTTCGATCAATCAGATCAAAAACTTTCTCGGCTATTTGCGTAGTGGGCGGATTGTAGATCACGCAACACTCGGTGCGGTTGTTGCCAGTGACGAGGAAGGCCGTGTTGTTGTGAGCGATATTCTTGAAAATAGCGACGCCTATCGGCGGGGACTCCGTCTCGATGATGAGGTCGTCAAGTTGGCAGGCCGTCCAATTCGAAGTGTCAATGCTCTGAAAAACGTGCTCGGTACACTTCCGCGGCTTTGGCGGGTTCCCTTGGTCTATCGTCGAGATGGTGAAATGTATGAAGTGCTCGTGCGACTCGGTGGTGTGCACGGCGCGGGTGAGTTGGCAGAAAAAATTTCAGGAAAACCGGGTGCTCCGCCACGACGACCGGATGGCCGGCGACCTAAAAAGGATCAGAAAACGCCCCCTCCAAAACATCCGAACAAATCCATTGACAAGCTAAAAAAGGCGCCTGCTGTTGTGAAGCAGCATTATGAGCAGAAGAAGGGTTTTGCCAACTATTACTTCAATCGTCGTCACATCCAACGGCTTGCCGATGCGGTCCGTCGCGGTTGGGACCCGCACGAGCAAAAGGACAGTTGGGTTCTTACCGGAGATATTCAATCGGACGTCGGTGAGGGACCGATGCGGATCGTATTGGGTCCGAAGGTGGGGTCGGCCGAATTACCGTTTTATCAAGGTCGAGCAGATTTTACCGACGAGTTGAGTGAGGTTCTTGACCCGCCCGCAACCGGGGGGCTGCTGCTGGCGCTGCATCTCTGGCAACGACTCTTTCTAGGAGGCGTCGATGATTTTGGGAAAGTGGAATACATCGGAACGGTACCCCTGCATGGGCACGCGCACCAGGTTGATCTGTTGATAGGGATGCATGCGGGTGTCGAAGTCCATTTCATGTTCGATCCCGACAGCGGGCAACTTCTGGCCCTCGAGATGTTTCCCGACGATGGCGTCGATCCGTGTGAAATATACTTCGGTGATTATCGTGAAGTCGATGGTTTGTCTTTGCCACATCGCTTTGAGGTTCTCTATGCGATGCGGCGCTACGGCGTCTTTCGTATTTCATCGTTTGCATTTAAAGAAGCGGAAAAAGAATGAACCTCTCGTCCCGATTCTTTACCCTCGTCTGTCTGCTCTTTGCAGTTCTAAGCCCGCCGGAGGCGGTGATGCGGTCGGCAATGGCCATGGGGAAATTGCCATCGTTTGCAAGCAGTATCGATCGCGTCCAGCCAAAACTCGTTAAAATTTACGGGGCGGGCGGTTTTCGAGGCCTGGAGGCGTATCAGAGCGGTTTTCTCATTTCCTCCGAGGGACATGTTCTCACCGTTTGGAGTTACGTTCTTGATACGGATGCACCAACGGTAACGCTCAATGACGGACGAAGATTTGATGCAGAAATCTTAGGGGTCGATCCCTGGCTGGAAATTGCCATTTTGAAAATCGATGAAGAGAATCTGCCTTTTTTTCAGCTATCGCAATCTCTCGAAGCAGATGTGGGGACCCGAGTGCTCGCCTTTAGTAATCTTTTCTCGGTGGCCACCGGGGACGAGCCGACAAGCGTGCAGCGAGGAGTGGTTTCGGCCGTACCTTATCTGAAAGCTCGTAAAGGAGTGTTTCAGACCCAGTTTAATGGCAGGGTGTATGTGACCGATGCGCTCACCAACAATCCTGGAGCTGCTGGTGGAGCGCTGACGACGATTGACGGTACTTTGCTCGGGATGTTGGGCAAAGAATTGAGAAATCGCCAGGACAATACCTGGCTCAATTATGCGTTGCCTATCGCGGCACTTCGCGACGCGACGGCTGCGATCATTGCCGGAGAGCCGCAGAGGCCCCGCGAAGAGGTCGCCATTCCTGTGCGGCATCCGGTCGATCTTACCGGACTGGGAGTCGTGCTCGTTCCGGATGTCATCGACAGCACGCCCCCGTACATCGATTCGGTGCGAGACATCTCATCCGCAGCGGAGGCAGGGCTTCGAAAGGATGACCTGATCTTGTTTGTCGGAGACACCTTGGTCCAGTCGATCAAGGATGTCAAAAGTCGCTGTGAAAAATTCGAGCGTGGACAGTTGCTGCCCCTGCTCATCCGTCGCGGTGAAGAGCTTGTGACTATTGAGCTTCGTACGTTGCCGCCCGGAGAAGCGATTCGATGAACAAAAAGCAGTTTTTTGCGGCCCCTCTCTTTGCACTGGCAGTTGCAACCGGTTTGTCCTCCCCCCTGCCGCGGGCATCGGGTAACGATCTGGCGCATCTCGAGCAGCAGGCGATGCAGGCTGCGGCCGCGCAGGTGGCCGATTCTGTGGTCCGGATCCAATGTGTGGGTGGGAGCGATCGGGTCGGAGGTGTGTCGCTCGGAAAAGGGCCCTGTACCGGACTGGTTGTCTCGCCGGAGGGGCTGATCGTCTCAAGCCGTTACAACTTTGCCCGGCGGCCAACCTCGATCCTGGTCCAATTGCCCGGTGGCTTGAATCTGCCGGCACGTTTGCTCGGCGCGGACGAAAGTCGCGGCTTGGTACTTTTGAAAGTGGATCTTCCTCAGGGGACCCCGCCGTTGATGATGCCCGAGTGGGCAGAGGCCGGTTCTGCCGTTCCCGGCGCCTGGGCCTTGGCGATAGGCCGCACGCTCGATGCCGAGCAGGTCAATCTTTCGGTGGGCATCGTCAGTGCCGTCGATCGGATTTGGGACAAAGCGATTCAGACCGATGCCAAAATCTCTCCGAACAATTATGGGGGACCGCTGGTCGATATTCATGGCCGCGTGATGGGACTGTTGGTACCTCTTTCGCCCGAGCGGGATGGAAATGTGGCGGGCGCCGAATGGTACGACTCGGGGATTGGGTTTGCCATTCCGCATACCTACCTCCAGCAGGTGCTGCCGCGTCTGAAAACGGGCGAAATTTTGCGGCCCGGTTTTTTGGGGATCAGTTTGAAGAAAGATAGCAATCTGTTCGGAATTCCGCCCCAAGTGCAGGCTGTCCATCCCGATTCCCCAGCCGCAGCGAGCGGGTTGCGCGTTGGGGATACCATCGTCGCGGTCAATCGGCAGCCGGTGGCAAATATTGTGGAGTTCAAGTACCAGATCAAACCGCTTTTTGCGGGGAATACCGTCCGCCTTTTGCTCTTAAGGGGCGAGCAGCAGTTCGTGAAGGAAGTCGGTCTGGCAGCCGCATCCAAAATTCGCTGGATTAAGGATCCTAAAGAGAGCAGGCAAAAGCCGAGTGGTCCGCAGCCCCCAAAGCCTCCCAAGCCCCACTCTCCTCAAGACCGCGACCGACTCGACCGCATCTGAGTCGGATCTGCAACTGGAAAAAAGAAAGGCTGTTTGTTCTTTTTCTTCCGGAAAGATCCTGTCGACCGTATTCTCGGTTGCTTGATGGTATCCGATCAGGATGTTAGAAAAGCATTGTCGGCAACCGCCGGCATTGGCCAATCTTTCTATGAAGCGGAGCGCTGGTGATGTTTCCTCTCATCGTCACAATCTGGTTTGTGCTCGTCGGGATTTCGCTACTCACAGTCCTCTACGATGCCCTGGTGCGCCTGCCGGTAAGCTGGGTACAGAAACTGGCCTGGATTCTCGTGGTTGCCTACACCGGTCCGGTTGGACTTTTGGTCTACTTTCTCACCTGCCGCAGCCCCGGTCCGGGCAAACATGACACCTACACCCGGGCGACCTGGAAGCAAGGGGTCAACAGCGAGATGCATTGTCTGGCCGGCGATGCAACGGGCATTTTTATAGCCGCCGCGATCGTTCCTGTTTTCAGATTTGCAAATGGCATCGATCTTGTAATTGAATATGTGGCCGGGTATGCCGTGGGCCTGTTTATCTTTCAGGCGTTGATGATGCGAAACATGTACGAGGGGAATTATCGGCTTGCGGTCCGCAAGACGATTTTTGCCGAGACGGTCTCCATGAACATGGTCATGCTCGGCATGATCCCCGCGATGCTGCTCTTAAATCACTTTCTGCTTCCCGACGTTGGGGGACCGTTGACGGGAAAATTTTGGTTTGTGATGAGCATGGCGACCATCGTGGGTGGTCTGACCGCCTATCCGGTCAACTATGCTCTCGTCCGCAAGGGGCTCAAACATGGCTGCATGACGATCGGCCCGGACGATCCGTTCAGAGGCCTTCGCTCTGGTGAGGCCGCGGGAGAGCACGCGGGCCATCTGTCCGGACCGGCCGCTGAGCATGGGCATGAGGGACAACACATTCATGAAGAAAAACCCAGTCACGAAGGGCAACCCAGTCACGAAGGGCAACCCAGCCACGAAGGACCTCCCAGCCACGAAGGACCTCCCAGCCACGAAGGACCTCCCAGTCACGAAGGGCAAATCAGCCACGAAGGGCATGGGGCCGGAGTAGCAGAGAGTGACGACGCCGCAGGGCATCAGATGGGCCAACTCTCGTTGCTGACGATGGCCCTTTTCGTAGCGGCATCCTTTGCGATGTTTTTCCTCGCAGCCTGGCTGACAAACCTGGCCGTTCCGATTGAGTTTGTCCGCTGAGAGATCGTGCCGGCTCTCCTGTCGCCGTCTCTCCTGTCGCCGTCTCAAATGCGCTTGATGAGCCGGATCAAAAGCAGCAGTACGACCGCCCCCGCGGTGGCCTTGATGAAAAGCCCCAGGTAGCCCGCAGGCACCTCAATTCCCACCAGGTTAAAGAGAAAAGCTCCTGCAAACGCACCGCAGATGGCGATGGCGATATCGCCCAGAACGCCAAAACCGCCACCCCGGGTGATCACGCCGGCAAGCCAGCCAACGGCAATCGCGATTCCCAGCAGGATCGCGATCTGTTCCCAGTAGAGTCCTCCGGAATCCATGAGTGTTTCTCCCGGTTTCTATTCTGCGGCAGCGGGCATTTCGCCCTGCGTTCCAACCGGTCCCCCAATATTCTGTGGATCGGCTTCATCAAAGCTTAGGACATACACCAGCATGGAAGCCAACATCAGGATGATCACGGTCCATGTTTTCCAGTCCTTGTGGAATCCCTTGCCCTTCTTCGGGCCATGATGTGCGTGTTTCTTGTCGTGCTTGGAGTGATGGTTCTTGTGTTGGCTCATCATGCAAATTTCTTTCCTGATTATTGCAGTGAAAAATTGTTGTTGCGAGAAAATACTCAAAACCTCATCAGGCGGCGTGAACGTCGACCGTTTCGAGTCCATAGCCTTTGGCGACCTCACTGCCCCGCACTACTTCGTCTCTCGTCCCGTGCAGGATCACGAGGCAGTTCCCTTTTTTTAGCTGTTTCTCATAGAGTGCCAAACTGTCCTTGGAAAGCCCCAGGTGCAGAAGGCCCGCAAACACCGCCTCAATGCCGCCCAGGACCGCCCCCCCTTCCAGGCCACCGACGATCATGCTCAGTAGCGGTCCGCCGACTAAAAGAGGGCCGATACCGGGTACAAAAAGAAAACCGGCACCCGCGAGCACGCCGAAGAGTCCGCCCCAGAAGGCACCCTGTTTTCCCCAGAACGACATCGTCTCGCCGGTGGTGACGTAACCGTGGACGTGACCATCCTCGGCGTGGTCTTTGCCCACGACCGATATTTTTTCTTTGGAAAATCCAGCCGCTATGAGTGTATCGACCAATTCTGCGGCCTGCTGGTGGTCTTTAGTGACTGCGATGCAGACATTGGTATCGGACATGATGGTACCCCTTTGGGGTGACGGAGGAAACGACAGCCTTTATTGTCGATTCCCAATGGTCCTTGTAAAGGGTCTAAAACGGTCCCGAAAAGGAGCCCGAGAACCTGCAGGCGTGTGCCGCATCGGTCGCCGGATTATTTTGCGAGTTTGATATTTCGCAGTCGCAAGGCATTGCAGACGACTGAGACGCTGCTGAGACTCATTGCCGCGGCGGCCACCATCGGGTTGAGCAGCAGGTGTTCCGAGATCGGATAGAGGACGCCGGCGGCAAGAGGCACGCCGAGCATGTTGTAGCCGAAGGCAAAAAAGAAATTTTGCCGGATATTCCGCATGGTCGCCCGGCTGAGCCGGACCGCCTTGGCAATCCCGAGCAAATCACCTTTCACCAGCGTCACCCCTGCCGATTCGATGGCGATATCGGTCCCGGTTCCCATGGCAATTCCGACATCCGCTTCGGCAAGTGCTGGCGCATCGTTAATACCATCGCCAGCCATCGCTACGGTGTGTCCCTGCGTGCGGAGGTGTTTGATCTGTTCATGCTTTTCATCCGGTAGAAGTTCGGCGCTGAATGCGTCGAGATCGAGTTCTGCGGCAATCGTGCTGGCCGTCCTCTCGTTATCCCCGGTGAGCATCGTCAACTGGAGCCCTTCTTGGTGCAGAGATTGGATAGCTTCGGGCGTTGAGGATTTGACCGTGTCGGCGACGATCAAAAGTCCACTCAGTTGCCCGTCGATTGCCACAAACATCACCGTCCGGCCCTGACGCTCCTCTTCCGCGGCTGTCTCGTCCGCCTCGTCGAGTCCGCGAATTTGTTTTTCCTTAAGCCAGGAGCGATTGCCCAGGAGCACCTCTTTTCCGGCCACCTTCGCCCAAACCCCACCACCGGTGATCGATTCGAAGGCGTCCGCCTTGGGTACTGTAATACTGCGGTCCTCAGCAGCGGCGATGATTGCCCGAGCCAATGGATGCTCACTGTTCTGTTCTGCTGCTGCGGCATAGGCAAGCAGATCCTCCTCCGTCCAATCTCCCGAGGGCAGGCAGCCTGTCAGGCTCGGCCTTCCTTCCGTGAGGGTCCCCGTTTTATCGACCGCCAGAAAGTCTACTTTTTCAAGCAGTTCGAGGACCTCGGCATCTTTGACGAGGATGCCCGATTTTGCACCGCGACCGATACCGACCATGATCGAAATTGGCGTCGCCAAACCCAAGGCACAGGGACAGGCGATGATCAGCACAGCCACGGAATTGACAACAGCCAGTTCCGGTTTGACGAACATCCAGACAAAGAGCGTGGCTACGGAGGTTGCCAGGACGAAGGGAACAAAGTAGGCCGAGACCCGGTCGGCAATTTTTTGGACAGGCGCGCGGCTCCTCTGGGCGTCGGCAACCCGGTGTACGATCTGTGCGAGGAGCGTATCTGCCCCTACCTTCTCAGCAGTCATCAAAAACGCACCGGTGTGATTGAAAGAGCCACCAATCACCTCATCACCCGCCTGTTTTTCAACCGGGAGCGACTCCCCGGTGAGCATCGATTCATCCACCGAACTGGTTCCTTCGATGAGGCGACCGTCGACCGGGATTTTTTCACCGGGCCGAACCCGTAGCGTATCGAGTTTTTGCACGGCATCGAGAGAAATCTCCTGTTCTTGGCCATCACGGATGACTCGGGCCGTGGGAGGTGCGAGTGCTAAGAGGTCTCGGATTGCGCTGCTCGTCTTCTTCCGTGCGCGGAGTTCCAGCACCTGTCCCAAGAGTACCAGCGTAATAATGACCGCTGCGGCCTCAAAGTAGACTTCAATAGAACCGCCGGTTTTCAGTTCCTGAGGGAAAATGCCAGGAAAGAGAACG
The DNA here is from genome assembly GCA_030751095.1 of Pirellulales bacterium. Classification (GTDB taxonomy): domain Bacteria; phylum Planctomycetota; class Planctomycetia; order Pirellulales; family UBA7805; genus UBA7805. The sequence goes on along the minus strand of JASMGX010000004.1, from coordinate 26,382 downwards.
GCGAGGAGGCTGTAGAGATAAGCAGCACCTGTGCCAATGGAGATGAGCGTGAACATGTTTAACTGAAGGGTTGCAATGGACCGAATGCCCCTCATAAAAAAGATGCCCCCGGCCCAAAATACCACGGGGGTGCTAAGGATGACTTGCAACCAGAGCGAGGTAGTCTCGCCGAGCCATTGATCCACTCCAATTCCAACCATCGGCAACATGGCCAGAAGCAGAACGGGCAAACTCAGTGCGAACGCAAGCCAGAATCTCCGCGTCATACTCACCAGTTCGGTATCGTCCTCATCGCTACCTGCCGCAACGAATTTGGGTTCCAGATCCATTCCACATATGGGGCAGGCACCCGGCTTGTCGCGCTCAATTTCCGGATGCATGGGGCAGGTGTAGATCGTTTTTTGTGCCAGCGTCACGGGCTCTGAGGATTCGAGTGCCATGCCGCATTTCGGACACGTTCCCGGTGTGTCACTTTGCACGCCCGGGCACATGGGGCAGAAATATTTGCCATGGGAAGCTTTTTCTGCAGGCTCCGCGGGAGAGCCCTGATGAGCGTGGCCATGGCAGCATTCGTGGGCTGTTTTGTTAGGATCCTCTTTATGGTGAAGCGATTTCTCTGCCGTTAAGAATTTTGTGCGGCAGTGCTCGCTGCAGAAATAGAACCTCTCACCATCGCGCTCGGCGGTCAGGTTCGTGCTTTCGTCGACATGCATCCCGCAGATGGGATCGACTGCCATTCGATTGTCCTCACGAGTTTGAAGCGAACGTGAACTTATAGACGTAAAGCAGGAACGGTTGCAAAAGAAATCGTCATGGGGCGTAGGAAAAGTCGCCGAACACCGCTGCGGATGCGAGGTGATTTTGTGTCCGCTCTTCTCTCGCGGCAGAGGGCCACCACCCCAAGCCCGGCCAAGGGGCCGGGGTATGAAAAAATAAAAAAGTTGCGGGGACAGGATTCGAACCTGCGACCTCGAGGTTATGAGCCTCGCGAGCTACCGGACTGCTCCACCCCGCGCCCTATTTATCTTTATCTGTTTATCTTTTTCTGCCCGGGGCCAGGAAGGGCCGCCAACGGCAAGAGGGGCATTTTACAGCAAATTGACGGCAAGTCCACCAGCCAATTTTGATTCGTGACGTTCTTTATCATCGTTTCAGGTGCAAACGGCCCCAACGGTACGTTCTGCTTGGCTCATCGAATGAACGGGGGTAAAATGAGACTCTCGCAGATTGATCGGTCAGAAGAACAATAAACGAACAGTGGCTTCTCATGTCAAAAGCCGATTTGGGGCCAACCGGCGACTCACAGAACCTCTCTGACGATGGGACGCTAGGTGACGGTCGTTCCGAGGGCCGTCCGCTTTCCGATAAAGAAGAGAATGCATTTGTCCCGGCTCTTCCCCCGGTCCTCAAGCCCCCCGCGATTCCTTCTCCCCCCACTTTGAAGACCTCATCTCCCGCCGTTGCTCCGGCGGATGAGGTGCCACCGGAAAATATGAATGTCCCCGTGGTAGATAATATCGGGCCTTCCTCAGTCGATTGGTCAAAATCGTTGCAGCGGCCCAGCTTTTCTTTGGTGGGCAACCATGAACTGCTCCCGAACTCAACCGTTGATGACTCAATGCGGCATTCCGGCGGGCAACCTCTGTTACCCGATCCGATGTCCGCTGTTGATCCTGCAGTCATACAGATTGTTGCAGATGATGATGCCGATGAGTTTCCACTGCGTTCGGCTTTACGATCGGCAAAACCGTGGTTTCTTAGTAGTGTTGTGAATATAGCAGCCATTGTCATTCTTGCCCTGATACCCATTTTGATGACCTCTGGGGGAGAGCTGGTTCTCGAATTATCTAGGATGGACGCCCCTGACGCACAGCCCGACCCTCAGATCATAGATGATGCCAAACTGGTGGAACCTGCCGTGGAAGCCTTCCTGCCGGCGGCAGGAGAACTAGAAATTGTTGAGCTGCCCGAATTTCAGAGCGAACTTCCAGACTTGGAGAATTTGAAAATAGCGATGCCGGAAGGCTTGGGAATGCCTGCGATCGGGTCGATGCTCAGTGGTCGCCAGGAGGGCACGAAAGAGGGACTCCTGGCTGCGTACGGAGGTTCGGCGGCAACAGAAAATGCAGTCTTAAATGGGCTCGATTGGCTCCATCGACATCAGGGGGCCGACGGTATGTGGAGCCTTACCGGTCGCCAGAAAGATGGTTCCTATGCTGATGGCGGTTCTGAGGAGAATAAAAATGCGGCGACCGCCATGGCGATGCTCGCCTTTCAGGGCTTTGGGCAGACGCACCAGGGTGGACCCATTGAAAAGTTTCGCCATAGCCTCGCTCATGCCGCCAAATCGCTGCGAAAGCGGCAGGTGACCGGTGGTGGTTTCACCCGCAACGTGCCTTCCCACCATCACCTTTATACCCAGGCGCTCTGCACCCTCGCGCTCTGTGAACTCTATGCGATGAGTAAAGATGAAAAGTTGAGAGAACCGGCGGAGCGGGCGATTGGCTATCTTGTGAAAAGCCAAGACGCTGCCGGGGGTTGGCGGTATGGTTTTGGGAGCGATTCTGATCTTTCCGTATCGGGATGGGTCATGATGGCGCTTGTGAGTGCGAGGATGGCTGGCATTCATGTACCCCAGGAGACACTCTACCACTTTGAAGAATTTTTAGACTCAGTGGCGGTTGATGGTGGCAGTCGCTATGCATACACGCCCAATGGGGGCGCTAAATTGTCGATGACTGCGGAAGGGCTATTGTGTCGGCAATACCTGGGATGGCCGCAGGACAACAGCAATCTTCTTCAAGGAGTGCAGTGGCTCGGAGAGAACGGGATTGCTACATCTGGAAACTCATCGGACTTTTACTACTGGTATTATGCGACGCAGGTCCTGCACAACATTGAGGGAGAGGCCTGGACAGACTGGAATGCGGTGATGTCGCGCGCGCTACCCGATCGCCAGGAAACAAAGGGACCCGAGCGGGGAAGCTGGAGTCCCGAGAGAGATGTTCGGGAACATGCCGGAGGGCGCCTTTATACAACCTCGATGGCGATCTACATGCTGGAGGTCTATTATCGCCACCTGCCGATTTATTCGGTCGACATGACCGGGCGGTGATGTCCGGCACGCTTCGGTACAGTATTTTTCCGGCAAAGATATTCTCAGCGGGTAGATTGGTCTGCTGGTGTGATCTGCCACTGTCTGAGGGCTTCGTAGCATAGGATCGCAACGCAATTCGAGAGATTGAGGCTTCGTACCGGCTCGCGAACCGGAATCCGCAGCGCGCGATCCATTGCCGCATCGATCATCGACTGTGGCAATCCCTGGGACTCATTGCCAAAAACCAGGACATCACCCTCCTGAAACTGAGCCTCACAATAGGGTCGCTTTGCCCGCTTGGAAAACATCCAGCGACCGGTATTGGGCAACATCTCAAGGAGTGCCTGCCAGTTGTCGACAACCTCCCACTCAAGATGTTGCCAGTAATCGAGTCCCGCCCGCCTCAGGTGATAGTCGTCGAGACGGAAACCGAGTGGCCGCACAAACCAGAGCTTTGCGCCCACGGCAACACAGGTGCGGCCGACGGCGCCCGCATTGTGAGGGATTTCCGGTTCAAACAGTACGATGTGTAGTCGAGGCTTATAATGCATGATGAGATGAGGTTGCCACCAAAACGGGGTTGTACCACAATAAGATTCTTATCTGCAGAACAGGTTGGTGAAGTTGATGCGGATTCTTTTTCTGGACCCTTCATAGCATGGATATTCAGCGAAATCCAACCCGCCCTGTGCGGATCGGGTCGGTTACGATCGGAGCGGGCAATCCAATCGCGGTCCAGAGCATGACCGCTACCCCGACGCAGAATATTGATGCGACGGTAGCCCAGATAGGTGCGCTTGCCGATGCGGGTGCCGATCTTGTACGGATTGCAGTGGATAGCAAAAAGGATGCAGATTGCCTCGTCGAAATCCGCCGGCAGACGACGGCCAATTTAGCGGTCGATCTTCAGGAGAACTATCGTCTCGCAGAGGATGTCGCTCCGGTGGTAGATAAAATCCGCTACAACCCGGGACATCTCTACCATCACATGCGCGACACGCCCTGGCAGGAGAAGGTCCGCTTTATTGCCGCTGTTGCCGCAGAGAATGATTGTGCCATCCGCATTGGTGTCAACTGCGGGAGTGTCGATCCCGCCAAAGCGAGCGGATACGATCGTGACGATTCGATGGCTCCGATGCTCGAAAGCGCTTTGGAGCATTGTGCATTTCTTGACGATCTTCAGTTCACGAGATATTGCGTCTCTTTAAAAGATTCGAATCCACAAAAAGTTGTTGACCTCAACAAGCGGTTTTCCTCGCGGAGAAGTGATGTTCCACTCCATCTTGGAGTTACCGAGGCGGGGATGCCTCCCGAGGGGATCACCAAAACCCGGATTGCGCTCGAACCATTAATTGGTGCAGGAATTGGCGATACGGTACGTGTCTCGCTGACGGTTGCGAACGATCGTAAGGTCGAGGAAATTCGCGCCGGCAAAACAATTCTGGCGGATATCGCGGCCGGACGAGTCCGGACGGTTGTCGATTTTGGTAGTGACTCACTGAATATCATCAGTTGCCCAAGTTGTTCGCGCGTAGAAAATGAGGCCTTTGTGGAGTTGGCCGAGCAGGTGAGGCAGGTCACCCGATATGCCGGGCAGCATCCGCTGACAATTGCAGTGATGGGCTGCCGCGTAAATGGTCCCGGCGAAACCGACGATGCTGATTTAGGACTCTGGTGTGGTCCGAAACAGGTCCATTTAAAACGAGGTTCCGATCTGGTGGGTATCTTTTCGTACGACGAAATCCTCCTGAAGCTTAAAGAGGAACTCGATCGCATCATCTCCGCGGTGGCGGGATAGCCCTGTTTTTCATTTGATCTGGCATTGTTGCGCCAGATCCCTTATAGAGGCCTGCGACCCTGGATGGTCGTGATCGGGCCGTATTGCTTCTTCAGAGATGGATGAAAATGAAGAGCCACATGATGTGGTTGCTGCTGCTGGCGAGCCTTGGGGGCTGCCGTTGGTTTGCGGTACCTCCTCAACTTCCCGTTGCCAGCAGTATTGCATTGGATGAATTGATCGTCTACAGCGATTTTGAGCTGCCGGAGAACCATCGTCTGTTGCGGGATCTTGAACTCTTGCGCACCGATGTTACCGACCAGTTATCTGTGCCAGTGTCGGATGAGCAGATTCAGGTCTACGTCTTTAAGACTCCAAAGCGATACAGGAAATTTTTACGAGAGCATTTTCCAGACTTCCCCGATCGCCGCGCCTTTTTCGTAGAGACCGATACTCGCCTGAGCGTCTACAGTTATTGGGGAGACCGCATTGCCGAGGACCTTCGGCACGAAGTCTGTCATGGGTATCTACATGCTGTCGTTCCCGAGATACCATTGTGGCTGGATGAAGGTCTTGCCGAATATTTTGAATGTTCTCGGGGCGATGGAGGGCTCAACGAGATACACCTCGAGCAACTTCTTGAAGCAAAAAAAGAGGGAGAGTGGCGGCCTGACCTGGCACATCTTGAGCAACTTGAAAACGTCAGTGACATGCATCAGATCGAATATGCTGAAGCCTGGCTCTGGGCTCATTTTTTCTTGCGAACGACACCGGCCCGCAAGCAAATTCTCCAGGACTATCTGACGCAATGCCGGGTGCGCCCCACTCGGTCTTTTTCCAAAGGTCTGCTAAAGGTTGAACCGGATGCTGAAAAAAATCTGATCGCGCATCTCGAAATGCTCAAAGAGACTCCGTCACTTTTTCAGAATCAGCCCGACGTCAAAATTCTTGAGGCCGACCGCTTGGAATAGTTCCTTGGTAGGTTCATCCTCTTCGTCAGCCTGGGTCTGTACAAAAGCGATTTCCTGCTGCTGCAGATAGCGGAAGGATTCTAGCAGCAGATATCGGACGACACTAAAATCTTGCTCTGTGTCTGAAGCCTCAATTTTTGAGAGTCCCATGGTGCGCGGGCCGTCGCTGGCCAAAAGCGACTGCATGTCCCAGAACGTCGCAGATGCCACAAGAGTTCCGCCTGCGGTTGGTGTTGCCGTCACTTGGAGTTGGGGCAGAAATCCCTGAGTACAGGCATCCCACCAGGATCGCGATTTTGGGTCCGGTAGATAGTCGATTCGCACGGATCGACGCAGACGCAATACATCCCGATCAAAACCGACATGCAATGTATTGAGATCACACTTTGAGAGTGCAATACGTCCGACGCTCTGGTAGCCGCTGTTTGTGAAGAAGTCGCGACGCCGTATGTCGGACTCTAAAATTCCTGGCAGTTGGCTCCCGCCGTAGAGTCCGAGATAAAATGGGCATGCAGTGTCGAAACCGGCAGCAACGATTTCTTGGGCACCCCGGTCTCTCAAATACTGCTCCCCGCGTTTGAGCAACTCGTCGGCAATACTGGGATCTGTATAATCGGCGTGGACCAAGAGCATCGAGACAATACCAAGGTGGAAGTCGAGATCGGTTTCGTCCGCGTTCGGGCCAAACCCGGCATGAACGAATCCGATCACACGGTTTTCTTCAACGGCTGCGATCAATCCTTGTCGATCAAAATAGGGTTTGGAGAGTACCAGTCGATCAAACAGGTCGACTGAAAGATCTGTAACAAGTCCACTATCGGGGCCGTGATCGTTCCAGATCCGGATCAGATCGGTAATATCACCATTGAGAAACGGCCGAAAAGATACCATTCTGTTTGTTCTCATGAAAACCGAATCAGAACGGTTTCCCCTTCCACACGCACATCATAATGGGGTTGTTTTACAGTATCGCTCAAAACATACGCACCCGTCCGCACGTCAAATTGCCAGCCATGCCAGGGACAAGTCACAACACAGTCCGCCAATTGCCCCTTGCCTAAGGGACCACATTGATGCGGGCAAATGCCATCGAGGGCGTGAAAAGTTCCATCCACATTAAAGAGTGCAATCACACGATCTCCGATCACCCGCTCCAGTGATGAGTTGGGAGGGCAATCGGCGACTTTTGCGAGTTCGTGCCAGTCACTCATTGTACATCCGGAATACCGAGTAGAGGTTGCATGGATCAATCCGTGTCGTATTGGGATAACACATTTTAAGCTGCAGAGCGTTTTCGCTTGCGCTCGCGAGGTTTCCCTTTCCAGCGTCTATGAGCCCACCAGTACTGGTGAGGATCCTCTCGGATGATCGACTCAAGGTGTTGGGTATACCAACAGGTCAATTCGCGGACTCCCTGATACTCCTCTCGATGTACCTCCGGATCGACAACTCCAGAGCAACCAAGTTCAAAATGGAGCGTACGGTCCATTCGTTTGCAATAGGCAACGATCATGGGTGCCGCAAAAGTCAGTCCAAAGAGTGCAATCGCTTTGTGTGTTGAAGCGGGGCGACCAAAAAAATCGACCCAACAGCCGCGATCCCCGGCTGCCTGATCTCCGAGCACCAAGAGTGATGTGCCGGAAGAGAGTAAGGCCTCAGCTTCTTTGGCACTACCTTGCTTTTTCAGCATGTGGAGACCATTTTTGGACCGCTGCTGGTTAAAAAAAGCGTCGAGGAATGGATTGTCCAGCGGACGGGAGATGGTAAATATTGGAAATCCAAACAGTCCAAAAACCATTCCGCCCACCTCAAAATTGCCGTAATGACCGGAAACAATCACCTGGGGTCGGCGGTCCAGGAGGGTACGTACCAACCGGCGCTTGTTTTTGAAGTGGATGTGGTCGCGCCAATTGGTCAGATGGATTTTGCGATGGGCAAGGGCAATTTCAATGATCATCTGAAGAAGGTGTTCCCAGTGCCTGCGGGCGAGAATGGCGCGTTCTTTTGTTGTCAAGTTGGGGAACGCATGGCGAAGATTGTCATCGATCACATCGGCACGGATTTTAAACACTTCCGTTAATGCGCGCAGCAGTGGAACTGCAATCCGCAAAGACAATTCAAGGGGCAATGCCTGGACGATGCATAGGGCAATCCGCACAACTAGATAGACAAGATAGTCTGCTGCCAGTTTCATCAATCCGCCATCCCTGGCTCCTCGTGATTTGCCACATCTTCAAAGGATGCGTATTGTGGCACGAACGGCCCGATGTGAAAAGATCGAAAATCGGCATTTGCCCGCCCGAGAAGTGGTGTTCGCTCTTTGGTACGCCAGTTGTGGGCTACCTCTTGCGGGCATGCAGAAGCGGGTCTTTTTTTAGTGGCAGCTCTATCGCTTTGCCGCTCTCAGCGGCCTTATAGATACCGAGGATGATCTCGACACTCTTTCGCCCTTCTTTGCCATCAATGGCAGGCCGCCCTTTTGTACGGATTGCGCGGAGAACATCCCGGAACTGCAAAACGTGACCATGGTGGCCGATTGCTGTCGGGTCGCTGGCTCCCCCTCCACCGGAATGCGTTTCGCGCATGTGCCGAATAATGGCAGCGTCGCGCCGGTCTTTCTTGGAAAAATCCCAAACTTTAAGATCTTCTTCTTCCAGAACTGCCGTTCCCAAGGAGCCGTGAATTTCAATGCGTTTTAGATAGCCCGGCCAGGCTGCGGTGGTGGCTTCAATGACGCCGAGCGCTCCCGACTTGAATCTTAATGTAGCCACTGCGGTGTCCTCGACCGCGATTCGTTTGTGTGCGAGTGTCGCCGATTGAGCCCGAATTTCTACCACAGGCCCCATCAGCCAGCTCAAAAGATCGACACTATGAATGGCTTGGTTCATAAGTGCTCCACCACCATCAAGTTCCCACGTTCCCCGCCACTCTCCACTGTCGTAATATTGCTGGGTCCGGTACCACTTGACGTAGGCATCTCCCATCGTCAATTTCCCGAATCGTTTTGTATCAACGGCTCTTTTCAATTCGATGCTTGCGGAGTGGAATCGTGAGGGAAAAATAGTCGAGAGTTTGACCCGGTTCGCCTTACAGGCGTTGATGATGCTGTCGCATCGTGCGAGGGTGATTTCCAGGGGCTTTTCTACGACCACATGCTTTCCGGCGTTAGCGGCAGCCACGGCCGGTTCCATATGTGCACCACTCGGGGTGCCAATGGTAACAATGTCGATTCGTTCGTCTGCGAGCAAATCGTCGAGTGTATGGTAGGCCCGGCAGCCGGTGGTTTTAGCGAGGCGGTCGGCAGCACTCGAGAAACGATCGTAGCAGGCGATCAGTTTTGCGCCGCGAAGGTCCTCGATCGCACGGGCATGAAAATTAGCGATCATGCCGCAACCAACGATTCCAAAGCCGTAGGCCATCGGTCAGATTCCTTTGGGGTAAAGGTGTCGAAGCAAAACTTCGGGAACGTGTCGCGATTATAGTTCAGCGGGTTGTATCGCCTAGGGGTGCGTCTCTCTGCTGCTCGCCTTTGGCGGGGGATGATTAAAGTCCCGCCCCCTCGCTCATTCCGATCAGGATGGAGAGCATGCTGAACCCATTTAAGGCCATATGAACGACGATACAGGGCAGGATCCGATGTGTCTTCGCATAGAGATATCCCAGGACTAAAGCGAGTACGAAAAGAGGAATTGGATCGGGACCATGACCCAAATGCAAAAGTGAGAATGTCAGCGAACTGATGATGATCGGTTGCCACATGAAGGGTGGCGGAACCTCGGCGGCGATCACGGTTCCTGGACGGGGCTCCTGTTGCGAAAGCTGTGTGGTGAGCAGCACCCGGGTCCGATAATATGCCTTTTCGAGCCAGCCTTGCAGCACCACACGAAATAAAAATTCCTCCACAAACGGTGCCACGATAACGACAGAAAAAAAACACCAGAAAATAATGGACGGAGTTGGATTGTTGCGAATGAACGTTTCGATTGGATGTGCCGCCTCCTCCTCTACCAGTTTGTTGTAGACGGTTTTTAAGACAAACTGAATCAGGTAGACCACCGGTGCGATGGCAGCAAAGGCGATCAGTCCGCAAACCAAGTCGCTCTTGATCCGGTTTGCACGGAAGCCAAGATCAGATAACGTTGCCTTGAGATCAATACGCAAAAAAGTGATTGTCAGCGCGGCGGCAACAAATTTTAGCAGGCTGTCGCCTCCGAGAATCCAGGCAACCACGCTGGGATTATTGTCAAACCCGTCTTCCTCCCAAGGAATATCGAATCGCTGTTGGACGATGACGACTGCTATCACGGGCAAAACGACGTACAGAAAAAATGCAACAGCGACATGGGTTCCTCGCCACGGTACAAGCGATCGTGGTTCCGTGCGGAGCAGTTCGGTATTACAGCGATATCTGGCAAGAAGACCGAGCCAGATGATAGCGCTTGAACCGAGGAGTGTCGCTAAGGCACCCACCATAAACAATTGGATTGTGGACATAAAACAGTACGCTGAACTGGAATTTGGGTTTGGACTCCGAAGGGCGACTCGATCGCGACGGGCAGTAGTGAAAGATTCATTGACGCATCAGGCGTGCGGCCACCACGAGATATTCACCTCCGGAATAGAGCGTTAGCAGGATGGCCGCCCAGAGGATGGTCACGACCGTCGGTGTCAGCCACGAAGGTTCGTTGCCCCCGAATGTCAGCAGGTAGAGGCTCGCAACGACCGCCAGACACTGCAGAACCATCTTCAGTTTGCCCGCCATTTTTGCAGAAAAGTCGGTCCCCTGCTGCTCGAAGAAACTTCGCAGTACGGTAACGAGCATCTCCCGACCGGTGACCACAACAGCCATCCAGGCGGTAACCTGCGACCCCGGACTGGCAACGAGAAAAATAAACGTTCCACAAATAATCACCTTATCGACGAAGGGATCAAAAATTCTGCCCAGTACGGTCACCTGTCCGTAACGCCGTGCCCAAAATCCATCGATCCAATCAGTGCTCGCCGCCACAACAAAGGTAATGAGTGCGGCCCAGTAGAGTTGAGACTTGTTCTGCTCGGAAGTACTTTCTGCCTGGGCAATACCGACGACGATGAACAAAGCAATGGCCAGAATCAATCTTAACGAAGTGAGAAGATTGGGGAAGTTGAGCGGTGATGGGGCGGATGATGTTTCGTTCATCTGTTTATCGTTTTTGAGTAAGGGTTGCCTCGCTGGGCACGGCAATCAGGTCATATTCCTGTGTCGCCACTATTTCGCACGCCACTAATTCTCCCGGCGAAAGGTCCTCCGCAGTAACAAACACAAGTCCATCGATATCTGGTGCGTCGGCATAGGTTCGTCCGAGCCAGACCCCGGGTTCTTCCGGGTGCGGACGGTCGATGAGTACATCGAGTTGTCTGCCTACCTGTGCCGCATTGTACTGGAAAGCGATTGTCTGTTGGCATTCCATAAGCCGACTGCGCCTCGCCTCTTTGACGTCCTCGGGAACATGACCATCGAGTCGGGCAGCGGGCGTCTCCTCTTCGCGCGAATAGGTAAAAACACCGAGTCGTTCAAACCGCTGCTCGGTAACAAAATCGACTAGTTCCATACATTGCTCGTCCGTCTCTCCGGGAAATCCGGTGATAAACGTGGTGCGGATCACGACATTGTCTATCTGCTTACGGATTTTACCTAAAAGCGCCTCGGTGTCGCTACGGCTCACGCGGCGTTGCATCCGTTTGAGCACGGTATCATTGATGTGCTGTAGCGGGATGTCGAGGTAAGGAACGATGCGGTCGCTCGCTGCAATCATGTCGATCAATGCGTTGTCAAAATACATCGGGTAGAGATAGAGGAGTCGAATCCATTGAAGATGATCGATTTTTTCCAACTGCTCGAGTAACTCGGTGAGTCGTGATTCACCGTAAAGGTCCTGTCCGTAGTACGTTGTGTCCTGGGCAACCAGATTAAGCTCCCGGACCCCGTCGGCGACCAATGCTTCTGCCTCGCGGACGATCTCGTCGATCGGTTTGCTGGCATGTTTGCCCCGCAGCTTGGGAATCGTGCAGAACGTACAGAGCCGATCGCACCCCTCGGAGATTTTCAGGTAGGCCAAATGAGGGGGGGTGATGCGAAGGCGTCCCATATCGCTCAGCGGTCGAGCGGGTGCAGGATGGAATACGGATTGCTGCTCTTTGAGAGTGCCGATAAGCCGATCTGCAAGTTGGGTTACTTCGTCTCGAGCAAAGACCCCCACGATATGATCGATTTCGGGCTGGGCCTTTCGGAGCGCCTCTTTTTCCCGTTCCGCAAGACAGCCGGAGACAATCAGGCCACGAATGCGTCCGGCCTGTTTCAGTTTGAGCATTTCTTCGATCACGCCGAATGATTCCTCCCGCGCACTTTCAATAAAGCCACAGGTATTGACGATGGCGAAATCTGCACCATCCGCCTCGGAGACGAGCTGGTAGCCGTCAAGTTGGAGCAGGCCCAGCATCCGTTCGCTATCGACCAGATTTTTCGGACACCCCAGGCTCATGAAGGCGTAGGTTCCCTTGCATTCACCACGCTGCCGGTCGGAGGAGAAAACGTCAGCCAAAGGTAGAATGTCCAAAAGGGTCTCAGATCTGACGGGAACCGTAGCTCATGGTACTCAAAAACCGTTCGGAGAACGAGTCGGATCACCCTTCACGCGATGCTGCGCGTCCAATGGTTCTGTGCATCTGTACTCTTGTGAAGTAGGTCCGCCAGGCGACTGAAGAGGTCGTCCAGGTTCAACGGTTTGGAGAGTACGGCTGCGGAACCTAAAAGTGCAACCTGCCGGGTATCTTCCCATCTGGGAAAATCAATCAGCGCAAGAATGGGGGTTTGTGGGTAGAACTCACGAATGGTATGCAAATCGTGCAGCCCGGCTGAATTTCCCTCCCAGAGAATGGCAGCCGGTCCTTCGATTCGGGGCGGATGTCTCGGATCGAGCCAGACCGTCCCAAAACCCCACCTGCGGCAGGCCGAGCAGAGCATATCTGCCAGATCGGGGCATCCGCTACGAACCGCAATCAATTTTTGTGAGGATTCTGTCTCCTCGCGATAAAACAAAATCCGCTCATCCTCGGTTGTGGTCATCGGCAGACCCCAGCTGGGCAATTGCGCGCTAGAAAATCTTTTAAAATCGCGTTTCCAGTGAGCCAGCCAGTTGTGCCAATAGGTTCGTATCATCCCCGGCCAGGGTGTCCCGGTCCGTGGTTCCCCCTCACACCAGCTGCCTGCCAGGGCAAGGATTCTGGTCAGAGGTGCCGATTTTTGGAGCTGGTCCAGTGCCTGATGCGGGTGTTGCCCGGGCCACAGATGGGCAACAACTATCAGTTCCGGTGAGGGGCCACCGAGTCGCAAACAATCGTGTGCCGCATAACAATCCGCGACGACTTCTGTCTCTGCCATGCGGGCAAGTTGGTCGGCAACCGGTTGAAACTCCGGAAGTGTAAAATCACCGATCAACAGTGCGCGGGGTGGATGTCCCTTGTGCGCGGGATCTGGAGCGGAATTGTGTTTCACGGTGCCATCCCTAATTCATTTTCTCGTTCTACGAGCGCATCGAAGGCCTCGTCGGCAGTTTCCGCCGCGCGGAGTGTACGTAGGACTTCGATATCATTGATCAAGCGACTGATGCGTGCGAGTGTCTGAAGATGTCCTTGATCGGTGGTTGAGCAGATAAGAAAAAAGATGTCCGTAAGACCGCTTCCCTGACCACCAAAAGGGATTCCCTGTCTGGTGCAGCCGAGGGCAAGGAATGGTTTGTCCAGAAGGTGAGGCATCGGCCGACGTGGATGGAGCAGAGCAACACCACAATTTAATGCCGTTGGATGCATCTCTTCCCGTTTTCGTAATGCGTCTGCAAGCGCTTCAGAATCCCAGAGAGCACCCGACTTCACTGCCAGCAGGGACATCGTGTGGATCACAGATTCACGCGTTTTTGCCAGTAGCGGAATACTGATTGTTTCTAACGAGAGCAACTCGGTCATTGTCAATGTGGCAGGTTCGGGCCCCGCATTGCGATCCAAAACCCCTTCCATCTTGGCAAGGTCTTCATTGCTATCGGCCTCCCCGATCCGTTTTTCCAGCCAATGGTGTATTTCTTCACGAGAAAATCGCCAACGTCCCGAGATTTTCCGCCCGGGCAGTTTGCCTCGTTCTGCCAGGCGGGTCACCTTTTGCGGAAGCAGGTGGAGGTAGGCCGCGAGCGATTCGATGTCAAAATCGATGTGTCCCATATCTCAATCTTTCTCTAATCCACGAGGCTTGTCCAGATCAACTTGACATTTGGCCTCGCATAGAAGAATATTTTCCGATCGTAGGCTGTCGTGGCCAATGAGGATCTGCAAAAACCTTGCCCCGCAAAGAAAGTCAGGGTTCGGTCCGCAGGTTGTGTGCGTCGTCTACGATGCGACAAACAAGGCAGTTTGTCGGAACCGACAAAGTGGTTTTCGCCGTCGTGGCTCGATGGCCTTACCGCGTAGGCAAGGAGGCCTGCAATGAATGGTAATGGTGTATTAAAAGTCAGTGGTCTGCCCCTTTCGGAGATTGTTCCCCATGGGCGGATGCATGGAACGACTGAAGAAGTCTGGTTTTCATCCTGTACGTCCGATTCACGGGCTTGTCGATCGGGAGATGTTTTTGTTGCCGTGGTGGGAGACTGGCGCGACGGCCACGACTTTATTGATGAAGCGATCGGCCAGGGTGTTGTGGCAATCATCGCCGAACGACTCATTCCATCTCTCGGGGTGCCTCTTTACATCGTGCCTGATTCGCGAGTTGCCTATGCGGAAATGTGTCATGCCCTGGCCGGTTTTCCGAGTCGTCGGCTCAATGTGATTGGTGTGACCGGAACCAGCGGTAAGACAACAACCACGTGTCTGATTCAGTCGATTATCAAAACTGCCGGTTTCGACAGTGGCGTACTGAACTCTCTCGGTTGTTGCGATGGGCAGCGTACCACTCCCCCTCCCCTCTCGACACCAGGCGCGGCAGTCATTGCCGATTATCTGGCAAGAATGCGGGCTGGCGGGTGTACGCATGCTGTCGTCGAAATGCCTAGCCGGGCGATTGCCAAGCGGCGCACCGAGAGTGTGGAGTTGGATGTCGCCTGTGTGACGAATGTGCAGCACGATCGAGGTGATTGCCACAATACGCTGGAGAGTTATTCAAAGACAACGGCACAAATGTTCGACCAATTGAGGCCAGAGGGTCTGGTGATTCTCAATGCTGATGATGAGAGGTGTTCAGAATACCAGGACCAACTCCCGAATCCTGTCCTGACGGTTGGCATGCAGCAACCGGCCACAGTCTCAGGGATGCTCCTGGAAAGGTTTCCCAGCGAGCAAACGTTCTTATTGCAGTGGGGCAGCGATGCCATTCCGGTCCGAACTCATATCGTGGGTGACGGTCACATCTACAATTGCCTCACGGCCGCCGCGGTCGGTCTGGCATATGGAGTCGATTTGCCGACGGTCGTACGTGCTTTGGAGAAAGTGGATCACATTCCCGGGCGGTTGCAGCGGATTGAATGTGGCCAGTCGTTCCAGGTGTTTGTCGATAACGCCCAAACGCCCGATGCGCTGGAAACGAGTTTGCGGACGCTTCGCGATCTGACGAGTGGCCGTTTGATCTGCGTTTTCGGTGCTGCTGGAAATCGGCAACGGAAATTGCGGCCACTCTTGGGTGAGGTCGTTGCGAAGTACGCCGATGCCTCAATCATTACCGACAATAATCCTCGGAATGAGAATCCAACTCGGATTGCAGAGGGAATCCTTCGAGGCATGCAATCTGCCCTCGATGTGATTGTAGAACTCGACCGGGCAAGTGCAATCGAAAATGCGATTGCCTCGGCAAGCGATGGAGATTGTGTCCTGATCGCCGGCAGAGGGCACGAATCATGGCAGATTATCGGCAAGCGCAGGCTCCCTTTCGATGATCGCGAGGTTGCCCGCAACTGCCTTCGCGGGGCATCTTTGGGTTGGGGGGCCGATGAAGGCCAGCGGGTCGCTTAAGTAGGGTCTCCTCGCTCGGACGACAATCATCTTTTGGGTCGTTTGCCGTTGCCTTGTCCCTGCTATCGTTTCGCTGTCAGCGACAGCAGGCGCAGGCTCGATTTTTCCGCCTCCCGGAATCGATACAGGTTTTCTTGTCCCGAGCGGGCCGCAGCAAAAACGGTCTTGGCATCAGATCGGGAATTTGGTACTTGAGCCTCCCTATCGCATGTCGCGAGAAACAACGGGTCGTGTAGATCCGGAAAATCAATGGAAGTTCCATCGATTGCGTGAAGGTTGCGGGGCCTGAACGCTGCCCTTCCTCCTGGGTAGGAGCCAACATTCCGTCAGTCATCGCGGTTACTGGGTCAACCGGACTGATGGTTGCTTCACGATGGAACTTGAGACTGAGGACTGGGGCGACGTATCAGTCGCCCCAGTCTCTCAGGGAACATGGCGTGTAGCTGCTGCCGGGGTGGCTACACGTCTTTTTAAAATGTTAGCTGGTATGGACTTTCCGAAGTCGAGAAAAATCGCCGGATAGGCGTGGGCCAGAACAAGTCGAACGCATACGAGTGGATCTGAATCATGGCGCTGAGTAACAAACACCGATTTTTTAACAATACAAACTCGAACGGACATGTCACCTTTACCGGAGGAGATACTGCGGGGCGTCTGTTTCCGGGATTAGCTGCCGCCGAGCAGCTTCGCAGGGAGTTTCCGGATTTGACGATATCGTTTTGTGGTAGTGGTACGCGGTTCGAACGAGAACATGTTTTTTCTGCCGGGTTCAACTACCACGGTTTCCCCTTTCGGCCCCGGACGAAGTCGTTATTTGGCGTGTGGGATTATTGGAAAAATCAGTATCGCAATATCCACCGGGCTTCTGAATTTGTCGCTAAGGAGAATGTGTCGGCGGTTGTCGGTCTGGGAGGTAGTTTTAGTCTGCCTCTTTTTCGGGCGGCGGTGCAGGCCGGGGTCCATGTCGCGCTGATGGATCAAAATACGGTGCCGGGCCGTGCGACGCGGAAGCTCTCTCGTTCGGCGGAACTGATTTGTGTCTCTTTTGCGGCAGCGCGTGAGCGACTTCGGACCAATGCCAGTGTTCAAGTTACCGGCAATCCAGTCCGGACGCACATAACACACCGGAAAGACCAGAATGCGAGGCCGCCAAGGTTGCTGATTACCGGAGGTGGATTGGGTGTGGAGGAACTGAACAAATGGGTTCCTCGCGCACTGTACAAAGTAAGCCGTTCTCTGGAACATTGGCAAATTGTCCATCAGGTGGGAGTGTACGATATTGCCGAGACGGCCAACCTCTATAAGAAATTCGCCATTCGCGCGGATGTGGTTCCGTTTGTAGATGATCTTCCACGGATGTTGCGTGAGACCGATTTGGTGGTTTGTCATGCCGGTGGCACCACGCTCGCAGAGTTGGCATTTTGCGGAGTTCCAGCTGTCTTGCTCCCTGCGTCAGACAGTAGCGGAGACCACCAGCGAATCAATGCCAGATGTTTCACCAGTGCGGGGGCTGCCGTCACGATCGATGCGGCAAGTCTCTCTGGCCGGCTGGATGATGAGCTCGGGGCACGGTTGCTGCCGATCTTAAATGACGTCAAGTTGCGCCAATCGATGTCAAAGAGCATGTCGCAACTGGCATATCCGCACGCGGCACAAGATGTCGCCAAGGCGATTGGAAAACTCATCAGCTCAGAGTTGCCCGCTCAGGCAGCCTGACGAGTCTCGCCCCATTTATGGAAATTGCTTGCGCAGATAATCCAGCGTAGGGGCGTATGTCTCCGAATGAGCTGTAATCTGAAAGCATCGCTGCTGCTCGTCGGTAATGGCAATCGCGATATCAAGACGGTCCGGTGGCAGGCAGTGCTCAAAGCGATCGGACCATTCCAGGAGGCTAAAGCCGGGTCGTTCAAAATATTCTTCTGGCCCGAGTTCGAAATATTCATCCTCGTCCGCAAGGCGGTACAGATCGAAGTGGAAGATCGATGTTGCCGCGTGGTACTCGTGGACGATCACATAAGTGGGGCTGACGACACTCTGGACATCGATCCCGCAGGCCGAGGCGATCGCCTGCACGAGCCGCGTCTTTCCCGAACCGAGTGTTCCACTGAGTCCAATAATACTCTGCGCGGGCAAAGCGGCAGCCAGCGCCGCCCCGAGTTGTGCGGTATCTGCTTCGGACGATGCCTGGAAGACGAAGGGCTGGATCACAGCGAACCTCCGTGCAAAAATCCGCGCGGTTCTAGAGGGATCGGCGCAGCATCGGTGGCCTGCCAGAGTCCCGGTTGTTCGATAAACGTTCCAATGCACCTCAGCGAGACATCTAGCGGTTGGGACTGGATGATCTTTTGCGCGTCCTTTTGGGGAACGGCCAGCAGCAGTTCAAAATCCTCACCGTCCGCCAGTGCATGCTCAAGCGCCGAGTTGGTGTCGCCCTGCCGTTTGGCCATCATGACGGCAGCCTCGGCGATGGGTACGGACTGCAAATCGATGACGACACCGCACCCGCTCTCCTCTGCCATGCGGGACGCATCGAGAAGGAGTCCATCGCTACAATCGATTCCTGCATGGAGCGAATAATGTTCGCAAAGCCAGAGTGCCTCGCGAATGCGTGGCTGGAAATCAAACTGGTGGCCGAGCAGGCTTCCGCCAAATTGCCCCGTCACTAAAAGGTGATCTCCAGGGCGGGCACCGCTGCGTAAGAGCGATGCACCGCCCGCGCAGCGTCCGATTAGCGTGATGCTGATTACCAGAGGCCCATCCCAGACATTGGTGTCGCCACCGGCTATCGCTAAAGAAAATTCTTCGGCAAGAGGAAGGATGCCCTCGTAGAGTTCTTCAGCACACACGCTCCGATCACGGGGAAGCGCGACCGCAAAGAAACCGGCAACCGGCGTTGCCGCCATGGCAGAGAGATCGCTGAGATTGACCGCCAGGGCCTTGCGACCAATTCGCCGAGCATTGTCGGTTCCGACGCGGAAATGGACTCCATCGCAGAGCAAATCGCAGGTGACGACCTGTTCATCGGCTGCATCGGATGCCTGGAGTACGGCAGCATCGTCTCCCGGGCCGACCCGGAGCAGCGGACTGCTCGGAAGCCGAGTCCTGAGCCAGCGGACAAATTCGGATTCCATGGGCGGGCAATCATCCGGTCGAAGGAAAGATAAAAAGAGAAGCGGCCATCGCCAATGCGTCAGATGCCGTTGATTTGGAGTTTAGGGGTGGCGGGGCCAATCGTCAAACACCCCACCGGATGGGCAACAAACCGGGTTGCCGCGATCACTACCGTTGGGTTGCGCGACGGTGTTCGGAGGCGAGGTGGATGTGGCCGAAGAGGGTTTGATTGCCCCGCAGAATATAGAATTTGATCGGCCCATCACGGGTTAATTGCTCCTGTTTGAGCACGTACGCCACATTTTCCATCGAGACGGTTTCCCAAATGTGCATTCCGACGAGAATGTCGCCCGTGCGAATCCCCTGCTCGTCTGCCGGAGAGCCATCTCGCACCGCGGTGATGGACAAGCCGCCCCGGTAACGGCTCTTTTTTTCTCGTAGCTGAGTCGCATTCAAAGCCTCTAATTTTAGCCCCAGTGTGACCCAGGTAGGATCTGCGACGGACGCGACGCGGGTGCCCGATGAGGGCATGATCAAATCGAGATCGATCAATTTTCCGTTCCGGACAATCTCAATGGGAATCTCCTCATTTCCCTTTTGACCGAGCAAGGCGGTTTCTAAATCAAGAGAATTCCGGATTTCTCTTTTTTTGACAGTCCGAATCCGATCGCCCGGGCGCAGGCCGGCACGCTGGCCTGCGGTACCTGCCTCCACGCTTGCGACAACGAGTCCATCACTCGATTCAGCGGTGGGCCTGGTACGAATACCGTGATTGCGTTTTTCGATTTGCCGGACGCTCAACAGGTTGGCGGAGACGTCAAGAACTTTGTCGACCGGAAGTGCAAAACCGATTCCCTGGGCGCCCACCCGAACGGCGACATTGATGCCGATCAACTCACCATCGATGTTCAGCAGTGGTCCGCCGGAATTTCCGGGATTGATGCTCGCATCGGTCTGGATCAGGTCGTAATAATATTGGACATCGCTGACCTGCACGGTGCGGTCGAGGGCGCTGATGATGCCACGCGTCACTGTATGTTCGTAGCCGTACGCATTGCCGACCGCAATCACCGTTTCACCCGGCATCAGATCCCGCGAGGTTCCGATGCGAATCGTGGGTAGCCGATTGCTATGCGGATCAATTTTGACAATTGCCAGATCGGTTTTCGGATCATGCGAGACCGTCTGCGCGACATAGTGGTCCCCATTCGAGAGGTTGACGTTGATCGTGGAGACGCCATCAATGACGTGAAAATTCGTTACGATGTACCCACGCGGGTCGATAATGACCCCTGTTCCCATGCCATTGACCCGCTTGGTATTTTCGCTGTTTCCGGCGGCATGGTTGGGCTGATTGATGATTTTCTGGCCGCGTATATTCACGATTGCATCACGTGCCTCTGCAACTGCCCGCACCAGTGCAGTTCGCCGTAGTTCAGATGCAATGGTTTTGCCTGAAAAAAGAAGAATCACGATCAGTGACAGAATCAGGCAGACTGATCTGGGCAGGAGCGAACGACCGGGGTGGGCAGAGATTGGGTCGTTCGAAGGTGAGGGCGCAGAAACATCCACGCGCTTCTCCTGGTTGATGGATTGACTTTGGCGCAAGTCGCGATTGTGCCGGAATGATGTGTAAATCGGCTTATTCCAATATTACCTCCACCACGCGTGCCGCCGCGCGGCACAAACCACCCAGAATTCCCAGCATTGATAAGCTGTAACGATTAGCGACCAAGTTTGGAGGCATTGGTTCTGCCCTGCCGAGAAACGGGCCCGGTTTTGTGCGGAGGCTGCTAGCAGACAACCGACTCATCGATGCCACGCGATCGATGCCCCTCGAGCGGGTGTCAGAGGGTGCGCTCTCTCGCCAGAGAAGAAGCGGTGCATCGACGAATCGCACCGGTCAGTGCCCATCCTATTTCTTTAATTTGTAGATGCGATAGGCATTTTCATAGCCGATCTGCCGCCGGAGCTTTTCTGGCAGTTGTTTGAGCATGCTCACCGTCGAGCGGATACTTCCGGCACTTGGATGATTGTTGGACGGTTTGATGATTTCATCACTCCCGATGAGAAAACGATCAGGAAATTCTTGAAACAGTGTTAGCCATTGGTCCTTCAACCGGCCTTTCTCGTCGAGAGGAAACGTCGGTTTCGCTACCTTCCTTTCCTGCATCCCGCTGGCGATACGAATGCTCATATAGAGATTTGGATTTTCGGCAAGAAGCGTGCGCGTCAACGCAAAGGTCCGCTTTTCGGTATTATCCCATCCCAGATGCACCCAGATAATGTTCGCCCGGCGGTTATGGGCAAGCAATCGTTCGAAAGCAGCGATATTTGGTTTCAACACTCGGGGATTGGGCGGTGACTGAAAACGAGACGGCAGAGGCATTGTTTGGGGAATCGCTTCCATGTGCATATCGATTGGCAGACCGCTCTTGGCTGCCAGATCAGCTATGAAAATGCGGGCTTACCGTTTGAGGCGGCGGCATTAAGAGGTTGATCCGCACGCCGGTGGCATCCATGAACCCGGAGCGGTGTTCCTTTTGCTTCTTGATGTGTGATATAGCCGTCGTGATTGCGATCGATCCGTTTGAAGGCCGCAGAGGGACCTCGAAATTCCCGCCTCGACAACCTGCCATCGCCATTTGTGTCCTGGCGATCAAACGGTGTCTCCGCGGGAAGCGATGTTGCGCATAGTGAGAAAGCGATCGGCAAAAACAGAAGCGAGAACGTTCTTTTTATGGTTCCATTCTCGCCGTTTTCTTTGCTGGGGCAAACTTCGCGGCATTCCGGTTGAGAACGAGCATGGTGCGGTGAGAAAAAGCGGGACTCTCAGGCAGAAAGTTATGGAGAGAGTTTTTTTTCTTCCGTCTCGTTTTCCGGCCCTTCGCCGGTCGAGTAGCGTCTGGACAGGTCGTTGTATTTTGCCGTTTCGGTGGAGAGTTTCCAGATCAGAAACCAAACACAGAATGCCGCGCTGAGCGCAAAGGTCACCCATTCCCAACCGAGAAATGGATAGATCGGGCCCAAACGATGCACGTCGAGGGTCCAGCTTTCGATCGGTCCGGTTGGTCCCATCGGTCACTCCTTCAGATAGTGGCAGTGCGCCTCGCGTTCCGCGGCAAGACACTCTTTGTAATGTATGGCCTCTTCGTCGAGAATGTCGCGGTCGAGTCCCGCCAATTCGACCTGCCACGGGATGCGGAGAATTCCGGCCTTCTTTAAAGCCCAGGCTGCGACGAAGCAGGGGATAAACCCTAGGCCGACGAACATGATCGCTGCCCCGGTCAGTTGGCCCCAGGGGGTGATCGGAGCGTAGTCGGCATTGGCCGAACTGGGGTAGCCCCAAAGGACAAAGCCGGAAATGATCACACCGATCGTACCGCAATAGCCGTGGATCGCGACCGCGCCCACCGCGTCGTCGATTTTGAACGTGCGTTCCACCCAATAATGCAGTTTGTAGCCACACCAGACTCCGACGACCGCGATCAGTAGTGCCTGGTAGGGATGGTACAGGTCGTTGCCAGCCGACGCGGTGATGATCCCGCCGAGCCCTCCCTGGAAGGTCCAGAACGGGTCGCCCTTGGAAACCACATAACCGATCAGCAAACCACCGGTGAGCGACATGAGGAAATTGAACGTGATCGCGCTGAGCGTTGTCGGCGTGAGATAAATGTTGACCGCAGAAAAAAGGGTGCCGCCGTTGTCTGGATCGATATCAAAAATGGGTATGTTGCAGGCCGCATAAAATCCCCAGAATCCCGTGTAGATCAGAAACATACCGATGATAATCATCCATGTATTGTGCGCAACAAAGATGCGGGGCGTCCCATCTTTGCGAAAGCGGCCGATGCGTGGACCGAGCTGGATGAGAATTGCCAAGGCCGACCCGCCGGCAAGGCCGTGGATAACGCCCGAGGCATACGCATCGTGATAGCCGAGGATCTGTACCATCCATCCGGTATCGGACCAGCCCCACGCTGCATCAATCACCCAGGTGACGCTGCCGACCAGGATGGCCAAGAGCCAAAACGCTCCGGACCGAATCCGTTCGATGACCGCGCCGGAGAGGATCGACCCGGCGGTCCACGAGAAAAGCAGAAACGCCGCCCAAAACACGCCGTTGAGCCTTGCCCAGGTGGCAGTATCTTCACCTTCTAGTGCCGTTGCGTCACCTGGCGGTCCGCCGAGGTGTGTCCCCATCAGTTCGTTCCAGGGTTCCGCCCACGGAGCGCTCTTCAGTGGGCCCGTGATCCCCGGGCCGTTTTGGAAGGCGAAATAGATCCACCAGCCGAAAAAGAAGAACGCAAAGGTGATCACCGGGATCAACATGGCGTTTTTCATCAAGGTGTTGAGCTTGTTCTTCTCGCGCGACACCCCGACTTCATAGAGGCTGAACCCGACATGGATCAGGAACATCAACACCACCGTCACCCAGTAATAGAACTCGGTGAAGATCGTCGTCAGCGCGGTCAGTTCGTTCTGCATCCATCCGCCTACCGGGTACTTGATGTTGTCAACAGTTTGGCCAATTCCTCGGCCGCGTCAATGGGGACGTTGCAGAAGTATAGCGACAGCTTGTGGCCCTTTTGAGCCACTGCCGCTCATCGACGGTTACGTTTTTCAGCGCGATTGTCTCCTGCGAAACAGCGGCAGCAGCGCCAGGCCCAACAGAGCCAGAAGCAGTCCGCTCGGTTCCGGTGTACCGCTGAACTCAACTTCGCGAAACTGGTTGGCCTGAACACCGAAAGAACTCAACACCCGCAGGTCAACGGTTTTGACATCTATGACTGTTGCAAAGTCGAAGTATTCCCCCTGTGGTGTTGCAGAGGTACTGGTGGGCAGCGATGCGGTACCACTGTAAGTATCTAAAACAGATGCTATAGAGTCATAAAAGACCAATTCGAAATTCTCAATGCCCGTATCAATCTGCCCCCGGTCGTTCCAGAGTTCAAATGCGAAAACATTCTCTTTGGAAGCGAACTCGTATGTAAATGTGGCAATCAAGAAGCCCGCAGCCCCATCGTTGGCCCAGTCCACAAAACCTCCCGGGTTACTCGACTTGTTTCCATCGACGGTGGCAGCCGGGTCGGTGCTTCCGCCGTTGACGGTAATGAATGAGGGCACATCTGAGGTAACGTTCGATATGCTGATAGGAGCTGCCAGGGCAGCAGAAGAAATTAAATGGACGCAACCTACCAGTGCGATCACAACAATGCCCGGTCGCAACAGTGCAGCTACCACCGATTTCCCTTTGTCCGATAGGGACGCGTGTATTGCATGATGAATCTTCATAGCTATAACTCCTGGGTTTCTATCGGCCGTTGACAACGGTGCCATTTTCTCCTGCATCTGATGGCGATGCAAGTATTTTGTAGAGAGAAAAGAGAGGAGTTTCTGGTGAAAAGCGGCCTTCGAGAATCTCTCAAACCCCTTGCCAGTTTGATCGGCTTGCCAGTTTGATCTGCTTGCCAATTTGATCTGCTTGCCAATTTGATCTGCTTGCCAATTTGATAGTGGCCCTTGGTCGCTACTCCGAGGGCTCTTTTTTTGGGCGATCTCTCTCAATGATGCCAAGCTTCTTCGGGTCCATCCCGACCGGCCACTCCGGCTCGCTGCCGCGGTAATAGTAAGAATCGCTCCATGTTTTTACCTTGTCCCAATGTTTTGCTCCGCGCAGGTCGGTACCGCTCAGATCCGCCCCGTCCACGCCAGCGGCGAGGAGCTCTGCGCCCCGCAAGTCTGCCCCAGCCAAGTACGCTCCGCTCAGGTCCGCCTTAACGAGCTTTGCATTTTCCAGATTCGCGTTTCTCAGGTCGGTCCATTTCAGGTTTGCGCTGCTAAGATTTGCACGGTTGAGATCCGCCCATCGCAGATTTGCCCCGGGACCGACATGCCCTTTACGAGAATGGAGATTGCCATTGGTTGTCTTTATTTCATGGTGCTTGCCATCGAGCGTTTCATACGTTCCGCCCCAGGCGGGACCCGCAAGGCAAAGTCCGAAGAGGACTGCAGGAACGATTCTGTACACGGCCCTCTCCTTTAATGAGACGTTTTGTTGCATTGTTTGGAAAAATCGGCCCTTGCGGAGGGTGGTGCCTGACCGCGGGAAAACGCAAAACCCCGTTCACCACGAGCAGAGGGCACGGGGCAAAAACCCGTAACCGGTTTTCCGGCACCTCATTTTTAGTCAAACAAAAAGACCTGAATAGGTGAAGGATAGTCTCGCACTACCCTCAAAGCCAGTCTGCTGCAATGCAGTTTTGCAGTCGCTGGATTAGGACTCTTTCCGGCTTGCTTCCTTGCCGTTCTTGTAATAGGCCTCATGCAGCTTCTGGCCGCTTTCATCCCAAAAAGTCTCAAGGCCATCTAGCTTTCCGTTCTTGTAGTGGCCCTCGTATGACTTCTGACCGTTTTTATACCACTCCGTCTCAAGGCCATCTCGCTTGCCGTTTTTGTAATGGGTCTCACTCCACTTCTTGCCATTTTCGTAGTACTCAACGTAGGGGCCATTCTTAGGTGGCTCATCGCCCGAGTTACAAGCAAAATGCGATACTGTAAACATCGCACTAAGAACCACCAGTAAGAGTTTGCTGTATCCCCTGGCCATAGAACTGCCCTCAGAGAATGATACCCCCATTGCCTACGCTCAGCCGTGGGGCATAAGACTGTCGCTTGGCCTCAGGGAGTCGCTCTGTCGCCTTCTTCGCGGCAGCAGCGCAAGACCGAAAAGCCCCAACAGCAGCGCCGCCGGCAATGGCTGCGTAGCCGTTGCCGCTCGGGGTGCCGCAGATTTGGTTATCGTTGTTACTCTCCCGGCTTACGATGGTATCCGCGTTAGCCGCAGTGGTTGCCAGCATAGCGAAGAGAATAAGAAAGAGTGTGATCGATTGCATAAGCTATTCCTTTATTGCCACCAAGGAGTCTAATTGAAATCGGCGGCATTGCAAGAAATTTGTGGGGCGGTTCTAACCCCCGTATTCCCTTTGATCGCTCTTTTTCTTCGCGGTAGCAGTGCCAGACCCAGGAGGGCTAAAAGAATCGCCCGCGGTTCGGGGACAGTGGGGCCAACGGCTTGTTAATGCAGAGCGAGGCCGTGAAAGCTGCCTGCCGCAATGGCTATGTAGCCGGCATCGCTCGGAATGCCGCTGACCTGGTTATGGCCGTCATCCCCCCGGTTCACGATCGATCGATCGGCCGATTTGCGGTGAGGCTGCTGCTAACGCACCGTTAACCGAACCGCCTGGAGTTCGACGAGGGTTCTGTACGGCGAGGCGGGCTATACTATATACATTCATTCATCATACCTTCATCTGAGTGTGTGTCGAAGACATCAAGGATTTACTCATGCGAAAGGCACGCCCCAATCGTCGTCGTTTTCTGTTGTCTGCAGCTGCGGT
>JASMGX010000049.1:11844-20852 GCA_030751095.1 Pirellulales bacterium | reverse complement strand
TTCGCAGAGCGGCCCCTTGGTCTACGCTGGTGGCTGCCAACCGTTTTCTTCGGAACTGGGGCTGTCTGCGAGAGAGGACCATTGAGCGTGATCCTGGTTGAAACGATTGCCGATCATCTTGAGTCGCTGGCGCCATCCGCGCTGGCTGCCGAGTGGGACAACGTGGGGTTGCTGGTCGGCTCCCGGGAATCGCCCGTTGCGCGGCTGATGACCTGTTTGACAATCACGGCCGAGACGGTGGCTGAGGCGATTGAGCAGCAAGCCGATTTGATTGTCGTACACCATCCCCTCCCCTTCAGACCGCTGAAGCGATTGACTCGCCAGAGCCCAGAAGGGCGTTACCTGCTCGATCTGATTGCAGAGAATATCGCAATTTATAGCGGTCATACGGCGTTCGATTCTGCAGCTACCGGCATCAACCAACGATTGGCCGAGGGGATTGGTTTGGAAAATATTGAACCCCTCGAGGCGATCGATACCGATGTGCGAGTTGGTGCGGGCCGCTGTGGCTCTCCTGCAGAGGAGACCACCAGTGCCGAGTTGGCGACACGCATAAAATCTTTTCTGGAAATAGAACATCTTCGGCTTGTCGGTCGCAGCGAACAGACGCTCAAGCGTGTCGCTGTCGCTTGCGGCAGTGCGGGTTCGTTTTTAGAGGCAGCCTGTGCCAAGGGCTGCGATGCGATTCTGACCGGCGAGACCAGTTTTCATACCTGCTTGGCGGCCGAAGCGGATGGTGTGGCTCTGTTTCTTGCGGGACATTTCGCGAGCGAGCGCTTTGCAATGCAGGAATTGGCAGAAGAGCTGGCGAACTCTTTTGGCGAGCTTGAGGTTTGGGCAAGTCGAGATGAAAAAGATCCTATACAACTCCTATAACGGGCCATGTAATGTGGCTGAGCGAAACACGGGACGACCATGAAATTTAACAAACATGCATTCATTACGTTTGGCATCCTGGGCGGCCTGGTGCTCGGTTTTGTGATCGGCCAATTGGTGTACAGTTTTGCTGCACCTGAGAGTCGCGATTTTACTGCCGGTGTCTTTAAGTTTATCGGCACCACATTTTTCATGAATCTGTTGAAGATGGTTCTGGTGCCACTCGTTCTCTCGAGTGTTGTTGTAGGGGTTGCTTCGATCGGGGACCCAGCTTCGCTCGGGAAAATTGGCGGCTTTACGCTTCTCTACTATTTCAGCACCATGCTCATTGCGGTGGTCATCGGCATTGCAGTTGTAAGCACCATTCGTCCTGGTGAAGGGATAGAACAAAATGTGATTACAGAGGGGCAGGAGGCCTACGCATCGGAGGGTGCAACGAAGCGCAAGGCGATTGAAGATCGGGGCGAGGGTGGTCTATGGGGCGCGTTTGAAAATATCGCCCAGCAGATGATCCCCTCCAACCCGATTGGCGCGGCGGCCGACTTCAAAATATTGCCGCTCATCACTTTTGGGATTCTTTTGGGGGTCGTACTCACGGTGATTGGCGAGGTGGGCCGTCCGCTTTTAGCGGTGTTTGAGGCAATTTTTGCCGCCATGATGCGGTTGGTCGATTGGATTCTCTGGCTGGCTCCCCTGGGGGTGATGTTTCTGGTCGCCTATACCGTGGCGAATCTGGGAAGCCAGCAGCTCATCGGTCCTTTGGTGCTCTACATGCTAACGGTCTTTATCGGCTTGGCATTCCATGGATTTGTAGTGTTGCCACTCGTGTTATGGATCTTTGGGAGGACCAATCCATTTCGTTACGCCTCCCAGATTCGACAGGCGCTGATGACTGCGTTCGGCACCGATTCTTCAAGTGCCACGCTGCCGGTCACCATCGAAGAGGCAAAAACATACGGAGGTGTTTCAAAACGGGCAGCGGGCTTTGTGTTGCCGCTTGGAGCAACGATCAATATGGATGGCACCGCCCTTTACGAAGCAGTCGCGGTCATTTTTCTCTTTCAGTGCTATGGCATCCCCCTCGGTCCGACGGAACTGGCGATCATTGCGTTTACAGCAACGCTTGCCGCGATTGGAGCTGCTGGGATTCCCTCCGCAGGCCTTGTAACGATGGTGATCGTTGTGCAGGCAGTCAATACGTCACTTGGCAGCGGGACCCCGCACTTGCCGCTGGCGGCGGTCGGCGTGATCCTGGGCGTCGATCGGATTCTCGATATGTGCCGCACCACGGTGAACGTCTGGGGAGATGCTGTCGGTGCGAAGATCATCACGCGGATTGCACCGGACGTGTAGGGCTGCCTCTCCCGTGTCCAAGTTTGCGGGCGTCTATTCCCGGATTACATCGTGGATGGTTCCGTCCGAGGGGATCATCGGCAGGACGTGGGCCTGGTAGGGAACCTCAACGTCGAGTACGAAAGGGCCCGGGTATTGGATCATCTCTTCGAGTGCCCCGGTGAGGTCACTTTTCTTACTGACACTTGCCGCGCCACAGCCGTACCCCTTGGCGATCGTGACGTAATCGGGATATCGTTTTTGTGCAAATGGACCTTTTCCATCTCCGAGAGCCTCGGCATCGTCAATCGGACCGAGGTACGTGTGGGCCCGATTGCCGTCCATGAACCGGTCTTCCCATTGCACCACCATGCCAAGATGCTGGTTATTGAGCAGGAGGACTTTGACCGGAATCGATTCACAGTAACAGGTTGCCAATTCCTGAATATTCATTTGAAAACTGCCGTCGCCGTCGATATCGACGACCAGCTTTTCGGGGTGCGCTACCTGGGCTCCCATCGCTGCGGGAAGCCCGAATCCCATCGTCCCGAGGCCCGAACTACAGAGCCAAGTCCGTGGCTTTCGAAATTTATAAAATTGAGATGCCCACATCTGATGCTGCCCGACACCGACAGAGATAATCGTTTCACGATCTTGCGTCAGTTTCCAGAGTTCAGTGATTGCATGCTGCTGCAAGATTCCCTCAAAGTCGGGGTCGTAATGAAAAGGATCGGCACGCTTCCAGTCCTGACATTGCGCGAGCCAGTCGGAGTGCTCTGTATGTGGCTCTAGAATCTTATTCAGTTCCCTCAGTGCGTAGCGGGCATCACTGATGATCGGGATATGCGCGAGCTTATTTTTGTTCAGTTCAGAGGCGTCAATGTCGATATGGATGATTTTTGCCTGTTTGGCAAATTCCGAGAGTTTACCGGTAACACGATCATCAAAACGGACGCCGACAGCAATCACAAGATCGGCTTCGTCGATGGCCCGATTTGCGTAGATGCTCCCGTGCATTCCGATCATATCAAGCGAGAGTGGATCCTCACTCGGTATTGCGCCGAGTCCCATAAGGGTCATCGCCACAGGAATCTGAGTCTGCTGCACCAACTGGCGAAGCTCTTCGCTGGCCCCGGAGGCGATGATGCCTCCACCGGCATAGATGATCGGTCTCCGCGCCATTTTGATCGCTGCGGCAACCTGACGAATTTGTTCTGGTCGAGCATGATTCGGTTTTCCAAACCGATACCCGGGCAAATCCATTGCCGCGTCCCAATCGGGTAGGACTTTTGCAATTTGCACATTTTTTGGAACATCAATGAGTACTGGTCCCGGCCGACCGGTACTGGCGATGTGAAAGGCCTCGTTGATCACCCGGGGAATATCTTCGACATTCGTGATCAGATAATGGTGTTTAGTAATTCCACGGCAGACCTCCACAATCGGAGTCTCCTGAAAAGCATCGCTGCCGATCACGGCGGTTCCGACCTGCCCCGTGATGGCGATGAGGGGGATGCTGTCGAGTTTTGCATCGGCAATGGCGGTGACGAGGTTCGTCGCTCCCGGCCCACTCGTTGCCATACAGATCCCAACGCGTCCCGTTGAACGGGCATACCCCTGAGCGGCGAATCCTCCTCCCTGTTCGTGCCTCGGTAAAATCGTGCGCAAAGAATCGCGGTGGCGACGGAGCGCTTGGTGCAAAGGCATGCTCGCACCGCCAGGATAGGCAAAAACGACATCCACATCGTGGTGCAGAAGACATTGGACAATCGCATCGGCGCCGAGGATGGGCAGGTTCTCCGTTTTTTTCGTACTGGCAGTTTTCACTTCCGACTCCTGAAATTGACAACTATCCAAAGACACTATCTACCAGACTGACTTATGTACGTGCTTGAGGTGGAGAGTGTTTGAGGGTGATGGTTTTCCTGAAACCAGGATACGCCCTCGGGCGATAGGGATCAAGTTTCTCGGTGCGGGAACGTTTAATGGTCCGGGAGCAGCGTTCGTAGAAACTGGCCGGTATGATTATTTGGCATACGGGCAATTTCCTCCGGGGTCCCGGTTGCCACAACCTCTCCCCCTGCCGCCCCGCCTTCGGGCCCAAGGTCGATGATCCAGTCCGCCGTTTTGATCACCTCTAGATTGTGCTCGATGATGAGTACGGTATTGCCTTGTTCCACTAAAAGGTCGAGGACTGCCAGCAAACGTCGCACATCGTCAAAATGCAGTCCGGTGGTCGGCTCATCGAGGATATAAAAAGTGTGGTCGCCTCCGGTGCGCGCCAGTTCGGTAGCCAATTTAATCCGCTGCGCTTCGCCTCCCGAAAGCGTTGTCGATGGTTGCCCGAGAGTCAGGTACCCGAGTCCCACCTGCTTGAGATACTGGAGTGTTCGTTGGATTGGCGGAAAATTTTCAAAGAAATCAACGGCCGCTTCGATTTGCAGATTCAAGACATCAGCAATCGAAAGATTCCGATACTGTATTTCCAAAGTCTGCCGATTGAATCGACTCCCTTGGCAATCACTACAGGTGACATGCAGATCGGGAAGAAACGTCATGTCTATTTTACGCTCTCCCTGGCCCTGACAGGTTTCGCAGCGGCCCCCTTTGACATTAAAGCTGAATCGTCCGGCTCCAAACCCCCGCGCTCGGGCAGTTTTTGTGCCAGCGAACACCTTGCGAATTTCGTCAAAGATTCCGGTGTAGGTTGCCGGATTGCTACGCGGGGTGCGACCGATGGGTGATTGATCGATCATGATCAGTTTTTTGATTTCCCCGATGCCGCGAAGTCCCCGGTGGGGTCCCGGTTTCGGGCCGCCCCCCCCAAGACGCCGCGTTACCGCCCGCGCTAATGTTTCATTGATCAGCGAACTCTTGCCCGAGCCACTTACGCCAGTAACGCATATGAGCGTGCTAAGAGGGAAGCGGACATCAACACTCTTGAGATTGTTGGTTGCAGCCCCCAAGAGTTCCAGCGAGTGACTTTTTGTCACGCTGCGGCGCTTTTCCGGAATGGGAATTTCCAGACGATGCGCCAAATACTGACCGGTGAGAGAATCGCATTGATCGCGAATATTTTCCGGCGTACCGGTAGCGACAATGGTCCCCCCGTTATCTCCTGCTCCCGGCCCCATATCGATGAGGAAATCGCTCGCCAGCATCATAGCCTCATCG
This sequence comes from Pirellulales bacterium, assembly GCA_030751095.1. Classification (GTDB taxonomy): domain Bacteria; phylum Planctomycetota; class Planctomycetia; order Pirellulales; family UBA7805; genus UBA7805. Next base: position 15,470 of record JASMGX010000049.1, on the reverse strand, counting down.
TGTTCCACTACCAAAACAGAATTTCGCTGTTGCTGCAATTCGCGCAACGCATCAATGAGACATTGATTGTCGCGAGGATGGAGACCAATGGAGGGTTCATCCAAAATGTAGCAAACGCCAACGAGTCCAGAACCAATACTCGTGGCGAGTCGTACCCGCTGCAATTCACCCCCACTGAGAGAATCCGCAGAACGATCAAGTGTCAGATAGGCAACTCCTACTTTTTCCAAAAATCGCAAACGACTTTCAATCGCCCGCAGGATTGGATCAGCGATCGGTTCGTGTTGAGGATCAACGTGAACGGTTTCCAAAAACTGAACCGCTTCGCTTACCGTCAATGCACCAATTTCATGAATTGCTTTTCCACCGAATAGCACAGATTGTGCTTCTGGTCGCAATCGGGTTCCTTTGCAAGCGGGACAGAGAACCTCGTCGCGAAACGCAGCCAGTTTGCGTTGGCGAGGCTCACTCGAAGTGGTTGCCAATTCCTTTTCCAAAATATTCAAAATGCCGATAAAACGTTTGCCATCTCCCCGGAGAAAGAGATCGTACGTTGCCCTTTTCATGGAAGCGACAGGCGCCTGCCAATCAAACCGATGGGAAGCAAAAAATGGTTCCAATTCAGCCCGAATCTTTTTTAGCGAGGCGGCGCCCAAACCTCTCCAGGCGACGACCGCCCCCTCGGCTAACGATAACTGCATGTCGGGGATCAGCAGTTCCGGATCAAATGCAACGCGAAGCCCCAAACCATCACAGTCCGGGCATGCCCCGTAGGGGCTGTTGAAACTAAAGGTTCGAGGTTCGATTTCTTCGTAGCTGATGCGGCAGTGCGGGCATGCATAGCGAGCACTAAATATCTGATCCTGCCAAGGGACGTTTTCTGCACCTGGTTTGGTATTGGATTTCGGGCGCCCACCTGGTGTTGCGACCGGCTTGCTTTCCTCCGAGAGATCGGAAGGGTAGCAGAGAATCACAGTCTGGTCACCATGTTGGAGGGCTAAGTCGATCGATTCAACAATCCGTGACTCAATGCCCCGTCTAATAACCACGCGATCGATCACAGCCTCAATATTGTGTGCCTTCCGCGGGGCTAGATCGGGGAAGTTTTCGATGTCATAGATTGTGCCATCGACACGGACGCGGACAAAACCAGCCTTGCGGATGCTTTGAGCAACGTCCAGATGTTTGCCCTTACGACCCCGCACGAGCGGGGCCATGATCATCGCCTTGGTCCCTTCGGGCAATCGATACACCGATTCGAGAATTTCTTCCGGTGTCTGTTGTTGGATAGCAGCCCCGCACTCATAACAGTATGCTTCGCCAAGGCGGGCCATCAGCAGGCGGAGATAATCGTGAATCTCAGTGGCGGTCGCGACCGTGCTGCGGGGATTCGGATTCGCTGCTCTCTGATCAATGGCGATTGTCGGCTGCAGTCCTTCCATCAAATCAACGTCGGGCCGTTGTATTTGAGTCAGAAATTGCCGCGCATACACGGAAAGGCTCTCGACATATTGTCTTTGGCTTTCCGCACAAAGTGTATCTCTCGCAAGGGAACTCTTACCCGAACCACTCGGACCTGTAATTACCACAAACGCATTGCGAGGAATGTCGAGGTCAATGTTCTTAAGGTTGTGAACACGGGCTCCTCGAATGCGTATGGTATCGGTGAGACTAAAGGCCGGTTCGCTCCCCCGAAGCGTTTGCTCAGTGTCCATTTTGGGCATGTAGGCCCTGCCAGCTATTTTGCAAAAAGGGGCAAAACGGCCAACCTATCAAAAGGCGAAACACCCTACAAGCGATACGCCTCCAGACCGCCTTACTGCAAACCGGTATGCAAGAGTTGCCAAGAATGGCTGTTGAAACAGAGCATGAACTACCCCGCTCCCGCTTGGCACGGCGAAGCGAGGGAGATATCATCATGGGCTCTATTTTCAGTGTTCCTCAGCAGTCAAAATTGCGATGCGCCACGTCCTCTCAGCATTGGTCCAGAATGTGCCGGGTGTGCTTGCCCATGTTGCCGGTATGTTGGCTTCTCGCGATTACAATATCGATAGTCTCGCCGTGGGTGAGACTGAGGATTCTACATTATCACGGATGACCTTTGTCGTTGTTGGTGACGAGCGCATTTTGGATCAAGTTCGCAAGCAGCTGGAGAAAATCGTCACCGTAGTACGCGTTGACGACATTAGTTCCCAGGATTACTTGGAGCGCGACCTGATGCTGGTGAAGGTCAATTCCAAGGCCGGGGAGCATCGAAGTAAGATTCGTGAACTTACTGAGATCTTTCGCGGCCGCATTGTCGATGTGGCGCCCGACACACTGATCATCGAAATCTCAGGGAAGGAATGCAAAATCGAGGCCTTTATTGACCTCATCCGCCCATTTGGGATCACGGAGCTTGTTCGTACCGGTAGAATTGCAATGGTTCGAGGTACCTCACGCGGGCAGATTGGTGCGAGTGATGTTTGACGGGTTATCCCGGTTGTTATCAACCCGGATTTGTCATTAGAGCCCATGCTCAAGCATGGAAGGTTACGGAAAATTTTACAATTCTTTTTCCCCGTTCATTGGAAAGAAACAATTTTAGATGGCCGCAACAATCTATTATGATTCGGACGCAGATCTTTCGTTATTGGAAGGCAAGATGATTGCCATTTTGGGATATGGCTCTCAGGGACATGCACACGCACAAAACCTTCGCGACAGTGGTTGCCAGGTTATCGTGTCGACGCGATCGGGAAGCAGCAACTACGATCTGGCAAAAAGTCATGGCTTTGACCCGCTCTCGCTGGAAGAGGCGACCGAGCAAGCGGACATCATCAACATGTTATTGCCTGACGAATCTCAGGGCGATATTTTTGCGAAGCATATTTGCGATCACCTTTCTCCGGGCAATATATTGATGTGCTCGCACGGATTTAATATGCACTTCGGTTACGTGAAAGCCCCTCCCGGAGTTGCGACGCTTTTAGTGGCGCCTAAAGGCCCGGGACATTTGGTGCGTCGTGAATATGAAGCGGGTGGTGGTGTGCCGTGTCTGGTTGCTGTGGGAGATGAGAATGATGAAGCAACTTTGCAGATCGGCCTAGCCTATGCCAGTGCCATCGGTGGTGGTCGCGCGGGTGTACTTCGCACGACCTTTGCAGAGGAGACGGAAACGGACCTGTTTGGTGAGCAGGCGGTCCTCTGTGGCGGCCTGAGCGCGTTGATTAAAGCTGGCTTTGAGACATTGCTTGATGCAGGCTACCAGCCCGAAATGGCCTATTTCGAATGCATGCATGAAGTCAAGCTGATTGTCGATTTGTTTTATCAGGGTGGCCTCAACTACATGCGATACAGTATCAGCAATACTGCCGAGTATGGTGACTACACTCGCGGACCGCGAATTATTACAGACGAGACCAAGGCGGAAATGAAACGCATGCTTGAAGAAATTCGCAGTGGCAAATTTGCTCAAGAGTGGATTGATGAAAACCGTTCGGGTGCCAAGAAATTTAATGCATTCCGTGAAAAGGAGCGAGAGCATCCTGTCGAGGATGTGGGGAAAGAGTTGCGTCGACTGATGGCCTGGATTGATGAAAAGGAGGTCTGAGGTGTTTGGCTTCTCGACCGACCAATAGGATGAT
>JASMGX010000049.1:0-11749 GCA_030751095.1 Pirellulales bacterium | reverse complement strand
TCTGCAATGAATGCCGGTAAGAGTACAACTCTTCTGCAGTCGGCGCACAATTATCGAGAGCGGGGTATGAAGGCGTTGCTCTTTACGCCAACGCTCGATGATCGAGATGGAGAGGGAAAGATTACCTCGCGGATTGGCGTCAGTGCCGATGCGGTCGCTTTTCATTCAGAATTTGAGTTTTTCAAATACGTCAGTGAAATGCAGCAAAAGGAAGTGATTCACTGTGTACTGATTGATGAGGCTCAATTTCTTACCCCGCAGCAGGTTTTGCAACTGACACTTGTTTGCGATCAGCTCAATGTTCCCGTTCTTTGCTATGGGATAAGGACCGATTTTCGTGGCGAACCGTTCAGCGGGAGCAAATACCTTTTGGCCTGGGCAGATAATCTTTTAGAAATTAAAACAATCTGCCGCACCGGCAAAAAGGCGACCATGAATGCCAGAATGGATGAGGCAGGGAATCGTGTGACAGAAGGGGCTCAGGTTGACATCGGACATCACTATATAGCGATGAGCCGTAAGGAATTTCAACTCGACAAAGTTTCGCCGGTCGCCCAGTCGCTGCCCAAAGAATAAACGGCCCAGCTCCTGGATCGTTAGCCGGGATAGTGTTGGCTATGCCTGTTGATAATCAATTTGCCCATCAGTGCTATTCAGCCCAGCCTCCAGTAGCCCCGTATGAATTGCTGGCTGTAGGTTCCCAGCCCAGGATCGGTTCGCCCGAGTATGTGCTGCGGATGGAATCTGCCGGTCGGTCATTGAAGTCGAGCGATGTGGGCGCTATTGTCCTCTTACACGGAACTTTCATTGGCTACGATCCGACCGGTTTTAATACCATGCTCTTTAGTATGGTGCCACCACTGAAGCGGTTGGCGTATCGGCTTACGAAGGCCAGCCTCGATATGGTCTTGAGGGATGTCGGTAATTACTCGAAATCTTCTGTTCGCCGCCTTGCATCGCATCTTCATACGGATCATTCGATTCAGGTACATCGTTTCATCTGGTCCGGAATGAATAATCATGCCGGAAGAGCTGTGGCGGCAGTGCGGTTGATTGATTTTTTGGTCGGCCTAAAGTTGCCTGCCGGGAAACGGATTCTTCTTTGTGGTCACAGTCATGGGGGAAATGTGCTGGCTCTGTTGACCAATCTCCTCGCTGAAAATCGAGGAGGCGTTGCTGAATTTGTTGCAGCGATTGACGGCTATGCACATAAAATCGACAAGCGATGGCCCGATATCAAGTCGCTCGTACAATCTCCGGCACGACCACTTAAGAAGAATCCTCTGGACCTGGTAACTCTGGGGATGCCGATCCGTTACGGTTTTGAATCAACCGGCTACGAGCGGTTGATGCACTTTGTCAATCACCGCCCGCGTCATCGACTGCCAGAATATCGAGTTGCCCGCGCGGGATCGCTCAGGGCGCTATTTCCATCACTGCACTGCGATTTCGTGCAGCAGTTGGGAGTCGCCGGTTCAAACTCTCCAAACCCATTTGACGGTACTATGTGGACTGCGGACCGGCGTTTGACCAAACTGCTTGAGCCCGGTTTTTCCTGCTGGAGTCTGAGTCGGCAGATCCGCAAGGGAATGCTGGTTCCTGAGGAGGGACAGACCTTACTGGTCGATTATGAACAATCTGCATTTCAGTGGTTGCGGCATCTGTGGGGGCATCTCATCTACACACGATCCCATCGCATGCTGTTCCACATCGAGCAGATTGTGCGATGCTTCTACGCATCGGCCGACTAGGACGCTAAGCGGGATAGAACCAACGCTTAAGACGGCTATTTTCCCCGGACCACGATCGGTATCCCATGCTTATTGCCGAACAGATATCAGCTTCCACTTTTGCTATTTGAAATAGCGATTGGAATGGCGATTGCCGCCGCAATCCCGGCACCAATAAGCAGGTTGCGAAATGATACTTGAGGTCCCCACGTTCGGATTCCATTCAGACCTACCGGAGTGTAGGGTTGAGCAGGCGGGCCTTGTACGCTTCCCAGCAACGGCTCCTGATACTGCACACGGCGGACACCCGTATTGGATTGTGCGGCAACGTTACAGTTGTTCGGTTGTGCGGCAACATTACATTGCGGGCTCGGCGGCGTGCTGCACGGTGTGGCAACGGTTGCCGGTTCGCAAACGGTCTGACACTTCGTAGCACAATTGGGCACGCAACCGGTAGCACATGGTTGGCCCCTAACAGGTGTGTTCTGGGAGACGACGAGGGCCGCTTGCCCCGCTGCAGGTGGCGAAGTCCCCGGTTCCCAAAAGCGACAGGTGGTAGTTCCCGTTTCTGCAACAATCTGGTGGATACCGCCATGGAGGCCCGCAACCTTGAAAGCACCATCTCCAGTGGTAGTGGTGCTCGCAATTTTTAGGCCATCATGAAAAATCGCGACCGAAGACTCTTTAATGGGTCGACCACGAGGATCGATAAGTTTTCCTTCCAGTAATCCTCCGGACAATAGGCTGATGTCCGCAATGGCAGACTTTTGTCCCGGTTGATTTACGGCTGCATATAAAGGCTGGGCGGATATCATGGCCACCACAGCAGTGATGGTCGCCGTCCACTGAATGGATCGAATGGTTTTCATGGTTCTTTGCCTCTATCCGATTTAGCCGGTCGTGATGGGTACCTGCCTGAATGTGTGAAAATAAATTCTTTCGATGTGCGGCAAAACGTTCTCTTGTTCGCTCATCAGACGCGTGAACTGTTCACGAGACGAATTAACTATCGGCCGAAACCCTTGACCAATCGTAATAAAAAGTACATCCGGCAAATATTTTTTTTATTAGCCAGCCTTCCCATCTTCTAGGGATTCGCAAAGCTCACATTGGTTGTTTACCTAACATTCCGGACGTGAAAGGGCCGGTCCGTGGTTGTTGCTTTGTCAGCATTGCTGGCGGCCACTTCGGGGATACTCGGTGACCGGGCAGTCGTCGACCGGTGTTTTTCCCTAAGGAGTCACGCTTGGTTTGAAGACCACGATCTTCTAAGAAGCCTGTTCTATTGAACAGAATGCGATCGGGAAGAATCTGCTCTGTGAGCAAAGAGGCCCATATCTCTAACGCGACTGCGGATCACTATTTTCGTTTGAAGATTCCTGCCGACGAGCAGTTGCTTCGGGAGGCATCTCGAGAACTTTGCGCCAGCCAAAAGGAACGTTTGGTGGGGCAAACAGTTGCTTGAGACCTTCAAAGGGATCGTTAATGACGATGTTTGAAAATTCATATGTAGAATAGGTATCTCCCGGATCGTAAATTCTCAAAGCCACAGGGCGGAAATCGGTTCGATGGAGCCTGAGGATCGCCTCGCGAAAATTACCGGCATCTGTCTGGGTCCGCGGAATGGCGTCAACCCAGATTTCAGTTTCGGCATACTCCTGGGGAGTGACAATGCAAAGAAAATATCGCTGTCTCAAATCGGCGGCTTTGGAACCAAACAGAAACGGCAAAGGTGTGTTGCTGATCGCCTCCCCTTGAAGTTCGTCAGGTATTTTGCGTTCAATAACGCGTTTTGTTTTGTGGTCTCGCTGCCAGATCGATTCGCCATCGCAAACCCAATGTTCGCCATAGGTATCTTTTGCAGCCTCATATTGGCCGGTTTTGGTATCGAGGTTCATCACCCGCGTAATACGAAAAGTACCCTTATCCGGATTGGCGTACTTCAAATCACCGTTGTTAACGATGAGTGGCACATCCTTGAACTGGGGCAGTTCAAAGGCGGGGTTGTAATTCCATCGTGTAAAATCGCATCGAAAGGTTTCGGTTTTATCCGTATGGCTCTGCCAATGTATGAGGATTTGATCTAGGTAGGTTTCTTGCTTGGCGGTGAGATGAAATCTTTTTGGAATTCCGGCAGGTACCGCTGAGGGTTGCTCGGTTGTCTTTGTGGGAACATCTGTTTTCGTGGGAACATCTGTTTTCGTGGGAACATCTGTTTTCGTGGGAACATCAGCGTCCTGTTGTTCCTGGGTAAAACCGCGGCCTGCTGAGAGCAGGATAGCGAGAGCCGACAACGCGATGATGGCCCGCTGAAAAATAGCGGCATGGACAGTCGATATCTCGTTGGGTGAAACAGTCTGTTTGCTTTGTGGCAACATGATGGACATTCCGTAGCCGTTGATGAGAGCACGGAGTCACTGCGCGTGGTCTCCGTAAACTCCAGAAGTGGCGGAGAATTCTAACAGGAGGCAAAATTTTTCTCCAGATCATTTTCAACATGCTCGCGCTTTTACTTGGCAACCATTGTGCAGCAATATTGTATTTCGCCTAGATTGCCACGGACTTGTAAATATGCGAGCATCGAACGATGGCTGGAAAACAGATGAAAATTGCTTATCTCACTCCTGGTGCGGGCGGCATGCTCTGTGGCAGTTGTTTGAGTGATAACACGCTTGTGGCAACGCTACAGCAGTTGGGCCATGAGGCTTACCTAATACCCCTCTACACGCCGATTACCACCGACGAGCCGGGTGTGAGCACCGGAAAGATTTTTTACGGAGGCGTCAACGTTTACTTGCAGCAGAAGATTCCTCTGTTTCGAAAGCTGCCTCGTTTCCTAGATCGTTGGCTCGATCGGCCCCAACTGGTATCGATGTTGACTCACATGCCCTCAAGGGGCGATGTCGAAAAGTTGGGTGCGTTAACGCTCTCTATGGTTCGTGGCGAAAAAGGAAACCAACGCAAAGAGGTCAAACGCCTTGTGGATTGGCTCGCAAAAGAGGTGAAACCCGATGTCATTAATCTGAGTAATTTATTGACGGCAGGATTTGTGCCAGCACTCAAGCGCAAGTTGGAAGTACCCATTGTTGTGACGCTGCAGGGAGACGATCTGTTTATCGATGCCCTGTCTCCGGAGTATCGTCGCCGGGTTCTGACAGAAATGCAGATTCTGGCAACAAAAGTCGATCGATATATTGTGCATAGCGACTTCTATGCAAAGAAGATGGCCGAATATTTTCAGGTCCCAAGCAACCTGTTTCAAAAGGTACCCTTGGGGATCAACGCGGAAAGTTTCTCATTGCCGATGGATGCGAAGTCTAAAGAGAATGTGCCCACCATCGGTTTTCTGGCCAGAATTTGTCCCGCCAAGGGTCTCCATCTTCTCGTAGGGGCTTTTCTGAAGTTGAAAGAAATGTCTGCATTCAAAGATGTCAGGTTGCACGTTGCCGGATCTTTGAGTTCTAAAGATCGCCCTTATTTTCTAGAGCAGCAACAGCGAATTCGGGCGGCTGGCTGGCTGTCGGATTTCCACTATGCCGGAATGCTGGATCATACGCAGAAGGTAGCATTTCTTCATTCACTAGACCTGTTTTCTGTCCCCACGACGTACCAAGAGCCGAAAGGAAGGTTTGTTCTGGAGGCACTTGCCTGCGGTGTTCCGGTTCTCCAGCCGGCTCATGGCGCCTTCCCCGAATTGCTTGGGCGTTTAGGAGGAGGTCGGCTGTTTCGTCCGGAAGATGGCGACGCACTTGCCACAGAACTTGCTTCTCTTTTAACCGATCGTACGACCCGGGAAAGGTTGGGCCGCCAAGGCCCCCTGGGGGTCGATCAACACGCCCGCGTAGAACATACCGCAATGGCAACACTTGCGGTCTATGAAAGTCTGCGACCCTGCTCCAAAATTCTTCAAATCGGCCAGATCGCCAATAAGTGACGTTGCCAGCAGTGCTGGCAAGCCGACAGGATGTCTGTAATTTCAGACGATATACCGGTCTGGCAGCGGAATCCGCTCTCTGCCTATAATCCCGCCCCTTAAATTTTCGTGAAGTCCTTTGGTAACAACACGTTGCCAATGGATGTTTGCCGACACCGGACAAGGAGGTCCGTACGGTGCTAACCGTCTCTGCGCCGCCGAAAGGAATCCGCGCTCAGCCGCCAAGGAAATTTTTGCGCAGAGCGCTGTTGGTTTGTGTTGCGCTAGTATCGGTTGGGTTTGTTGCCCTTTGTAATGGCGATGAACGACCGCGCTCAGAAGTACCCATTTTGCGACTGAGGGTCGCGTGGGGAGGTGGTGAGGCGACAAAGTGGCAGGGCTCCTTGTATGTTCATCGTGGTCGCATCATCGAAAAGCGAAGTCTTGGCATTGAGGATGACGCACCAGGATCGATGTGGCTTGACGGGGGACGTTTGCATGTGCGGCAGAAGACAGCACGACAATATGATGGCGTTGATATTGCAATTGTTGCACCTCTCGAGAGTACGTTGGTCGTGGCACTGCATTCTGTCGAATCGGATTCGCCAAAGCAGACAATGGAGATCAAATTATCTGATCTGGTCACAGATCGTTACAGCAGGGAACTCGGTCCGGCCAATCTAGGAAATCGGTTACTGGTACATCGCACTCCAGGCGATCGATTACGAATCCGCACCCTGACGCGGTCGCTGGTCTTTGCACCCGGCGAGCAGTTACAACTCGAACTCAGGCCTCACCTGTTGGGTGCCGTTGAGGGCGACAACATTCAGTTGAACTCCAAAATTGTTCGTGCCCGCTCTGACGAAATTTTCTCGAGCCAACAGCAGGCTCTCACCATGCCGGCAAAAGAGGAAGCGATCGGGCCGATTTCCCTGGAATATGCAGTTCCCCAGGAAGAGGGAGTGTACGATCTTGTCCTTACGGCAGCTCGCCTGCGTAGTGCTTTTTCTTCTACGATTCCATTCCGAAATAGGCGGGATGTGCTCGCCCAGCGCCGCGTTCAATTTATTGTTTTAAGTAAAACACCGCAGGGAAAAAATACACTATTGCCAGTGCCTCCCCCGGAGAAATTGGTAATGGAGATTAATCCTTCCAACCCCTGGTGGAAACGTGTAACGCAAATGTCGGCACTTCCAGGATTTGGTGGCGGACCTTTGAAAGAGGGTAAGGTGACGCTCTGGAAGCATCCGCAGCTAGGGAAATTTCAGCAACTCGCCCCAGCAAAAACGGATGAAGAGATATCGTGGGTTGCCTACCCTCTTGCAGTCAACGAACCGGGACAAGTTCACATTCTCGAAGTTGAATATCCCACCGATGTTCCGCAAGCAATGGGAATCAGTCTTCTCGAGGCTGACGCTGCCGGTGAGATATTGCCGATCGGGATCGATTCAGGGGTGATCGTTGATGAACAGAGTCAAACGCAGAGAACAGACACCGCGAAGCATCGCCTTGCTTTTTGGCCGAAAACAAAAGAGCCGGTGCTGTTGATCACGAACAGCCATCAAGAGAGACCGGCGGTACACGGACGCATTCGTCTCTTTGGTCCGAAAATGGTTGGGATTTCAGCTCTCAGATGGGGTGGTAGTCATTCTTCAAGATTGCCGCAACTCGTTCCTGAGGGGACGCCTGATGGAGGTCGTTTGTTTGCGGCCTATATGGCGCGGCCGTTGATTCCAGAAAATTTCTCAGCAACCGATATGCTCGACGAGGCTACAGGACGGTCGATGGATGACTGGGTGACATTTTATGAGGCTGGCAGGCGATTGATCGAATACCTTCAATATGCCGGCCACAACGCCGTCATCATGTCGGTTCTGGCTCGTGGTAGTACAATCTATCCGAGTGAACTTCTCAGTCCCACACCGCGGTACGACAGCGGGATATTTTTCTCAACAGGCCAGGATCCAATCCGGAAAGATGTTCTGGAAATGTTGTTGAGAATGTGTGACCGTGCAAATATCCGTTTCATTCCTGCGCTGCAGTTTCAATCGCCTCTTCCAGAGCTGGAACAAATCATTCGTGATGGTGGTAAAAAAGCAACCGGCATCGAACTGATTGATGTGCGCGGTATGCCCTGGACAGAGAACAGCGATGGTGTTGCTAACGGGAGGTCGCGCTACAATCCGCTGCATGCCGATGTGCAGCAGGCGGTGTTTAACACAGTTCGGGAAGTTTTGGATCGTTACCACCAACACCATTCTCTAGCGGGTGTTGCCATCGACAGTTCCGGCCAAGGATGCACTTTGTTGCCAGGGGCCGATTGGGGCTACGACGTTGCGACACGGAGTCGCTTTGCAAGGGAAGCAGGAATCGAAATCAACACTTTGCGACCATCGCAGGTGGCAAGTCCACAACAATCGTCTCGGATCGGTCACCATGCAGCCTGGCTTGAATGGCGGGCAGAGAAGATTTGGGATTTTCATGACCGATTAGCGAGGGAAATTCGCAACACCGTTCCAGATGGCAAACTCTATGTGGCCACGACAGCCATGCAGAGAAGCCCCGAACTCGGCTCACTGTTGCGCCCCGCACTACCGACCAATGCCAGTGTCGAAGAGTTGTTACTTGCCGTCGGCATTGCTCCAGAGAAATATGCAAATCATGAAGATGGGATTGTGCTTCTGCGTTCGCGGATTGTTGCATCAGACTTTTCTAGCATTGACCCTGCTGCAGCTCGCCAGATTGATGCATCGCTGGAATTGGACCGCCGTTTATCCGCAGTGAGTAAACTTGGTTATCTCTTGCAAACGCATCCGCGTGAGTTGCGCCTTCCATCTTTTGATGCCAAAAGTCCGTTTGGGGCAGAGTTCACTCACACTCGGATTGCCCCGCACCTAGTTCCCAGCGATAGCATGAACCGTCAGCTCCTGGTGAAAAGTTTAGCCGCTGCAGACAGCGATATTCTGGCGATTGGCGGCTGGATGTTGACTCTAGGGCAGGAGGCTTCATTACGATCACTCGTTTCTGCGTACCGTCAGTTGCCGGTAGGCAATTATGAGACGATTTCCGGAGAACACGAACCGATCGTACTGCGGAAACTTTCTGTGAATGGAAAAACGTTTGCCTATCTAATCAACCAGTCGGACTGGAAGTGCGATGTGGCACTCCGATTAACCACCGACCATGGTGTTGCCATTGAAGATCTTTCTGGGGACAAGGATTTTCCGAAGACAGTCCAGGGCCACTTTCGCGTTCCACTCGATCGCTACGATTTTGTGGCATTAAAGTTTGATGGAGACGATGTGGACTTTGGTAATGTGACAGTAACATTCAACCAGGATGTGCGGGGCGTGCTCCAACAAAGAATCAATGATCTTGCAGACAGGACAATTGAATTAAAACAACCACGGAACATCGATGCGCTAAAAAATCCCTCTTTTGAATTGCCCGAAAGTGAGGGACATATTCAGGGTTGGAAGCTCAAGGGTGGCGCGGGTACTTCGACACGAATCGATCGAGAGGAAAAAAAATCAGGAACAGCTGCACTCTGTCTGCAGAGCGAGGGCAACGCAGCAACGTTTGTGAGCAATCGATTTCCTCCACCCCGCACCGGCCGGCTTGCATTTTCCGTATGGTTGAAAACATCGAGAGATTTTAGCGGTTCATTGAAACTGGCGATTAGTGGACGACACCTGGATCGCGAAATATATCGATTTGGAATGATTCCCAAATCTGCGGATTGGCAGCTTTTTGATTACCAGATTGACGATCTTCCCGTGGCTGATTTAAGTGATCTTCAGGTTCGTTTTGAATTCACTGGCAATGGTAAAGTATGGATTGATAAAATTGCGGTTTCTGAATTGCATTTCAGTGATAACGAACGGAAAGAATTATCGCGCATTCTCACACAAGCACATGTTGCACTGACGAGCGGCAAGTTGTCCGAGTGCGAACGGATTCTGGATGGATACTGGCCCTGTTTTTTAAAGCAGCATGTACCCCTACCTGGGCAATTGATTGCATCGGCACCCGAGACTATCCGTCAGGCAGAATTGCCGCGTTTGGAGAAAGTCGCACCAGAAGCGGACAAAGGGGAAGAAAAGAGTTCCTGGTGGAAGAAAAAGCTTCCAGCCTTTTTGCGATAATAGCCCCCCACCAAATTGTTGCAGGTCAATTTATCCGGGAGGCCACTGCATCGACCGACCGCCGAGAAGATGGTAGTGGAGGTGGTCGACTTCCTGGCCACCATCGGGGCCGCAATTGACAACGACGCGATAGCCACCATCTAAACCAAGTTGGCTGGCTAGGTTGCGGATTACTTTCCAGAGATGCCCAATCAGTTCCATATCAGAATCTTCTAAAGAGGCTATGGATCGAATTGGTTTTCTTGGAATGACGAGAAGATGTGTGGGTGCCTGGGGAGCGACATCATGAAACGCTAGGCATTGTTCGTCTTCATAAACAATATCTGCCGGTATTTCGCCATCAATAATTTTTTGAAAGATTGTTTTGTCAGTCATCCAACTGTTCCAACAAAATCGCCTCATCAGCCAGTAGGACAGGAATCTCATCGAGCACCGGATAGAAAACTTTACCATCCGCTCTTAAAAGTCCACCATCGAAAGGCTTGACCATCTTTGTCCCCCCCGCATTATTGACTTGGCCCTTTTCGATGCCACGGTTAATACGCTCTACCAGTTCCGCTCGAGCGATCGTTAGCGACTGATGGCTTTCGGGGCAAACAAGCATTTCTAACAGATCCTTGCTGATCAAAGTTGCCATTCTCCTAAATCGATTGCAATGAAGAACAAAAATATAACAGTTGGTATCCGTTTTGCGAACTGGTGCTGGTGATGTCCTGCACCATTAGAGAAAAATTCTATTAGAGATACCGAGATGCCGATAGCGTCTTCTGGCAGCGAAACGTCTGTTTTAGCGTTGGAACTGGCTGCGAAATTGTGAGGGAGTCATGCCCCGACGACGGAGAAAGCATCGATTGAAATTTGAAAGATTGGTAAATCCAGATTCAAAACAAATGTCAGTGATGAGATCCGTAGATTCAGCCAACATGCGGCAGGCGTGGCCGATGCGAAGGTCGTTGATATAATCGATGAGCGTAGTGCCAGTGGCCTGACGAAAGTTTCGGGTGAAGGCGGCATTACTCAAGCCGACCGATCGCGCCAGATCCGTTTGCCAAAGGCGCTGCTGATAATTTTGGTGGATTGCTTCCAGTACGCCAGCCATACGCCTCGAAGTGAATTTCTGACTCGGGACGGCATAGGCTTCACTCGCCAACTGGCTCACTTCCTGATTTTTTGCAAGACCATCGAGGATGCTCACGAATTCGGTGAGCTTTCGTGCACCGCGCATTTTTATGAGCGGCTCAAGTTGTTTTGCTGCCTTGGCGCGACGCCTACCAAGAAACTGAAGGCCGAGGCGAGACCGGCATAGAAGTTTCTGAATATTTATCAGTTCAGTGCACTCTTTTAGTGCGGTGCCCAGGAAGTCCTCTGGAAATTGAACGACGATTGCACGTCGACGCGCGGCGTGGCTCGCCTCGCTTCGCCATGTATGGGGCAAAAGCGGTCCGAGCAGTATCAGATCGCCCTCGCGAAAATCAGCGATGTGGTCGCCCACAAAACGTCGTCCGCGGCCCGCTGTGATGAGCGTGAGTTCGTATTCCCGGTGGTAGTGCCACTGGAATGGAAATTGGCGCTCCCGGCGGACAAAGGCCGACAGCGAAGCATCGTGCGACTTTCTGACTTTTTCCATCAACGGCTGCATGATAGAACGTAGATTACGTTTTGATCGCATCCATTAAAAGAGGTAGGTGATCTAAAAAACGTAACTAGCCGGATCGCAGACGATATACACGTTATTTTTTGGTCGGAGAAATTTTTTTGTTGTTCTTCCGATGTTTATTTTTCCAGTGAGATTCGGATTCGAGAAAGTCGCCTTGCTTCCTGATCGCATGCAGTAGGAGAATGGACAGCCTTAGCGACAGTGAGTGTGGCAAGTCGAGTCCTAAACGATGAGCCTTATGTCTTGCTGCCGTATCGAGAGATAGATTGTGGTTCGAAAAAGGACAAAACGTTTGCTATCGCTT
>JASMGX010000048.1 GCA_030751095.1 Pirellulales bacterium | reverse complement strand
CCGCATCACCACCATCTGCATCACCACCATCTGCATCACCACCATCTGCATCACCGCCATCTGCATCACCGCCATCTGCATCACCGCCATCGAAGTAGCACTTGCGGTCCCATCAAACAGCCAACGCGTATTTTTTTAGTAAAGGTCGACAGAATGCCGCCCGTCAATATCCGCTGCCGCGAAAATGGGCCCTTTGTCGTAGAGGGTGAAGTGACCCTTGCCGACCACGGGGGCAATTGCTTTGTGATCGATACCAGCAAACGGGCACTCGCGCTCTGTCGTTGCGGCATGTCAAAAAACAAGCCTTTCTGTGACGGAGAACATCGCGGCGGCGATTTTCAGGCAGCCGAGCTTGCTCCGCCAAAAAGCTAGTGCACGCGGCCTCTCGGCCCGGCACTTCGAGTGCATCGTGTCGCGGAGCACTCTGTTTGTAGACAACTACCGACAAGTTGTCCCCAGGCAATTTTTGAATACGCACTCTGCGGCGTAGCAGTATATTCCCGTCGCGGCGCAGCGCGGACTCTCGCGCGCCCCATAGAGCCGCATGCGTGCTGGTTTCATCGACGCATTCTTTTTAGACTTATGCAGTCGGACGTTAATCGGCGCCGCCCGCAACGATGCCCGGGGCGAAACGAAGAATATAGAGAGCAGGAGACAGACAAATGAGCAAGACGCAGCGAGATGCCGAAACATCAACCGCCCACGATGAGGTGTCGGAAGGTTTTGTGGGCCGCTGGAATCATCTCGTCAGCATGACCAACTGGGAAAAGGGAAAAATCATTTGTCAGTGGCGCGAGGACCTCGAGGCAAAGGGCGCCGCAGGCGGCGAATTTTCTGACGAGGCCTGGAGTCGCCGCGTCGGCAACATCAGCCCACAACATGTGGGCCGTTTGCGAAGGGTGTCCGCTCGTTTTGATACATCGAGAAAAGAGTATTCGGGACTCTATTGGAGCCACTTTCAAAGTGCCGTCGAATGGGAGGATGCGGAATTATGGCTGGAGGGCGCTCTTCAGAATCGTTGGTCGGTTGCTCAGATGCGGTTTGCCCGCTGGGAAGCAATTGGCGCACCGGCAGACCAAAAGCCGCAGGATCAGGATATTATCACGGCAGAACTGGACGAAGATCGTCTTGTTGGTCTCAGCGAGAAACAGCTTCCTGCTGCCAGAACATCGATCCCACATGATCCGGCCTCAAGCGAGGAAATCTTCACTCCCGATTATGGGGACGAACCCAAGGCTCCTCGCGAGCAGGTGATGCAAATAGTGGATGCCGGCAATGCGCCTGCGCCAATGCGCCCTTTTGCAGAATTAGCTTCCCTGCCACCGGATGTGAGCGAGGCATTTGAATCGTTCAAGCTGGCTATTTTGCACCACAAAACGCACGAATGGGAAGAAGTCTCTTGTGAGGATATCCTCTCCACGCTTGAGGCACTGAAAGATTTGGCGGTCGCGCCCTGAAGCGTTGCTTTACCCGCCCAGTTCACCGGTTTGCAAAGTTCTGCGCCTGTTCGACAATATCGAAGCCGACTTCCCGCGACCACGCGCGAATCAGGCTTTGAAAGACGCTCCCCCCAAGACCGCTGCCAATGGTTTGCCCGTTCATGGAAATAACCGGAAGCAGGCAGAAGGGGGTGCTGCTCAAAAACACTTCATCCGCTTCTGCAATATCCTCGCAGCAAAGCGTGGAGTGATCCCAATCAAGGCCGAGTTGGGTTGCCAGGCGGTGAACGACCGTGAGGCTGATGCCCGGAAGTACATCTTCGATGGGCGGAGTCACGATTTTTCCCTCCTCGCGATAGAGGAGAATATTGGCAGTCGAGGTTTCCAGGACAGCTCCAGCACGGTTGAGTAGCAGTGCCCGGGCACCAGATTCGATGGCAGCCGCCTTTTGATCGGCCAGAAAGTAGTGCATCCTGCTCCTGCACTTCAGCTCTGCCGGCCAACATGTCGTGGGTACCTGTTGCACATCGGTGACGACCAGCTTTTGTCCGCTTTGGTATTTGTCCGCCCAGAGTCCAAACGGCAAGCGATAGGTATGTATCCCCACACACGGCCTGCCGTGGCGACCTTCATTGAATGTGGCCAGCGTTCCGGGGGTCGCAAAAAGAGACAACCCGAGGTCATCTTCGCCGTCGCAGAGTTGCCAGTTTGCTGCCACAATCCTCTCCGCCGCTCGGACTAGGTCGGCGGATGATTCCCGAAGGCTGATCCCGACGAGTTGCAAGGAGCGATAGAATCGCTCGAGGTGTTCTTCTAAATAAAACAGGCGGCCCGAAAAGGTGCGAAGTTGCTCGGTAACGGTTGCCCCAAGTGCAAATCCCGCATCGGAAACGGGAATTGCCATTTGTGAAGCGGGCAAAAACTGGCCATCGAGGTAGGAGAGCGGTTCATCCATACAGCCATTATCGCGGGTCGATCGCGACAAGTGAATCCCGCTGATAGAACGTTTGCCACTGTGTCTCTTCGCTCTGGCGATGACTAGCACCCGATTACGGGGAGACGACCGTTTCCCCGAGTGTTTCCCGGCGAATCATAGACATTAGCTGTGGTGAGTAGATATACGGCCTCCAGGCATGTTGTTTTCCGACAAAGCCGCTGGAATTGAATTGTCGAATCCGGTCTTGATCGGCCTCGGGCCAGTGAGAGATCGTCATGCCGGTGTATCCCAGCGCCTCAGGGCCGCGACGGGCACAATGGCAATACAGTTTGCCATAGTGCTTCAAGATCCGATCACAATAGTTATTCAGAAGCAAGAGACTCTCCATCTCGTCAATCGCTTTACCAAACTTGTGTCCAGGCTCAAGCCAATCGCAGTTAATCGCTGAAGCAAGAAATACAACACGATACTTTTGGTGTCCTATAACAGGGTCGGTAAATGTGGCTCCCGCAACATCGCCACCCCCCAAAAGATGCAGTGCTGTGGCAATAACACGCACGCCAAAGCTGAACCCGATCAAACTGACTTGATCTTCTTGGGGAATTGTTTTTAACAGTCCCGCCAGATGGATGCCGGCCGAGAGGGTCCGAGAGGCTTTTAAACGGGCATCGGCGATGGGGCGAGTCAATGTCTTGGCCGATGGCCAGGAAAAAATGATAAATCGTATGGGCGTTTTATCGGTAGTACAACGAACCAATTCCCGATACATTTGCCGCCCTACGTCGAAGGCTTCGCAGGCCTCAATACGATCCCCGTGAACCCATACGACGCTTTGCATATTCTGGGTGTCATCCGCCTGTAGGTTTTCGAGAGTTGATTTGTTCCATTTTGAATCTTGTGTGCTGTATCGCCAATATTTGAGATTTTTAACAAGGTTCTCTCCGTCAAGCGGATCATCGAGCGACAAACAGGGAACTCCCCGAGCGCTGATCAGCCAAATCTGATCGTCTCGTCGCTCGCAGCTTATACATTTCGCATCTTCAAAAGACGCGCACCCGCGCTCGCTCACAGCCGGTACAGGAGAATCGTTGCCGGCCAGTGCCTGCGGCCCGGCTGTCGCCAGAAAAAGCAGTGCTGTAATGCCTGAGAAGAGGCCCATGTTCATCATTGCCGATATCCGTGGAGAAAAGAGGCGTTTTTAACCATTGAGACAGTTGTAGTTTGTGGGTGTTAAACCTTAACAGTTGTTAGGACACAGAAAACGTATGTCAGAGATAGCGACTAGGCAAATGCGGGAAATAAAAACCGGCCGTTTTGTTTGCACATCATTTCAGATGTTGTAGAGTTTTCTGTCGAATTGTGTTCGCCGCTTTTTCCAAATACTGGATTTTTATGGAGATATGAGCCATGAAGAGGCTACTGATATTGGCGATTTTGTTGGTGGCAACAGTTGGCTGCAACCGGGGTCGTTTTGGACGCGCTCACGGCTGGGCTCCTTGGCGTTGCGGTGCCCCGAGTATGCAGACGATGCCTTGTATGCCTTGTATGCCTTGTGATCCCTGCAGCAATGTTTCAACGGGTGCTGGTGTTTCGGGTTGCTCCACATGTTCAACTGGTGGAAATTATGAACAGGGCGTTATTCTCAACAGCGGTCCTGCGACAAACCCACCGACTATTACGCCGGCAAACCCCGGATCGTAATCGAAACAGTTGTAATCGGAACAACTCCCTCAACCGACATCTACCCGCCCGAAATCCTGACGCGCGGGCGGTTGTCGATACCGGCCTCCCTTTTTCGAGCTAGACTAGAAGCGGATGCTCTGCTTGTAAGGCACCCATTAGGTTGCCGCCCCAAGCGATCAAAAGTTTTACGCCACCGCCTCTAGAATTGAAAAAGGGAGAGGATCTTGCGTTTCTTTCTTGCCATCGTATTGTTGCTGCCGGCAACCGATATGGCTGCACAGTTCACCGATGAGGACCCAAGTAGCGCATCCGCACAGTTTGTCCGTAAAGAGGTGGTCCAACTGCAGGTGGGGATAATTGTCCGATCTACCGGAAGCGCCTTAAAAGGTGTTGAGGGGACCACGCCCATACCGATTGACTGGTCTGAGCAAAAGGTCAAAATCATCAACGAAGAGTCGTCTCCAGAAGTTCGCCGCATCTCTTACGACATGGTGGGCGATACCGTTAAGCGGATGATCGTGCAGATCCCATTTATCCGGGCGGGTGAGTCGGCTCAGGCGATGGTGACTTTTGAATGTACCCGCTACCACATTGTTGCGCCGGAAGAAACAAGCCAGTTTAAAATCCCCAAAAAAACAACGTCAAAAATCAGAAAATATTTGGGGCCCAGCCCGAGCATTGAAACAAAAAACGGAAAAATCCGTAAATTGGCGCGCGAAATTACTCGTGATGTGCAGGGAGACTGGGCCAAAGTGGAGGCCCTGTATGATTGGGTTCGGAACCACGTTGAGTACAAAAATGGACCTCTCAAAGGTGCCTATCAGGCCCTCAAAGATGGCGACGGCGACTGTGAAGAACTCAGTTCATTATTCATCGCTTTCTGCCGGGTGAACGGTGTTCCTGCCCGCACGGTATGGGTCCCCGGACATTGCTACCCTGAATTTTATCTGGTCGATGCCGAGGGCGAGGGGCACTGGTTTCCCTGCCAGGCAGCCGGTACGCGGGCCTTTGGCAGCATGCCCGAGTATCGCCCGATTTTGCAAAAAGGGGACAACTTTCGCGTCCCAGAAAAGAAGGGCCGACAGCGGTACGTGTCGGAGCAGCTAAAAATTGCCGATGTTATGGGGCCAAATAATCCTAAAGTCGAGTTTGTTCGCGAAGTGTTGACAGACTAAAGCGGTTTTTTCTCTCCTTTTCTGTGTATGGCCCGCAGCCCTCTTTGTGCGTTCCCCCTCTCCCCATCCGGTCTCTCGTGCCGTTAGACTGAGAGCCCCGAAGCGGTAGACTCATGGAGGCCTTCTGATGTCCCCCCAGAACTCAAAAAAGACAAAACGCCCTTTAGCGGGTGGCGACAATGTTTTTGAGGTCCACCACCCGCTGATCCAACATCACCTCACGCGACTCCGCAATCAATCGACCGCACCGATTGAATTTCGGAATTTGATCCGGCGATTGGCTGTGTTACTCGCGTATGAAGCGACTCAGGATCTGCAGACCGCATCCGTTTCCGTAGAAACACCACTGACAACGACAGAAGGCCATGCCCTCAAACCGAGTATTGGCCTGGTCCCGATTCTCCGCGCCGGTTTGGGGATGGTCGACGCCGTGTTAGATCTGATTCCCAGCGCCGAGGTATGGCACCTGGGGCTCTACCGGGACGAAAAGACAGCCCGCCCCGTCGAATACTACAGCAAGCTCCCTCAGAGCCAGCCAGTCGATGTGGCTCTGGTGCTCGATCCAATGCTTGCCACCGGGGGCTCGGCCCTTGCCGCCCTGGACACACTGAAGGAATGGGGTGTGCCCAGAATCAAACTACTTTCAATCATCGCCTCCAGCGACGGGATTGCCGAAGTGACGGCCCGCGATCCAGATACCCAGATCTACATTACTGCTGTCGACCCGGAATTGAACGACCAGAAGTTTATCGTACCCGGTCTGGGTGATGCCGGAGATCGCATCTTCAATACATTTAAAGCCCACGATTAACTTTTGAGAGGCTCTCCAGAGGCGTCGGCGGTTGTTGTCGACGGAGTCCTTCACTATAGTCCGGACACTTGAACCCACCCACAATGAGAGACGGATCCCATGGAACGACTCATCAGCGCATTTGGCTTGCTGGCCATGATCGGTATTGCCTGGTTGATGAGCTCAAACCACAAAAAATTTCCTCTGAGGGTGGTGGTTGGCGGTTTGGCACTCCAGCTTATTTTTGCCCTGTTGATCCTTCAGACGGGTCCCGGAAAAACAACCTTTGGAGTGATCGGGGATGTTTTTACGAATATGATTTCCCATGTGGATGCGGGTTCTCGGTTCATGTTCGGAATGGACCGAGAACTGGAAGTCCCTGTCAAGGTCTCTGGAGAGCCGCACCAGACCCACTTTCGGGTTTGGGAAACTCCCAAACAGGATATACAGGATCTGGTTGAATCGATTCGCGGCAAAAAGGGTGTTGTGACCATTACCGTGGGCCAGACTGCGCAGGATTTTGATCTCAGCGCCGATGGCTGGGAACAGCAACTGCGAGAGTGGTTTCATGTTGCGATCGGATCCTTTCGCGACGGACAGTTCCCGCGAACAAAACAGTTGCTCAGCTCGTTTGCCTTTGGAGTGCTGCCGACGATCATCTTTTTTTCATCGCTGATGTCGATGCTCTATTATCTGGGGATCATGCAGAAGGTCGTTGCCTTCTTTGCCTGGATCATGCGGAGTACATTGGGAACGAGCGGTGCCGAAACGCTCTCCGCTGCTGCCAATGTGTTTGTCGGCCAGACCGAAGCGCCCCTGGTAATCCGTCCGTACGTATCAAAAATGACCCAGTCGGAGTTGATGGCGGTGATGGTCGGTGGATTTGCCACCATTGCCGGTGGGGTGCTGGCCGCGTATGTCAGCTTTGGCATCGATGCGGGCCACTTGGTGACCGCTTCGGTCATTTCTGCCCCGGCGGCTCTGTTGATCGCCAAAGTGATGCAGCCAGAAACGGAACATTCTCTCACAATGGGAGAGGTCGAACTGCACGTGGAGGAAAAAGAATCCAATCTGATTGGGGCGGCGGCCTCCGGCGCAACGGCCGGCATGAAATTGGCCATCAATGTGGCGGCGATGCTGATTGCTTTTCTTGCCATCATTGCCATGTTTAATGCCATTATCGGCTGGACCGGCGAATGGTTCGGGTATGTTGCTACAGCAGATCGCTGGACGCTAGAAAAAGGACTTAGCTATTGTTTTTGGCCCCTGGCCTGGCTGATGGGAATCCCGGCCGTCGATTGTGGCAAAGCGGGCGAGTTGCTGGGAACGAAAATGGTTGCCAACGAGTTTGTGGCATATTTACAATTGGGTGAAATGATCGGTACGGGTAAAGAGACACTCTCACCACGAACCGTTACAATCCTGACGTATGCCCTTTGTGGATTTGCCAACTTTGGCTCGATCGGTATTCAGCTCGGTGGGATTGGCGGTGTGGCCCCGAGTCGCCGCGGCGATTTAGCAAAACTGGGCCTGCGCGCCATGTTCGGCGGTACGCTCGCCGCGTTCATGACCGCCTGTATCGCGGGTATTTTGATTTAAGTTTTTCTTTCAACCGGCACACTCTCTGACCCCCTCGGTTTTATGGAAACGCTACTCGATGAAAAACAGCTAAGAGACGGCGTCCGGAGGATGGCACGGGACATCACCGATCATTATCAGGACCGCCCGCTGACCATCATTGGCATTCTGACCGGGAGCGTCGTTCTGCTGGCCGATATGATTCGACTGCTTGAGATGCCGCTCCGGGTCGGGGTTCTGCAGGCCCGCAGTTATCACGGTGCCACGACAACGCGAGGCGAGTTGGTCATCAATGATGAACTGATGCCGGACATACAAAACCGCGAGGTGTTACTCGTGGATGACATTTTTGACACCGGTTATACGCTGCGTGAGGTCATCTCACGAATCAAAAAATTAAACCCGTCCTCCGTTTTATCCGCCGTCCTGCTCCACAAGGAGGACCGGTGTGAGGTCGAGATGGCCCCTGACTTTGTCGGATTTCATATCCCGGACAAGTTCGTCGTCGGTTACGGGCTCGATTATGAGGACGAATATCGAAACCTGCCCTACCTGGCGGCACTGGAAGAAGCCGATTTAAAAACACAATAATTGCCGACCGAGCCGCTTTTAGACCGGCTATCTCGCTGCAACCAGATGCTTCAAAAAGTCATGGTTGCTCTCGAGGAGTTCATCGCTGGCGTGCATTTCATCCAGGCTCATCCATAAAACCTCGGCAACTTCATCGGGGTTGGGGACCAACCGGGCGGAGCCTTGGAGCGTAGCCCGCCACCAGGCGATGTTCACCCGCCAGGGGGTGATGCATTCCCAGATTTTTTCCACAGGGTGGACTGCGACCCCGAGTTCCTCTTCCACCTCTCGCCGCAGAGCGTCCGGTTCGCTTTCTCCCGGTTCAATCCCACCGCCGGGAAAACAGAGCCGCAGCGGGGCAATCACATGCTCCGAGCGCCGGATCACAAGGAATTGTTCTCCGCGCTCGATGACCGCCACCACACCTTGCCGGAGCGGAGAGTGTTGATCGTTGCTGGAAGACATAGCGGGGTACTCTTAGCTCCACGACACAGAAAAAGACTACGAAGAAAAAGGGTCCGGCAGCAAGGCGGCTAAATCGACTTCGCGGATCGCGTTGTTCGATTCGGTATCCACCAATACGACGGGCAGCTGTGTTGCAAATTCTGCCAACACCTGTCGGCAGGCCCCACATGGAGAGACGCCGCCGGCCGCTGCAATGGCAATACCTGAAAACGTCTGGTGGCCGGCAGTCACTGCCGCGCCCAGGGCGGTCCTTTCGGCGCAAATGGTCAGACCATAGGAAGCATTTTCTACATTCGCCCCGCGAAAGATGGTTCCATCGGTACTCAGCAAAGCCGCACCGACAAAAAAACGCGAATAGGGCGCATGCGCCATCAGGCGGGCTTCGAGTGCCGCTGCAACGAGTTCGGTTTTCTGTTGCTCATTCATCCTCTTTTCTCCCAACCGTCTGCACCCTCTCCAAAATTAGAGGCCCGGTGCCCGCAACCTCATCATGAATTGCAATGGCCGCTCTAAAGTTGGCAACGAGTGGATCTGCGACCTCTTTTCGCGCAAAGACCCTTAATAGTTCTTCACCCTCCTCCACAGCATCACCGATGCGA
Organism: Pirellulales bacterium; assembly: GCA_030751095.1. Classification (GTDB taxonomy): domain Bacteria; phylum Planctomycetota; class Planctomycetia; order Pirellulales; family UBA7805; genus UBA7805. The sequence goes on along the minus strand of JASMGX010000048.1, from coordinate 11,721 downwards.
ACCCGCATTTCCAGACCGACAGCGTAATCGATCTGGTCGGACATGCACTGTCTGCCACCACCAAGCTGAACCACCATTCTACCAAGTTGCGCCGCATCGACGCCACTCACATAGCCCCCCCGCTTTGCAAGGATGCTCGTTGGTGCGGCAACGTCACGCCCCTGTTCCAAATTGCCCCCCTGTGCGCAAACCATCTCGGAAAATTTGTCGCTCGCCTGTCCGCTCTCCAGCAACTCTGTAAGTCGACGCCGCGCTTCCTTTTCGTCGGCCGCAAGTTGCGATGAGATCAAGACCTCGGCCCCAAGGGCTAGCGTCACTTCGCGCAAGTCCTCCGGACCCTCTCCCTGGAGCAGAGCGACCGCCTCGTTGACTTCCACCGCGTTGCCAACCATTTTGCCGAGCGGCTGATTCATGTCGGTGATGAGCGCCGTTGCATTTATGCCCATTGCGTTGCCGACTTCTACAAGCGACTCCGCAAGGGCCCGCGCATCGGCCTGATTTCTAACGACTCCTCCTCCACCACATTTAACATCCAAGACCAAAGTGCTGAGCCCCTCGGCAAGTTTCTTGCTCATGATGCTCGCGGTGATTAAGGGGATCGATGGAACGGTCGCGGTCACATCCCGCAGCGCATAGAGTTTCCGATCGGCCGGGGCAATGTCTTTGGTCGTACCGGTGATCACACAGCCCACCTGCTCGGTCAATCGCTGTAGTTCTTCGAGCGACAGATCGGTGCGAAAACCTTTGATTGACTCGAGTTTATCGAGCGTGCCTCCCGTGATGCCCAACCCGCGACCGGAAATCATCGGCACCCATACGTCGCAGCAGGCCAATAGAGGAGCCAAGATGAGTGAAACTTTATCGCCAATCCCACCCGTGGAATGTTTGTCGACCCGCGGCCTAGCATCATTGGGCCAGCTGAGCGTGACCCCGCTTTTGAGCATCGCGATTGTGAGCGCCCGGATCTCGGCCTTGTCCATGCCGTGGATGCAAATGGCCATCGAGAGGGCCGCCATTTGATAGTCGGGAATGCTGCCATCGGTATAGGCCTGAACAAACCACTCGATCTGCTCCGTTGAAAGTGGCAGCCGGTCTCGCTTGAGTGCGATAATTTGTGCAGCATTCATAAAAGCGCTAACGTCGATGGAGTTGGACTCAAAGGCAACTTTGATTGTCGCCTGACGGGGACTTTGGTTTCAAGGTCTCATGGTTCACATACTCAGGCGGTGGAGAGAGAATCCAAAATTCCAAACACAATACGCCGCATTTTTTCCGCCGCCTGGGCCGCCGTTTCAATGACGCCTTCTCCGGTCGTTTCATCCAGGGCATCTGGCAGGCAGATGTTGGTGATTGCAGAGAGCCCCAAGACCCGCACGCCCTCTCCGGCCGCCACGAGGGCCTCCGGAGCGGTACTCATGCCGACAGCGTCGACACCGATTCGTCGCAGATAGCGATATTCGGCCCGGGTCTCATAATTGGGGCCTCGCTGCGCAGCATACACGCCCAACTGGGCCACAAAATTTGCGCGTCGGGCCACCTGTTGGGCAACGTCGATCGCACCTGAGTCATACGTTGCTTCTCGACAACACGAATACGTTGCGATCCGGTCGTCAGCCTGGCCATCGTCACCGGGAGAGGCTGTCGCAGGCCCTCCTATCAAATTGATGTGGTCTTGGATGATCATGACATCCCCGGCTGAAAAATTCGGATTGATCCCCCCGGCGGCGTTGGAGACGATCAACAGGCCGATCCCGAGGGTGTTCATCACCCGTACCGGCATCGTGAGTTCGTGGAGCGAATACCCCTCATAGAAGTGAAAACGGCCCTGCATGGTGATCACCGGCATCCCGGCGAGATAGCCGCAGACGAGGCGACCCTCATGGCCGAGTGCGGTTGAGCGGGGAAAATGGGGAATGGAGGCGTAGTCGATCAGTTCCGCCTGCTCGATATCGTTGGCCAGGTCCCCCAGGCCGCTCCCCAGAATAATCCCGGCAGCGGGCCGCTTTGGCCAGAGGCTTTGCACGTATTGGGCCGCCTCTTCGGTTTGATGCGTAATGTTGAGCATGCAATGGTGGCCTGCAACGGTGGGTCCGTTTGACCGGTTTCGTCTCTCTTGTTCGGGAATGGCAAAACGGAAGAAAGGCTCCAGGCCTTGCCCCTGTTCCTAGCGACATCACTCACGATTTGTTTTCAGCAATCCGCTTGAGCATCCCGCACACCAGAGCCCGCAGTTTCGGCTCTGCGGCGTTGGCGGTTGCGATAATGGTATCGACCTCGGCTACCTCCAGGGCGTCCGGCAGGCACATGTCCGAGATCACGGAAAAACCGATACTCCGCAATCCGCAGTGGACGGCTGTGATCACTTCCGGAACGAGCGACATCCCTACGACATCGGCTCCGATCATGCGCAAAAAGCGGTATTCTGCGCGGGTCTCCAGGTTGGGTCCGGTGACCGTCACGAGCACTCCTTTATGAGCCACAAAATCTTCCCGCCGCGCAACGGCGAGCGCCTCATCGACCATTTGCGAATCGTACGGGCTCGACATGTCGGGAAACCGCGGACCGAGCCGATCGTCGTTGATACCGATGAGCGGGTTGTCATTCATCAGGTTGATGTGATCTTCGACCACCATGATATCTCCCGCACGGTAATTGGGGTTCATCCCGCCCACCGCGTTGGAGACAATCAGCCAATCGGCCCCCATTGCCCGCATGACCCGGACCGGCAGCGTGATCGCCTGCGCCCGATGTCCCTCATAGAGATGGACCCGCCCTTCCATGACCATCACCGCCACCCCCTCACAGTTGCCACAGACAAGCCGTCCCCGATGGCTCGTGGCGGTCGATTGTGGAAAGTGAGGGATTTCTTCGTAATCGATCTCCGCCTCCACCTCGATCTGTTCGACAAAATGTCCCAACCCGGTGCCGAGGACGATTCCTGCCTGAGGCTGCTTGTCCCACACCTTCTGGATATGTGCTGTCGCCTCGCTGATCTGTTTAAAAAGTTTTAGCATCGTTGCTCGATATCCTGCCGTTGCAAAAAGGTTGTTTTCAAAGACGGTTCGTTAATAATCTCCAGACCGGTTCTGGCGGCCACCCTCTCCCTGTTCTTCCCGGACCAGGGCCTCAGTACTGCTCGTACCGAGTCGGGTTGCTCCCAGGTCGATAAAGGCCCGGGCATCGGAGAGCGTGCGGATTCCACCAGAGGCCTTCACACCAATGGAACAGTGCTTTCGCATCAGGGCAATATCCTCACAAGTCGCCCCGGTTGTCTTAAGCCCACCATCCGCTTGTTTCACAAATCCAAAACCGGTCGAGGTTTTGACAAAAGCGGCCCCCATCTGCTCACTGATATGGCAAAGTTCGATTTTTTGTTGCTCGCTGGTGAGCAGCCCCGTTTCGAAAATTACCTTTACGATCGCTTCGTTGGCCTCGGCCGCCTCTACGACCGCACCGATATCTGTGGCCACATATTCCCAATCCCCCTCAAGAACTTTGCCAATATTGACCACCATGTCGAGTTCCACTGCACCGCTGCGACACGCCTCGCCCGCCTCGGTCGCTTTGACTAGCGTCGCACAGCCGCCGTGTGGAAAACTGATCACCGTCGAAACCTTGACCGGACTCTCTGCGAGCAGCGCGGCGGTGCGCATAACCATGTACGGTTTGACACAAATGCTGGCCACTTCATATTTCGCGCAGAGCGCGGCTGCTGTGCACAGATCCTCATCAGTCTGCGTGGGGTGCAGGACGGCGTGGTCGATATAACTGGCAATGGAGGCGTCCATCGTGATTGAGCGATCCCTGGATTTTTGGCGACGGCAGAAAAGCTAAAAATAGTCTACAGAGACAAACCGTGGGAGGGCAGCGGTCAAAATGACCGCCTCGGTGCGAATTTTGAAGTATCGATGGCGGCTCGGTCCACTATTTTGTGCCACCCGGCGGCTCCTCGGTCGCCTCCGGCAGCACCAGATCGACCACCAGAGGCCAGTGGTCGCTCGTCGAAAGCCCCGTCAGGCGGCAGACGAAGGTCCTCCGCAGGTGTTTTTTGAGCGCGTTGGGCAGCAGGATGTGATCGATCATCGTGTACACATCGTCGCTGTCGGCGACCCCGTTCTCATTGCGATCCCAGTGCGAGGTGACCCGATCTTCCGGTCGACGGATATGGCCCGCCACGTTGAACAGTTCGGCCCCTTCCCGCGCGGGATCAAAATCCTTGAGGTTCTCTAATACGCGGGTTTTGGAGCTTCGCAGCGGGTCCCGATCGGCGACCTTTCGATCGTAGTCGTTCAAATCCCCAAGCACGACCGGCTCATAGCCTCGCGGGATAATTTGTTGTTGGATGATCCGTCTGGCGATGGCCGCCTCAGCCTCGCGGCGGGCATTGGCCCGCGCATCGCTCGGATCGGATTTGAGGTGCAGCCCCAGGAAGGCCAGTTTGTGGCCCGCAATGGTTGCATAGAGGAGGGCGTGCCGTGCGAGCGGGATTTTTGCCTCACGATGTTGTCCCTCGGAGTCGGTATACGAGTAAACCTCCTGCCAACGGGAATCGGCCTCATGCGGGGCGAAGTGCCCGATAAAAGCCCCGTCCTGCTCATCGGGCGTTGTGCGGGTGATAAAGGCCACATCAAATCCGGTGAACCGGTCTTGCGACTCGACGTGATGCCCCTGGTATTTTCTGAGCCCCTTACGGTGGAGAATGTCGATGAGTCGATCCACGCTTTCGCTGCCCGTGACCTCGATGAGGGCACAGATATCCGGTTCGAGCGTTTCGATCACACCGGCAATCGCTTCCAAGTGGGCCTCTCGGGCCGGGCTCCAGCGGAAGCGGGAGAGGCGGGTCTTGTTGGTATCGGGCGCCTGCAGGCACTGGACGTTGAAGGTCACAATCCGCAGCGGCCGCTCACTGCAGAGTCCCGCCACCGGCAGCAGCGAGAAAAGGACCGCCAGCCCGCCGATCGCCAAGCGTTGCATATCAGACTCTCCATGCCCCGGACCTTTACGGTTAATCGCGAAATTCAACCTCGCCACCATCCCGCGTGAAGAGATTGGCAAAGGTAACAGGACTCATGGACTCTGATTCAAATTTGGCCGCACCATCGCCATAGAGAAAAACGGCCCCGCCAGGATGAAAACTATAAATTTCCTGACTATTTTTCCGATTCATGATTTTCCACCCCGTTTCCATTCCCCCACCCTCTGTTGGATTGTAATACATATCTGTAATAGAAAATGGGGTCGTATAAGGTGCCCACCGCATTCTGGACGTGTAGGATCCAACATGCTTGCCATCCTGATACTTATAGGGGAGCCCGGCCCTCTCCACCATCATAAAGGTGTTCCCCAATCCGTCGGAGATTTGCGAGTGGGTATTGAATGTATCCACTCCAAGAAGTCCCTGCTCGAGTGCCGCCCGCTCATTGTCTTCGATGGCATCCCTTTCATCCTCATCTTCTATCGCAGCAAGATCAACACCGTAACCAATTCCTTTTAGGTCGTTGTAGAGAAGACCCTCATCAATTTTATAGGCCACCGTGTAGTCCGTGGCATCGTGGTCATCCGCGGGATCCCGGTAAGGTGCACTCGGGCAGAGGAAGAGATAGACATGCTGTTTGGCAATATCTTCATTGGCCCCCTCATTCCAGTTTTTAGTCAAATCGATTTTGTCTGAAATGTAGTCGAGTTCCAAATAGGGCAGGATGAACATAAGGGCGTTATGTCGACCATATTTTTCATGTGAGCTGGTTGTTTTGGCGGGTGGAAAGCGGCCGTGGCGGGTCTCATAATTTTGGAGTCCCAAACCTAACTGTCGCATCTGGTTCATGCAGGTTGTCCGCCGGCCACTCTCGCGGACACTGCCGATAGCCGGTAAGAGAATCGCAGCGAGGACCCCGATCACAATCACCACGATGGTAATCTCGATAAGCGTCAGACCGGGTCGCCTGGGACGCACGCTAGAGCCGTAGATCGACGGGCTATTCATCGGTATCGTCCTCAAAATATTCATCCACAGAGAGTTCAAATGTTGGGACCGTAATCTCTCCACTCTCATCGTCGGCCGATAATTGGACCACAGCATGAAGCTGAGGGTTTTTTCGATCGGCATATTTGTCTCGAACCTCCGCCCAAACTTCGGGAAAGGTGTTCGGTTCGGTATCTTCCTCGGGGGTCGGCCAATTAATGGTCACCCCATATTCTCCTTCGGGGGCCCCATCGCCTGTGGTATATGTATCGAGCCGGTAATTTCCCTCGCCATCGACAATACCCTTTGGAATCATCCACTTTGTTTTTTCATTGGGGTTCACGGGAATAAATTTGATGTATGCACCAACCGCCGGTTCGCCGTCGAGCAATACTTTTCCCCGCACGGGATAAACCGGCACCCGGCCCGAATCGCCACAGCCGATGAAGCTGCCACTGGCCAGTAGTCCAAGCGCCACCCACCGGCACATCAAACGGCTCGCTCGTCGTCGATTAGAATCCATCAACATCCATTATCTCCTAAGATGAGATTTTTCGGCAGCCTTGAACGGCCCCTACGTATGGTAGCCGCTATCCTCCACGGCGTGCAAGCAAGCCGGGAGCGAGGGCTGCGGGTGCGTGAATTTTGGCCTTTTCGAGCGTCGATGTGGTCATTATCTCGTCCTTCCCGAGCCCGAGACACTGCCAGGAGAGCAAATCGTATGGCCGAGTTCAGAGGCGCCCGCTATACTGACCCGCCAGCAAAAAACGGCCAATCTTCTCCACCCCAGACCCCGCTTTGCAGCCATGAGCCAACCGTCCCCTACAAAGTCCGATGTGGCCAAACCGAGTGCGGTCGAAGGATTCAAGCAGGAGAGCCATTTTCTGCGGGGGACGATTCCCGAGGCACTCCTCGACGAAAATGCCTTCTTCGACAAGGTTAGTGTCCAGCTGATCAAGTACCACGGAAGCTACCAGCAGGATAATCGGGACGAGAGAAAGGCGGCCCGCGAAGATGGCCGGGGCAAGGCCTACTCCATGATGGTCCGGAACAAAATCCCGGGAGGAAAATTTACCAGCGACCAGTTGCTCGCCGAGCTGGATCTGTGTGACGAAGTGGGTGATGCCACGCTGCGCATCACGACCCGCCAGGGCCTGCAACTGCACGGAGTTCTCAAAAAGGATCTTAAAAAAACGATCCGGCGGATCAACGAAGTCCAGGCCTCGACACTCGGGGCGTGTGGTGACGTGAACCGCAACGTGATGTGTTGCCCCGCGCCACTGCGAGGCGATCCGGTCCACGACGAACTACAGCAGATGGCCGATCGGCTCGCCGGGCATTTTGCACCCCACACCCGGGCCTACCATCAGATCTGGCTCAGTGAGGATCCGGAGGGAGAAAAACAGTTGGTTGGCGGGGACCGGGATCCATTCGAGGTGGAACCGATTTATGGCGCAGTCTATCTCCCGAGAAAATTCAAAATTGGGATCGCCCTCCCGACCGACAACTGCGTCGATGTCTATTCCCAGGATTTGGGCCTGCTTGCGATTGAGGAGGGGTCCACCATTGTGGGCTACAACGCTTTGGTCGGTGGCGGTTTTGGCGTAACCCCGACCGCAAAAAAAACATTTCCCGCCCTGGCCCAACCGTTGGCCTTTGTCGAACCGGACGAGGTGATTGCTGTCGCCACGGCGATCGTGGAGGTACAGCGCGACTTTGGGAATCGCTCCGATCGAAAAGTAGCCCGCCTCAAATATCTTCTCGCCGATTGGGGTCTGGAAAAATTCAAAGCCAAAGTCGAGGAGTATTACGGCAAACCGCTTGCCGATTCAAAGCCTCTGTCGGTCAGCCGATTCGACGATCATTTGGGCTGGTGCGAACAGGGCGATGGCAAATGGTTTTATGGGCTGAACGTAGAAAACGGTCGGATCAAGGATGAAGGAACGTTCAATTTCAAAACAGCCGTGCGGGAGATTTGCAACACGCTCAAACCGGGCCTGCGGTTTACGAGCCATCAATCGATCCTGTTTATCGACTTGGCGGAGGAACAGAAAGAGCACCTGGAGGAGATATTGGTCCGCTCGGGCATACCGCTCACGGAACAGACCAGCACCGTCCGGCGATGGTCGATGGCCTGCCCGGCGATGCCAATGTGTGGTTTGGCCGTTGCCGAGAGCGAGCGGGCCTTGCCGGCAATTATAGGCGCGCTAGAAGTCGAGCTGGAAAAATTGGGACTCTCGGATGAAATATTCACAACCCGCATGACCGGCTGCCCCAACGGCTGCGCTAGGCCCTACAATTCCGACATCGGCTTGGTGGGCAAGACGCTGGGAAAATACACCATCCTGCTTGGCGGCCGCTGCCAGGGCGATCGGCTCAATTGGATTTATAAAGATCTGGTGCCGGCTGACGAGGTGGTGCAGACGCTGTTGCCACTCTTGAGATACTTCAAACAGGACCATAAAAAGAACGAGTCTTTTGGCGATTTTTGTGATCGCAAGGGTCTGGAGAATCTGACCGGCTGGGCGGAACAAGACGCTCCGCGCTGACGACCCGAAGCGGCAACCGGGAAATGTAAGAAACCTTTTTGCAGGAACCAGCTAGTCTCTCTTTATGACCTGGGCCTGGATCATCACCATTTGCGGACTGTGCCTCTGGACGGCCTTGGCGAGCCTGATCGTTATGACCTGTCGGCGGGTTCGCTCGCTTCAACCTGGAACAGTCGACCACCCCCAAGTGGTGAGTGTCATCTGCCCGGCCCGGAACGAAGCTGATGAACTCGAATCGGCCATGCGCACCCGGTTGCGTGATGCCGCTCCATGGCTGGAGTTCATCCTGGTCAATGATCGCTCAACCGATGAAACGGGTCCCATCATGGACCGACTTGCTTTAGAGGATGCACGCATCCGGGTCCTGCACCTTGAAGAACTACCCGAGGGGTGGCTTGGCAAAGTCCATGCACAACAACAGGGCATCGAAATTGCCCGGGGAGACTGGTATCTCCTGTCCGACGCTGATGTTCAAGTGGATCCCGGCCTGATCGAGTCCGCCCTCTGCTGGGCCCAGGAAGAACAGGCCGATCATGTCGCCCTGATTCCCAAAATCATCCATGGCCCCGTGCTGCTCAAGAGCTGTCTGCCAGTGATGATGCTCGTCTTAATGACAGCCTTGAGACTGTGGCGAGCCAACGACGATCGTTCCGATCGGGCCATGGGCGTTGGTGCCTTCAACCTGGTCCGTCGAGCCGCCTTGGAACATGCGGGTGGAATGGAACCACTTCGAATGGAGATTGCTGATGATGTCGGTATCGGCATGATCATCCACGAATCCGGGGGGCGATCACGACTGGCGGTTGCCAAGGATCGGCTCCGGGTTCACTGGTACCGATCAACTCGAGACTTTCTGCAGGGCATGGAAAAAGGGGCGGCCAAGGGTGGCGGTCGAATACAATTGATCCTGCATTCCATTCTGATCCTGGTCCTGGTGCTGGCACTTCTGAGCTCCTTTGCATTGCTGGCACTCTGGTCGGTTGTTCCGCTGCCAGTGAGCCTGATCGCGTTGATCTCCGCCCTGGTTGCTACCGCGACGACCCTGACGGCCTCACACCGATTCGGGTTGCCAACCGCCTGGGCTTGCCTAGTACCGCTGGGGTTGCTCTCAACGCTGTTGGTCAGTCAGCGATCGCTGTGGCTGGCCATCATTCGTGGTGGTGTCCGCTGGCGTGGAGATCAACACAACCTCACCTCCACCCGTGCCGGTGAGCGAGTACGACTATAAACCCGTACAATCGCGGCCATGTCAGATTCACCTGTTGCAATTGTCACCACCGGCAGCAAGGGCATTGGTACTGCCTGTGCCCGCCGCATGGTCTCTAATGGATTTCGTGTTGCCATCACGAGTTGAAGTGATGCTGTCCAAGCCGTCGCCAACGACATCGGTGGCCTGGCTGTCGAGCGCGACATGACTGATGCCGATGACATGAAGCGGTTCGTCTCCACAACAGTGGAGCACTACGGCCGCAAGGATGTCGCGGCCCTCAGCGCAGATCACTTGCCACGAGGTCCATTGCTTGATCTGACGGCTGGGGATTGGCGGGCCGTATTTTTCTATTCTTTGGGCCCTTCGGTCGCTTTTTCCACCGGCTCTTCGGGAGAGTCTTTCACATTGTTGCCCGCATCGTCATCCTTCTTATCCTGCCCTTGAATCTCGCGCCACGGTTTCCCGGCACGATACCCGTCGAGTTCGGCCTTGAGTTGTCCATCGGCCGCCTCGTCACCTATTTGCACCGCCTTGCTGGACCATTGGATGGCCGATTCAAAATCACCATTTTCTGCATGAGCCGCCGCCAAGGTGCTGAGAATATGTGCTTTTTTAAATTCAGTGGCTTCACACGCCCGGTTTGCCAGTGTGAGTGACCGCTTTGCGTCCCGGAGCGTTGGCTCGGGAGACGTGGCCAAAACCCAGGCCAGATTATTTAAGATTCCCGAATCTTCCGGATCGAGTTGGAGTGCTTTTTCGTACTCGGCAATCGCTTCGGCCTGGCGGCCGAGATTCAACAGCAAATCACCCCGACTGCGGTAAATGGGACCATGGGGTATTGGCTTAGTCAGGAGTTTGTCATAGATATCTAGAGCCTGTTGGACCTGATCGTTGGTGGCGAAAAAAATGGCCAATGTCACAAGTAGATCGTTATTGTCCGGCATCGCCGCCGCCGCTCGCTTGAGTCCGGCGATGGCGTCCTCCATTCGATCGGATGCTGCCAGGATCGCGGCCTGCAGTTCTATCGCACCGAGCAACTTGGGATCCACAACCAGCACCCGTTCGATTTCATCCAAAGCGGCTTTTGTGTTGCCGCTGTCGTGATAGATTTGGGCCCGCAATAAACGCCAGCGAAGATTGTCGGTTTCCAGGTCGATCGCCCGATTGATATCTTCCAAGGCTTTCTCGGAGTCTTTCTTTTCCAGATAAATTTGCGCTCGGTAGAAGTGGGCCGCACCTCTGTCAGGATCAAGCTCCAGGGCACGGTTCAAACTGGCAAGTGCCAGGTCCACCTTTTTTTGAAACAACTGGCTCAAGGCGAGCACTTCATGGACTCGTGAATCTTCTGGTTCCAGACTCGCTAGTTTAGAAAGATCCTCCGCAGCCTTTTCCGCATTGTTGTTTACGAGGTAATAGATTCCTCGTCCGCGAAGTGCGATGGGCAAATTAGGCCGTAAAGCCAGTGCCTTGTTGTAGTCGGCCAGTTTTTTTCCGCCCTCTTCGGTCATTTCACCTCGAAGGGCCAGAGCCAGTGCTTGAATCGCCGGGTTCTTCGCGGACTGTTTGATTGCCTTGTTGAATTCGACGAGCGCCTTTTTGCGATTGCCCTGCGGGAGAGTCTGGATTCGTCCGATCAACAGATGGGCTTGGGGGAGGTCATCCTGCCGCTTGACGGCCAGTTCGAGATCCGCCAGGGCAACACGCGCCAGTGGAAGCCAGTTATCGGTAGGGGGCTTGCGATCAAAAATCTCTTCACAAAATCGCTGTGCCCTCTCCAAGCGGGTCGATACAATCATCTGATTGGCAAAAAGCACACCCTGTTCATCCAAACCACCTACCACTAGAGCCTTCTTGCAGAGTTGGATTACTTGTTCCATGTCATCAAACGTGTTGGCACCAATTTTCAGTCTCGTCGCCTCGTTCAAAAAGTCTGCTGCAGATTTTATAGGTGGTGGATCATCTTTTTTTTCTGCATCTTTTTGAGTTTGGTTTGCCGGTTG
>JASMGX010000047.1 GCA_030751095.1 Pirellulales bacterium | reverse complement strand
GGAAAGTTTGGTTGGCTACAGACCCTTGCCGATGGCATTAAGCTGATTGGGAAGGAAGATCTCATGCCAGCAGATGCCGATGGGCTGCTCTTTCGCGTCGCGCCCTACGTTGCCTTCTGTGCATCGTTTAGTTCCTTTATCGCGTTGCCATTTGCTACCGGTTGGGTTGGCCTGGAACTCAATGTCGCAGTATTTTTTGTTGTGGCAATTCTGGGGCTTGAAGTCTTTGGTGTGATTCTTGCCGGATATGCGTCTGCATCCAAATGGTCGTTGTTCGGGGCCATGCGAGAAGCAGCTCAGGTGGTGAGCTATGAAGTCCCTCTGGGCCTCTGTATCGTCATTCCAGTGATGATAGCCGGCACCATGGATTTGACTAAAATCGGCAACTTGCAGGCGGGTTGGGTCACCAATTGGTACATCTTCCACGATCCGTTTACCTTCCTGACGTCTTTTGTCTTTTTTAGCTGTGCGCTGGCCAGCGTCAATCGCGCGCCCTTTGACTTGGCAGAGGCTGAGAGTGAATTGGTTGCCGGTTTTCACACGGAATACTCTGGGCTCCGTTGGAGTTTCTTTTTCATGGCGGAGTATGGCTCAATGTTTCTTGTGTCGGCCTTGGGTGTCATCCTTTTTCTGGGGGGCTGGAATGGTCCGGTTCCACTCGGCCAATTTGTGTTCGGCGCGCACGCGGCGGAGTTGTCTGGCGGGGCATTTTTCTTGATCAACCTACTGGGGCTGGTGAACTTTATTTTCAAGGTGGTTCTCGGCGTGACCTTGATGATTTGGGTCCGTTGGACGTTGCCGCGATTACGGATCGACCAGGTGATTACAACCTGTTGGAAATACTTTACGCCGATTGCCGCCGTCATGTTCATTGGTGTCATCACTTGGCAATTGCTCGGTTTGCCGAGTGGTGGAGATCTTTTGCCTCGGCATGTCGATGGCCGCCGTCGCCTCTCTGGCGATGTTCGTGAGCAGCACCTAAAGGGCGCGGTACTACCGCAGGACTCGGCGGACCGGCACTCGGCCGAGAGTAGAGCTTTTGGGGACAATCTGGTTCGGGTTGGTGGGGGGCATTAGACCGTGGAATCCATTAATTGGCATACTCTGCTGTTCCTCCTGTTTGGGGCATTGACTTGTTTCTTTGCTCTGGCGGTTGTTTTCTCGGCCAATATTGTTCGTATGGCGTCCTATTTAATTCTTGCGCTGGCGACCACTGCTGGTTTGCATTTTCTCGCAGGAGCTGATTTTGTGGGGGCGATGCAATTGGTGCTCTATGTTGGGGGTACCCTGGTGGTGTTGATTTTCGGAGTGATGCTCACGGCCCGGAGTCCTTTTGTATCTCTTCGCACTGCAGGTGGCGACTGGGTACTTGCGGCACTCATTGGAGGGACATTGCTGGTGATCCTTCTCCCGGTCGCATTTCAGATTGGTCTGCCACCAACCGATACAGACGGAACATTTTCGGACGAAACTGGTGGTGGGCGGATCGCCTCTTCGGTGCCGGTGACGGTTCCTACGGCGACCCGCATCGGGCTTGGTTTTCTGGGAGTTCCCGGGGACGATTTTTCGGGGTATTTGTTGGCCTTTGAAATTATCTCCATCCACTTGCTTGTGGTTCTCGTAGGTGCTGCTTATCTGGCGAGAGCAAAAAGACGTACAACCGTTAAGAATGGCGATGTTTCTGGAGGCAGTTGATGTTTTTGAGAAAAAGGACTCGAAGCGGAAAGCGATGATTGATTTTCTTTCACAACCTGTCGGCCTAACGCACTACCTGATCGTGGGCGCCGTGATGTTCGTTGCGGGGCTTGTCTGTATGGCGACCAAGCGAAATGCATTGGGGGTTCTGATGGGAATAGAGCTTGTTCTGAATGGAGCGAACCTCAATTTTGTTGCGTTTGGAAGTGGTTTTCTGATACGCAATCCGGCCTACCAACTCGGTTTGGACGGTCAAATTATTTCGCTGTTTGTGATCGTCCTGGCGGCTGCTGAAGCGGCTATTGCGTTGGCGATTGTATTGAATTTTTACAACAACCACTCGACCGTGGATGTCGATCGAGCGGATGAACTGAAGGGTTGATTACGTTGGAGTCGACACTCTCCATACTGTTGCTGCTGGCTTGGCTATTGCCGCTGGTCTCCTTCTGGCTGATCCTGTTTTTCGGATCGCGGATGGGGGCATCCGGTCGCGGTGCTGGCTACGTGGCGACCGGCGCAATCTTGGGAGGGTTCGTCCTTTCACTGGCGGCAATGATCTGTTGGATTGATGCGCACGGTGTGACGGCGGGCCACCACTCCGATGCGGCGGACAGCGGACATGCTGTACTCGTACCTCCCGAAGCGTCGGAAACAGAAGCCTCGAAAACATTAGAGACTCGCCTGGTATCGTCAGCTCCCATCGTACGGCCCGTGGCGGCGGCCGATGGTGAACATGCCGAATCGCACGATGGCGGGCATGGGGCACATTCACAAGGTGCACATACGACAACAACCAAGGTGGCCTATTTTGACGATTGGTACACGCTCGTCGGCCTGGGAAATCTCAAGATCACCATCGGGTATTACATCGATGCCCTGACGGTGGTGATGTTCTGTATGATCACGCTGATTGCCACATGTATTCATTTTTATGCAATGGGATACATGCACGAGGAACTTGAAGATGTTACGGATCATGAAGTAACACTTTCGAACGGCGAACATCTGCATCGTAAGGGCCGGTATTACCGATTTTTTCAATACATGTCCCTGTTTTGTTTCAGCATGTTGGGGATTGTCATTGCGGGCAACATCGCGATGACGTTTATCTTTTGGGAGTTGGTTGGTATTTGCTCCTATTTTCTGATCGGTTTTTATATCGAACGCAAAAGTGCATCGACCGCTGCCAACAAGGCGTTTATTGTCAATCGCGTTGGCGACGTCGGGATGATCATTGGACTCATGGCCCTCTGGGGTAGCCTCGGTACTTTTTCATTTGGCGGCGAAAAAAATGGGGCGGGCGAGATCGTCAAGCCGGGCCTCTTTGAGCAGGTGCGGCCGGAAGAAGAAGGGTACCAGCTACAAACTCCCGAGGGGATGGAAAAGCGTGCCAAGGTGATGGGCGCGGAAGATCCGGCCTACACCGGGCATCTGCTGCTTGTCGTTGCCGGGCTCGGAATTTTTTGTGGCTGTGTCGGCAAGAGCGCCCAGTTCCCGCTGCATGTCTGGTTGCCAGATGCGATGGAGGGACCAACGCCTGTGTCCGCCCTGGTGCACTCAGCCACCATGGTTGCGGCCGGTGTGTTTCTCGTCGGGCGCTTTTATCCCATGTTCACTCCGGAGGTGCTGCTGATCATCGCGATCATCGGTTGCATTACGCTATTTATGGCGGCAACCATCGCCATTACTGCGACCGACATCAAACGCGTGCTGGCCTACTCAACACTTTCACAGTTGGGTTACATGATGTTCGCGTTAGGAGTTGGAGGATGGGTGGCCGGAATGTTGCACTTGATCACCCATGCATTTTTTAAGAGCCTGCTGTTTATGTGTTCCGGGTCGGTGATTCATGCCGTCCATACGAACGAAATGCCTCAGATGGGCGGTCTGCGTCGCAAGATGCCGATTACCGCCTACACCATGTTAATCGGCTGTCTGGCGATCATTGGTGCCGGTGTGCCGACGATTGTCGGTCTCAGTGGATATTATTCGAAAGACGCGATTCTCGCGCAGGCATTGCATTTTGGAAAAAACAACGCGGCCTGGAATGTGATGTTTTATGTGGCGGCAGGAGGTGCTGCAATCACCGCATTTTATATGTTCCGACTCTGGTTCATGACATTTGTAGGCTCTCCGCGCGAGCAGCACCGTTACGATCATGCGCATGAATCGCCGAGGGTCATGTGGATGCCCCTGGCGGTCCTGGCGTTCTTTGCAATCTTCATCGCCATGCCTGCCGATATTGAGAATTTCACCAATCCGGCGGCGAGTCCACTGGTGCAGATGCTCGAGCAGGGCCGTCCGGACGGTACCGGCGTCGATTTTTCAGGCCAACTGGCGGCGGTGATGATGCCGAATGAACATGGATCGCACGATGAGGAGATCCACCTGACCGCCGGGATGATTGCTTTTGGCACCGCCCTGTCGGGCCTTTTGCTGGCTTGCTGCATGTATTGGTGGCGGTTGATCAATCCGGCAGAAGTCCGCAGCATGTTCGCGCCGATTTATCGTTTCTTACTTAATAAGTGGTGGTTTGATGAGTTGTACGACAAGATTTTTATCAGGCCCACGCTTTGGTTCGGTCGTTGTGCGGCAGGTTTTGATCGTGGCTGCATCGACTGGTTGATCGATCACTTGGCCGTCGTGACCCGCTGGTTTACCAGTGGTTTCGATCGCTGGATTGACCAGACATTCGTCGACGGCCTGGCCAACTGGATTGCAAGAAAAACCTATAGAGTTGGTCTTTGGTTGCGGAAGGTACAGACAGGCCGACTGCGCCAATACGTTGTATTTATCCTCGTTGGTACGGTGGCAATGTATTTGCTTGCGACCTTTGGACTGACGAAATAACACATTTATGTCACAAGAATAAAAACGAAGTAGAATTTCCATGGACAATCCATCTCTCTGGCCTTTGACGATTCTCGTATTTTTACCGGCGATAGGCTCGTTGGTTCTTTTGTTGTTGCCCCGCGAGAATACCGAAATAATCAAACGGGTGAGCTTGCTCATTACCGTCATTGTGTTTGGTGCCACAGTGGTGATGGCACTGCCGGGGATCAGTGGGGGGCCGCATTTCTCGCTCTCCGCTGATGCGGTTTCGCAAATGCAAAACGTATTTCAGGTGAATTGGATTCCTGTATTTGATATTCAGTACTACATGGGAATGGACGGAATCAGTTTCCCGTTGTTTGTTCTCACAGCCTTTATCAGCATGCTCGCGATGGGTGCCAGTTGGTCGATCAAAAAGCATGTCAAAGCCTACTGTGTCCTGTTCCTGATTCTGGAGACAGGAATGCTGGGAGTTTTCCTGGCACTCGACTTTTTCCTGTTTTTTGTCTTCTGGGAAGTGATGCTCCTTCCGATGTATTTTTTGATCGGTGTCTGGGGAGGTCCGAGGCGGGAATATGCGGCGATCAAGTTTTTCCTCTACACGATGCTTGGCGGCGTGTTGATGTTGATCGCGATTCTGATGCTGTATTTCAATAGCGATCTTCGCGAGCTTAGCGACGATCAGTTGGTAGCTGGTCATGTCATCGCCGATGCCGGTCAGGCGGAGGCTTGGCGAGCCGGGGTGCCCAGTCTCGAAAAGAACCCAGATGCCCAGCAGCACACGTTCAATATCCTGGCCCTCCAGCAATTGGGCCAGCACACCAAACAATTCAGTGGGAGTGTCTTTACCGAAGGCGGTAAATCGATCCAGTGGTGGGCTTTTGTGCTTTTGTTCATCGGTTTTATTATCAAAGTTCCAAGTGTCCCGGTACACACATGGCTTCCGGATGCCCACGTCGAAGCACCCACACCGATATCGATGATTCTAGCGGGAATCCTCCTGAAGATGGGCGGGTATGGCATCCTTCGTATTTGCTATCCGATTTGTCCCGAAGCGGCGTATGATTTGGCTTGGGTCGTCTGTTCTGTCGGTGTGTTGAGTATGGTGTATGGAGCATTTGCGGCACTGGCACAAAACGACTTTAAGCGGATGGTTGCCTATAGTTCGGTCAGCCATATGGGGTACGTGGTCCTGGGACTCGGTGTCTGGAGCGCTGTGGAGGCGAATGGTTTCAACGCCGATTATTGGAAGATGGGCGTCAACGGCGCGATGTTTCAGATGATCGCCCACGGAATCAGCTCCGCCGGTATGTTTTTCCTCGTGGGAGTTATCTACGATCGGGTCCATCACCGCGATCTGAACAAGTTTGGTGGGCTTTTTGCCAAGATGCCCGTGTATGGTGGCATCGCAATGGTTATCTTTTTTGCGGGACTCGGTTTGCCGGGGCTTTGTGGATTTATCGGTGAGGTGCTTGTCGTTTTAAGCACCTGGAACTTCAGCATCATTTTGGCCGTGTTGTCCGCCTTTGTCGTCATTCTGACAGCGGCATACATTCTTTGGGCCATCCAGCGGGTCTATCTGGGACCAGAATACAAGGGACCGCATCCCGAGGCACTCACGCCACTCACGTCACGCGAGTGGTCGATTGCAGTTCCGCTCTGCATCTTTGCAATTGTACTCGGCGTCTACCCGCAAGCCCTTTTCAATTATATGTCGCCCTCAATAAACCACACGGTGGATGAGCTTGTGGATTGGCAAAAGCACCAGCAACCATCCGCAATTGCCGAATCGGTCGATCCACCTGACCATGACGGCAACGTGGAGACAGTTACGTCGCAGGGGAAAGATACTCTTCCGGAAAAAAGATCGCTAAAAGAAGACAACGAAGAGAGTTTGCAATTGGAGTCATTCGGTGCTTTGCCCGCGCCGCTTCAAGCGACCGAAGCGGTGCGTGAACGGGCCCCGCCACCGGAAGAGACGACCGTGGTCGGCGACCAAACCGAGCGAGGATAGTGCTCTTGAGAGGTTGGATCAGGAAAAGTATGGGTTCCAGAAAATTTAAAATAATCGAAGTGGCGGCTTAATAACGTGAACTACGAACAGTTGGTTCAATTTGTGATTGGTGACACTGGAGAGTCCCTTGGGAAATTTGTTCCCGAGTTGATTCTGTGCGGCAGTATTCTGCTCATGCTCCTGTTGCGGTTATTCGATTTTACCCGCAGGCTATTGCCCTCGTGGTTCATCGCGCTCGTCGGTGTGACTGCGGCTTTTGTCTATTCCGCCCCTTGGGTTTTTCTAGCCGATGGGGGACAGATTTCTCGAAGTGAAATTTTTACGGGCATGCTCGTGTACGATACGTTTACCGTCTACTTCCGTGCATTGCTGACGTTTGCCACGGCACTCTTTATTATCCTGACCCGTCTCACCGGTCTTGCTAACCGCGAAAACGACTCCGATTTTTATACGCTGGTTTTGGGGGCAACGGTCGGAATGTGTTTGATGGCATCCGCCAATCATTTTCTGATTGTCTTTCTATCGATCGAGATGGCGAGCATTCCTTCCTATGCATTAGTCGGCATCCTAAAGAGCAATCGCAAAAGCAGCGAAGCATCGATGAAATATGCGGTGTATGGCGCCGGAGCGGCAGGCATCATGCTTTACGGCATCAGCCTCCTTGCCGGAATTTCCGGCTCGGCACATCTACCCACGATCGCCTGGCGACTTTCTCAGGGTATTGGAGCCGATTATCAGTTGGTCCTGGTGCTGGCTGCTCTGATGCTTTTGGTTGGGATGGCCTTCAAACTTTCAGCCGTTCCTTTTCATTTCTGGTGTCCCGATGCCTTTGAGGGTGCGAGTGCCGAAGTGAATGGTTTCCTTTCGGTTGTCTCCAAGGCAGCGGCGCTTGCGCTTCTCGTGCGGTTGGCCGTTGGATTCTCCCTGCCACCGGCGGCCGAGCCGGTGATGGGTGCGAACGAAGTGGTGATGGCTTCCGGAGACCAGAGAGCAAACCCCGCAGCCGCCGGACTGATGATCGCAAAGCAGCAAAACGCACCCATTTTTGCCACCGCCTGGGCCGAGGACTCCCGGCAAGGCCACGATCCGCCTTCCGTAGCCGAGGTAGTGCCCGTGGCAGACGCTCCTGCCGATGCAGGCGCCACACCTACCCGGACGTTTCTCGCGTATGTGATTGCGATCATGGCAGCGGTTACCTGTACATTTGGAAATTTAGCAGCGTATGGGCAAACCAATATCAAGCGATTGTTGGCCTACTCGACCATTGCCCATGCCGGCTACATGATGATGCCGATCGCGGCTGGTCTGCTGATGCTGGAGAATAATCCACTCGGCGCGACCGAAGCGTTTGCTGCGCTGTTGCTCTACGCATTCCTTTACGTCTTTATGAATCTCGGTGCGTTTGCAATTGTGGCTTTTGTTAGAAATGCCATTGGCTCGGAGGAGATTGTCGATTACGCGGGACTCGTTCGCAGCAGCCCCGGGCTGGTGTTCTGCTTTGCTGCGATTCTCTTTAGCCTGATAGGGTTGCCACCACTAGCAGGATTCCTGGCAAAACTCGTGATCTTTTCCGGGTTGGTCAATGCAGGAATGTTCTGGCTTCTTTTTATTGCGGGAGCCAATACGGTCATCAGCCTGTTTTATTACCTCAATGTTTTGAGGGTGATGATATTTGATCCAGAACCTGAAACACGCGAGCCGATACATTTTCCGATGATTTCGTTGCGCGGTATCTATGTCGCGGTACTCACCGCCCCGATGGTGCTGCTCATTATCCAGTGGAATGGCCTCTATGAATGGGCGATCGCTGCTTGCAAAAATCTGGCGGGTGCGTGACGGGAGTTTGGGATGACAGACAAAAATACGATCGAGTTGCTCGGCCAGTTGTTGGTGTGTCACTACCGTTCATTGCCAATGTTTTTGACCGAGGCGGCCCCCTGGGTTCACCGTGGTGATGAGGAAGCGTCAGAGGTGTTGAACGATATTGTTGCCAGTCAAAAAAGGATGTGCCGCCGGCTGGCTTCTGAAATCGAGCAGCGGGGAGGCATCGTCGATGTGGGCGATTATCCGATCGACTTTCTCGATTTTCATTTTCTCTCGCTCGACTACATGTTGCAGCGGGTCTGTGAATATCAGCGAAAAGAAATTGTCTCTCTCGGCCGCTCTGCGGAACAGCTCTATGCTGATCCTGCGGCCTCTGCCATTGCCAAGGAGGCCTTGGGTGCTGCACGGGGTCACCTTGAGTCGCTCGAGGAGCTGCTTGCGAAAATCCCCCAGAACGACTGAAGATCCCTGTCGATGATCCTTGTCGATGATCTCTGTCGATGATCTCTGTCATGGGGAGAGAGAGTGGCTTTTCGAGAGCAGGGGCGGCGGATTGATTGCGATGAGGACGTTTCCGCTATCGCCGTAGTAGGTTTGTCCAGACGGATGCCGATGGAGTTGAAGTGGGATGGCACTGATCGACACGCACACACACCTCGATCAGGATGAGTTTGCCGAAGATCGATGCCAGGTGATTGAGGAAGCACTTGGTGCCGGAGTCTCGATCATGTTGGCGGTCGGTATCGGAGCCGATTCGAGTCTTGCTGTTACAGAGCTGGCGGCTCAAAACGTGGGCATTTTTTCTGCGGTCGGGATCCAGCCCAACTATTGTGCCGAAGCGAAGGTGGAGGACTGGGACCGGATTATTGCATTGTCATCTCGAGAGAAGGTTGTAGCTATCGGTGAAACCGGGCTGGATCGACACTGGGATTTTACCCCCTTTCCGATCCAGCAGGATTTTTTTGATCGGCACCTCAGGTTGTCGCAGGAAACGGGCTTGCCATTTATCGTCCATACCCGGGAAAGTGAAACGGACGTCCTGGCCATGCTTCGTGCGGCCCGAAAGCGAGGCCCGCTGGCAGGTGTGATGCACTCTTTTGTGGGCGACCAAGAGGTCGCTGCTGAGTGTCTGGAGCTGGGCCTCTATATAAGTTTTGCTGGTATGGTGACATTCAAAAAATCGGAGGCCCTGCGGGCGGTGGCCCGAACCATTCCAGATGACCGGATTCTTATCGAGACCGATAGCCCCTATTTGGCGCCCCATCCGCTTCGTGGAAGCCGCAACGAGCCTGCCTATCTCCGGCATACAGCGGAGTGTCTCGTCGAGGAACGTAAGACGGATTTTGATACTTTTTGTAATCTGACGAGCGATAATGCTCGCCGCCTGTTTCGTTTTTAAATCCGAGCGGGATGGCATCCTTCAAAAACAGCTTCTTATTTTTCAGCACAAATTGACTGAGAAATGTACGGGACTGGATGCGCAGGCCGGTGGCATGATAGGCTAGGGTACTGGAAGGGATTCACGCGATACCGATGGTAGGTCATCGGGGATTTTAGGAAACGTAATGACAAAACATATTTTCGTCACTGGTGGCGTTGTCAGTTCTCTTGGCAAAGGTCTCACCAGTGCCTCGATCGGGATGTTGCTCGAACATCGAGGCCTTACCGTACGGCTGCAAAAACTCGATCCGTATATCAACGTTGATCCCGGGACGATGAGTCCCTACCAGCATGGCGAAGTCTATGTGCTCGATGATGGTAGTGAAACAGATCTGGATTTGGGCCACTACGAGCGATTCACCAACAGTCTTCTAACGCGTGACTCAAATTATACGACAGGGCAGATCTACCAGTCTGTTATCAATAAGGAACGGCGCGGTGAATTTCTTGGAAAGACGGTACAAGTCATTCCTCATATTACGAACGAGATTAAAAGTGTTATTGCGAAGCTGGCGGACGACAACACGGATGTGGTGATTACGGAGATCGGTGGCACTGTCGGTGACATCGAAAGCCAACCGTTTCTCGAAGCAATCCGTCAATTTTCGCTTGATGTGGGAAAAAAGAATTGCCTTTACATCCACCTGACGCTTGTCCCCTACCTCAAGGCGGCTGGGGAGCTCAAGACCAAACCGACACAACATTCGGTCGGTCAGTTGCGCGAAATTGGCATCCAACCGGATATTTTGATCTGCCGTACTGAACGTGCACTCCAACGGTCGGACCGTGAGAAAATTGCCTTGTTTTGCAATGTTCCCATCGATGCCGTGATTGAGGAGAAAGACAAGGACTTTTCCATTTACGAGGTTCCCTTCAGCTTGGTGGACAATAAGCTCGATGAGTTGATCGTCAACAACCTGGATCTCCAGGCGGATACCCTCGTTCTGGACGACTGGCACGATCTTTTGCAACGCTTGCGCAACCCCGAAAACGAGATCAGCATTGCCGTTGTGGGAAAATATGCCGCACATCGCGACGCCTACAAATCAATCTACGAAGCGCTCGATCACGCGGGGATTGCGCATCGCACGCAGGTTCGCATTCAGCCGATTCAGAGTGA
This sequence comes from Pirellulales bacterium, assembly GCA_030751095.1. Classification (GTDB taxonomy): domain Bacteria; phylum Planctomycetota; class Planctomycetia; order Pirellulales; family UBA7805; genus UBA7805. Next base: position 10,992 of record JASMGX010000047.1, on the reverse strand, counting down.
ACAGATCGAGGCGGAAGGGCCGGAGCGGCTTCTTGCAACATACGATGGTATTCTGGTTCCTGGCGGTTTTGGGGAGCGGGGTATTGAAGGTAAGGTTGAGGCAATCCGCTTTGCCAGGGAACGGGGCATCCCCTTGCTCGGAATCTGTCTGGGGATGCAGTGTGCGGTCATTGAATTTGCCCGCAACGTCGTCCATCTGGAGGGAGCCCATTCGAGCGAGTTTGATAAAGATAGTCCGCATCCGGTGATTTGTCTGCTCGATGATCAGAAAACGATTACGGACAAAGGTGGAACGATGCGACTCGGTGCGCAAAAAGCACGTCTCGATCCGGAGAGCCTCGCCTACGCCTGTTATGGCGCAGATGAGGTGAATGAGAGACATCGGCATCGATACGAATTCAACAATGCATATCGTCAACAATTTATGGCGCACAACATGCGGTTTTCAGGAACCAGCCCGGACGACAAACTGGTTGAGATTATCGAACTGGTCGATCATCCCTGGTTTGTAGCGGTGCAGTTCCACCCCGAATTCAAATCGAAGCCTACTGAGGCCCAGTCGCTATTTTCGGGGTTTGTCGCAGCAGCGACCGTCCATCACACCAAAAGAGCTTCGCGCGGAGCGGAAACGGGTGTGGCGGAAAACGAACAGATCGAATCAAAGTCTTAGCAAAATCTGCTGAGACGATAATCTGCTGAGATGATGCTGCGTTACCGGCGTTGGCCCCTTTTGCTCAATATCGTAACGTCCCGTTTACAGCGATCCGATAGCAGAAAACGTAGAGCGAATTTCTGAAGGCTGGCAGAAACGAGATTGCGAGACAATAAAAAAAGCCATGCCCGGCCGCTGATGAGTCAACTGGCATCCTTGCCAAGAATTCCCGGTCTAGTGACTTACATTCCTATTCGGGCGACACAGGCAGTGTTACTTAGATGCCTTTACTCACAGCCGGGCATGGCCATACTTTTTCATTGAAAAATAGCTTCTCGCTTCTGTTTTCAGTGTGATTGGAAATATTTTGAGTGTTTCTTAGTTGGTGAGGCTGTCGAAGAGACGGCGAAATTTGGGCATCCGTTTTTCCAGATAAGCCACCCACGCATCGGGCCGCCAAATTTCGACGCAGACGGCGGCCCCGACAATAAGGACTTCTCCGCCCTGTTCGACTGCGAGAAACTCTCGAAAACCTTCGGGGATCAGCAGGCGGCCTCGACCAGCGATCTTCACCGCTCGTTGGCGGGTGGAGAGGAGTCGGCCTAGAAGCTGTACCTCCCCGATGCGGCTCTCGAGTCTTCCGGCGCGGATTTTCCCCCGCACCAGATCCATGCCGGCATCCAGTTCGTCTTGTGAACGTCGTGTGTTCCAGAGGCTTAGGCATCCAGGCCTTTCCTTTGCCAAAGTGCAATTTCCGTCATCTTCGCTGAGCGACTGCACAAGCTCCTGCGGTATGGAAACTCGAAATCGTTCGTCCAGTTGCCTCGGGTATTCGCCGAGTATCAGGTCGGTCGGTTTTGCCATATTTTCTTTATTGGGACCTGTTATGTCAGAAAAAAATAGAATTACAAGTATTATGGGACGAAAACCCACAAAAAAAACGATAAAAAAACAATAAAGGGCTGAAAACCCACGATAACGGGTTTTGCTCTCTCTAGGACCGCTTTTTGGTGACTCACCTTGCCGCTCGGAGGGGCCAGCAGAGCATCGCACCGTTTGCTCACGGCATTTGCATCGCGAAAACAGGTCCCCGTTTCAATCTTTCCTGTTTTTCGTGGCTGCTAGCAGTTGTTTTGAGCCTGCAATGCTTCGGGGCGAAAGGAGCAGTTTTCTCATTCAATTCCCAATGACACCGCCACCAATTTTCGCTATTGTCCGCCCCGCAAATTAGCGGCGCGTTCGTTGGCGGGCCTCCGAGGAGTACCTTGCAGTAACTGAATCATGTTTTTGGCATCCACGCGTAAAATTGGCGAACCGGTCGTCATTACCGGTATCGGTATGATTACCTCCGTCGGCAGAAGTGCGGCGGAGACTTGGGGGGCGGTTTGTCTTGGGGCCAGTGGTGTGCGGTCCATCCGTGGTCTTCCCGATATTCCCGATGATCTGTTGATTGGTGCGCCTGTTGATATCGAGATCCCCGTCACCGGCCAACTGAAGGTTATCGCTTTAGCAAGGACTGCCGCCCAGGAGGCGATTGCCGATGCGGGAATCAAACTCGATGAAATAGATCGAGATCGTTTTGCTTGTGCCATTAGTGGGCACATGGGAGATACTGATGAAATTGCAAAAATTATCGGTTTCAACCGTAAATCTCCGGATGATGTACCAAGTTGGCATCAGTGGATGCCCAATACGGCTTGCGCTACTTTAGCGACTGACTATGGTTTGTGCGGACCGCGCAGTTGCCACTCGACAGCCTGTGCGAGTGGTCTGATTGATATTCTTTCCGCGGTTCGTTGTATTCGGGACGGGCAGTGTGACTATGCGTTGGCTGGCAGTGCCGAGGCGATCAACCCGCTGTTTGCTGCTGGATTTCGTCAATTGAGGGTGTTGGCAGAGCATTCCGATCCGAGTCGGGCTTGCCGTCCCTTTGACCGCGATCGGACCGGTTTTGTGATGGGTGAGGGGTCGGCCATGTTTATTCTCGAAACGCTGAGTAGTGCGATCGCGCGCCGCGCCACGATTTATGCTGAAATTACCGCAGGCACGATGTTGGGCGAGGCATACCATGTGACCAGTATGGCCCAGGACAGCAAGCCATTGAGCTATCTCATCACCGAGACACTCCGCCGGGGTGATATGTCCATTGAGGAAATCGGGTACGTCAACGCGCACGGAACAGGTACCCTCCAAAATGATCTGGTCGAATCGCGGGGTATTCGGTCGGCACTTGGTAATTCGGCCAGTGACATTCTTGTTGGTGCCAACAAGTCAAGCATTGGGCACTTGGTGAGTGCTGCCGGAAGCGTGGAGTTGGGGCTGACAGTTCTGTCTCTTCGTGATGGGTATGCGCCACCCACACTCAATCTCAATAACCCCGATCCTGAGTGTGATCTCGACTGTGTCCCGTTGGTGGGCCGTATCCACCGTGCCGAGAGTGCCCTGAAACTTTCCTGTGCTTTCGGCGGGCACCTCGTCTGTGTGGCCATTCGCAAGGGTCCCGGTTCGTTAAGCCAGCCCGATTATGCCGATCATGCGCCCTCAAAAGCTGCCTGATTATCACAGCGATTTTGCTTTGGCTTGAGTCTTCGGCCTCTCTTTTTTTTCCTGTTTCAGCGGTCTGACACTGGTCGATGAATCACCCAGATAGCTCTGCTTGCGGAGAAATGCTGGCAGAACCCGGCATTGGATCTGCCCGTCCCGGTAGGGGTTACCTCATGGAAGTCACGACATCACGATTCGGCACCGTTCATGTTCCTCTTGGTGAGGCGATTTGTTTCCCGAGTGGGCTGATCGGCTTTGAAGACTGCCAATCTTGGGTGCTCTTGGCAGATCGTCCGAACGACGCGGTCATCTGGCTGCAATCGACTCAGGTTCCGGAGATTGCACTGCCGGTTGTTGATCCAAGAACTTTTGTGCCTGAGTTTATTTTGCAGGTCGAGCAGACAGACTGGACTCCCCTGGGAAAAAGAGAAGAAGATAGTCTTCAGGTTCTCGTTTCGGTTTCCAGGCACGATGATTCGCTCCGCGTGAATTTGCGGTCCCCTCTGGTCATCAATCTGCAGCGTCGACTTGGCCGGCAGGTGATCAACGCAGAAGCCTGGACTACAGACCACTTGGTTTGGGAATCCACAGACGCGATGAAAAAAACGGCATAAGAACAAGAGAGTGTATGATGTACCGATTCGATACATTCTTGTTGCAAGTTCACAACTCGTAGTCCACGAAGAAAAAGCGAACCATGTTGGTACTTTCCAGACGCCGTAACGAAAGCATCGTCATTAGTGACAACATCATCGTTACCATTGTCGATGTTCGGGGAGACAAAGTCCGCCTGGGAATTGATGCGCCTACTGAGATCCCCGTCCATCGTCGCGAACTCTACGAGGCGATCCAGAAGGAAAATCAACGGTCTAGTATGTCGGACCCGAGCGACGTGGAACCTTTGCGTTAGCGCACAGTCGTTGAGCTGCTTTTCCCGAGTAGTCGCTCTACAGCATTTTCTGCCGTATGGATGCACTGTGGGATGCCGACCCCATGATATGCGTTTCCAATGAGGGCAAGATTTTCGATTTCGGCAACACGATTTTCGATTCTCTCAACTCTGGCGTTGTGTCCCACATGGTATTGTGGCATGGCATTTGGCCAACGGACAATCTTTTGGGTTGTCGGTAGCCCGGTCATCTGCAGAAGTTCTTTTAATTCCTCGATGGCAATCTCGATCAGTTCGGAATCGGATCGTTCCATCATTTCGCTTTGGCAGGCGCCGCCAAAAAATACCCGCACCAGGTATTGGCCCTCGGGAGCTCTGCCTCGAAATTTATTGCTGGAAAAGCTGATTGCCAGAATGCGACGATTCTCAACTGCCGGGACGACAAAACCGAATCCGCCCGGTGGCACGCGGAATTGTTGCTGCGCGATTCCAAGACAGACCACCGCACAGCCCGCATACACAATGGCCTCCAGTTCGCCAGCGAGTGCTGGATCGAATGGCAAAAGCAACTCGGCCGCCTGGTGGGCAGGGATAGCGAGAATCAGCTTTCGGCAGACGACCTCTTTGCCGTTTGCTCTCTTCAGCCGCCAGAGGGAATCCTCGCCACGGGCAATTCCAACAATCGAGGTTTCTTTCTGCACGACTCCTTTCGGGAGGCGACTGGCAATTGTGGAGACGAATTGTTCGTTTCCCAGTCGCGGTGCCACAAACAGGCTGTACCGAGCGCCCGAGTCAGATTCTGCTTGGTCTTGATCAGCCTCTTTAGTTGCAAAAAGGCCACGGCTGATGCTGCCGTATTTCTGTTCCATCTCAATAAAACGGGGCAGCGCTGCGGCAACACTCAGTTTGTCGGGGTCTGCTGTGTAAATGCCTCCCACCAGGGGCTGAATAAGCCTTTCAAAGACCTCGCGACCAAAACGGCGAATCGAGAATTGCGAAAAAGATTCTTCACTCGCGCCAGGAGGGCGACGACGGACAAAGCGTTCGCAGATGAGTCGACATTTTCCCTTCAGGCTGAGGATTGGCGAAATCAAAACTGGCCAAGCGCGTGTCGGTCCCATAATTTGAAAACCGCTTGGTATCGGGATAAGTTTTCCCCGACAGATGACATGGGCTCGCCGTTCTGTTGGGTTTGACGAGAGTAGTTCATCTTGTATTCCTAGACGATGACAAAGGTTGATCGCCCATGGCAGATCGGTGATGAACATGTCTGCACTGCGTTCGATGAGGAAGCCATCGTGATGGATGGTTTCCAAGACGCCACCCACACGATGTTCTCGTTCGTAAAGACGCACAGTCAATTCGGGTGCAATCTCGTGAATCTTCCAGGCAGCTGCCAGTCCGGAAATTCCACCCCCCACGATGGCGATATCCAATGTGTCCGTTTCTACGTCGCTCATGGTTTGTTTTCAATAGCTGCCAACGACGTATGGAGGATTTTTGAAAGCAGTGTGCTGGAGGAAGAGGTCGAAGGCTAGAAATGAATCGACAGGAAATATTGTAATATGCCGTTGGGACTTTCGGCTATATACCTTAAGAAAAAGAATATTCCGAATATCGATACAAGCTACATTTTGGATGAAACGTTTTTTCCCATACCAATCGTTCCGCCCATAGAGATTGTCTTTTGAGGAGACTTGCGTTCGGTAACCGCTTCGTTGGCAACATTGTCCGGAACGTTATATCGCTGATGCCAAAGGAACCACTCCCGGTGGCCACGAAGTTTCGTATAATGTTTAGAGGCGCAGCGAATTTCAACAACCACCCTCCGGCGGTATCTCATTCAGTTTCCTGAGTTGTCCAATGAACGAGCCAGAAAATTCTTCTCGAAGAGATTTTCTCCAGGGAAAAACTTCTGGTGCGACAAGCCACCAGCAAACAATCATTGCGGACTCTCTTGCAAGGTGGGTGGCAGATCCGAAAGAGGAGGCCTATCTCGTCCGCATCGGGCGACGGGCCATGGCCTGCCAGTTCCAGGTTTTTCTTAATGCCTCCCAGCATTCGAATGACACTGAAGTTGCCATTGAGGCACTCGATGTTGTGGATGTAATGGAAGAAATGCTGACTATTTTTTCAGACGAGAGTGAAGTCTCGCATGTGAATCGGACCGCTGCGACCGAAGCGGTACCACTCAGTTGCGAACTTTTTGAATTACTGGAGATGTCTCTCCGTCTACACGAGGATACCGCGGGGGCTTTTGATGTGACGGCAGGTCCGCTCTCTGAAGCCTGGGGTTTTGCCAGGCGGTCGGGATCCATTCCTGCAAGTGAGACGTTGAAAGTAGCACTCGCAAACGTAGGTAGTGAGTACTTAGACTTGGATCGGGAGAAGCAGCAGTTGCGTTTTGTACAACCGGGCCCGATGATTAATTTTGGCGGGATCGGTAAAGGGTATGCCCTGGACTGTGCTAGTGAAAGGTTGCTTTCAGCTGGAATCGATGATTTCTTGTTTCATGGTGGCCGCAGCAGCGTTCTAGCCCGCGGTCGGCGGGCATCTGCAGAGGGTGACGCTAACTGGAGTGTCGGACTGATTGATCCTTTGCACCCGGAACGAAGATTGGCAGAAATTTTTCTTAAGGATCGGGCGCTCTCGACTTCTGGATCCCTGACACAATCGTTTTATGTTCAGGGGCGACGATATGGGCATATCCTGGACCCGCGGAGCGGACAGCCGGCAGAATCAGATCTCCTCTCGGTAACTGTTTTGGACGCAAGTGCTGCCCGGGCCGATGCGTTGTCGACCGGCCTGTTTGTTCTCGGGCCGGAGCAAGTCCGCAATTATTGTGAGCGGCATCGAGAGACAGCAGTTATCCTCGTCCTACCTGGAAATGGTGTTGGAAATATGGCGATTGAGACGTTTAATCTCGAGGATACCGATTGGCAACTCGTAGAGGATCAAAAGTCGTTCTGATGCTCCGCTCGTCTTCTTCGATCGTCCCGGGCGATCTGGTGGCCCACTTGGCCCCGTCATTCTTGGTCTGAAATTGCCTGTTTCTCCTTTGGCACAAAGAATCGAGGCTCTGAAGGATTATTCCATGGGAATCGAAAGCCCTTTTGTCGTCGATTCCCTGCCTCTGAGAAAAACCATCCGTTTTAAGGTGCTGTTTTGGTATTTAATGCAGTTTGCGCGGTTTATTGGTCGGTGTAGAATTTTAGCTAGGCCCGCAGAGCAAGATTTCCGATTTTGATAGAAGCGGTCTGTCCCTGCTGCCCATTTGTGGAAGTCCTCACCGGCATGCTTGAATTTCTTTATCTTGGCGGATATTTACCCTATCTCGGAATCATCGTGTTTTTGATTCTGACGGGGGTCGGTCTGCCCATACCGGAAGAGGTTGTTGTCGTTGCGGCTGGTGTCTTCAGTCACGATAGCGATACCTTTAAATGGCAGTACGCCTATCTCGCATGTCTGGGAGGTGCACTTGCAGGAGATGTCGTTGTCTACTGTATCGGTCGTTACCTAGGACACGGCTTCTTCCTTCGGTATCCATGGTTTGCCCGTCTGATGCATGAAGAGCGGGAAGTGAAGATGGAGCAAATGATCAAAAAGCATGGATTTAAAGTTTTTTTTGTCGCCCGGTTTATGGTCGGTATCCGCGTGCCGCTCTATTTGGCCGCCGGGGTCGTCCGTATGCCCTGGTGGCGTTTTTTGCTCATCAATGGGGTTTGTGCGACAACCGTTGTCAGTGTGGCATTTTGGCTTGGCCATCAATACGGCAGTGTGGTTGGTGGCTACATTAGTAAAAGCCAATACGGGGTGACCGTTGTTGTCGTCGTTGGATTGATTGCAGCTTTGATCTTTTATCTCATGCGTCGCAAGAAGCGTTCGATAACACGTTTTTTCCCCGATTCAAATGGTGAAGAAGAGCCGCAAGTCGATGCCGAGGAGAAAGTTGCGGATGCGGATCGCATTGTGGCATAGAGCAGCCAAAGCGTCTCTAAGAATTTCTGAGGACGGGTCGGATGTGTCAGGTTCTGTGCCGGAGTGACGGATATTGATGGATTCAACCTTTGCGATAGAAGTTGATTCTTTAGGCAAAACCTACCGTTCGACTCTCGGCCGCCGGCAGCACGAAGCGCTGCGAGATGTCTCTTTTAATGTAGCGCCGGGTCAGATTTTTGGCCTGCTGGGACCCAATGGTGCGGGCAAGACAACGTTGCTCAAAGTACTCCTGGGGATCATCCGACCTTCCGCCGGCCGCGGTCGCATTCTGGGAGAAGCGATCGGATCGGCTTCTTCTCGTCAGCACGTTGGTTACCTGCCGGAACGTCTTCGAGTGCCGCTGCATCACACTGCCGATTCGGCGCTCACATTTTATGGCCGGCTTAGCGGTCTTTCCGGTCGAGAAAGCCGCATGCGCCGAGGAGAGTTGCTCGAACGCGTCGGTTTGTCCGCTTGGGAGCGGGTTCGCGTTGGAAAGCTTTCAAAAGGGATGTTGCAAAAACTTGGGTTGATTGCAGCGCTGCTCCACGACCCTCAAATTTTGATCCTTGATGAACCGACTGACGGTCTTGATCCTGTAGGCCGCAAGCAGGTGCGGGATATTTTGTTGGCCGCTCGAGAACAAGGAAAAACGATCTTTTTAAATAGCCACATGCTGCTGGAGTTGGAACTCATCTGCGATCAGATCGCCATACTCAATGTGGGCCAACTTCGTTTTCTCGGTTCCCTCGATGCAATCCGCCGCAGGTCGGAATCGGCACGTTTAGAACTTGAATTACAGGGGCCGGAAACGGAGGCCCGTGCGGCGCTCGATATGTATGGCGAGGCCCGCTGGGCGAAGCTCGGAGAGGCACATTACCGGGTCGATTTGACCCTTGCCGATCAGTTGGCAGTCGATCAGTGCATCGACGGCCTCCGGGCAGGGGGGATCAGTATTGTCGGCTTGCGCCATCACACGACCTCTCTGGAGGAAGCATTTCTGGAAATCATCTCATCCGAGCCACTCGATTCGGAAGAAAAAGAGGAACAGAAATGAAACCTTATCTTGCAGTAATCATGGATTTATTTCGAGCAGCCTTCTGTTCGCGGGTGCTTTGGATTTTGCTGATGATGATTACCTGTTTTCTCCTGGCACTTGCGCCTCTGACGTTGGAGAGAGTGCCCTACCAAACGAACGGTTCGCCCACCGGCAATGCGCTGCAGATTCGCTACGCCGGTAATGATTTTGGACCGCCGATTCAGGTTCACGGGCGGGCACCTGAACGCCTGGTTTCGTATGCCGTCGCTTGGTTTTTGGACTACATCGTAGACTTTATGGTTGGATTTTTTGGGGTGTTCATCGCTTTGGTTGTGACGAGTCCCATTATCCCGGAGACGTACAAGAAAGGATCGGTCGAATTATTACTGAGCAAACCGGTCAGCCGCCCTTTGCTGTTTCTCGCTAAGTGTGCGGGAGCCTGTGCATTCGTTTTTCTGAATATCGTCTATCTGTTTGTGGGGCTCTGGTTGATCGCCGGTTTGCGTTTGGGGCTGTGGGATGTTGGTATCCTTGCGGCAATTCCCGTTTTCCTCTTCTATTTTTTAATCTTTTATTGTGTCTCTGCATTGGCCGGACTCATTTGGCGCAATGCGATTGTTTCGCTGACTTTGGCGTTGGTGTTTTGGGGCGCTTGTATTGTCGTTGCACAGTCCAAAACGGTGATGGAAAGGGTGTTTGATACCGAGCAGTCGGCTGCGGCGTTGGAGAGAGAAAATAGTATCGATCGACCGGGAAGAGAATTTTGGAAATCGGTATATCGTTTTGGTGTGTTGCCCCTCTATACGGTTTTTCCCAAACCACTCGAGCTAGACAATACAGTCCAGTACTTGTTGAATGGACCACAGGATGCGGGCGAAAATGTGCGTCTGCATCGCTTTCGGCCGGGTGCCGAAGTACAGAACCCATACTCCCCGGTCGTAAGTAGTGCGATTTTTGTAGCCGTGGTTCTCGGCATCGGTTGTCTCGTTAGCTATCGAGCAGAATACTGATGGACATGTCTGATTCAGCGACCGGTACCGGCGGGCTCTCTGGATTTGAGCGTGCGGCGGAGCGCGTCCGCGGTTTTCCACAGACTCCCGGCGTCTACCTGATGAAGGATGCAGCAGGTCTGGTGATCTATATCGGTAAGGCGAAAAACCTTCGCGCTCGGGCGGGCAGCTATTTTTTGAAGGCGGCCCAGGAGGAGCCTCGGACCGCTCCCTGGGTTGCAGAGATCGCCGATGTTGATTGTGTGGAGGCTGAAAGCGAGGTCGATGCGGTGCTGATGGAATCGCGACTCATTAAGGATATCCAGCCCAAGCACAACAAAGAACTCAAAGACGGAAAGAGTTTTCCGTACCTGCAAATCACAACCCGGGAAGATTTTCCTCGCGTGGAGGTGACGCGGCAGCCGCGCAACAGCGGTGTCAAGCTTTATGGCCCGTTTCTGAGCGCTAGTACCTTGCGGGGGGCGATGCAGGTGCTACAGCGGATTTTCAAATTTCGTACCTGTGAGTTGGAAATTGAACAGGCCGATATGAAATGGCAATGGTTTCGCCCTTGCCTGTTGGCGGCGATCAACCAGTGTACGGCACCTTGCAATCTTCAAATCAGCAAGGAGGAGTACCGGCAGGATATAAAGCGACTGCGGATGTTTCTCGAAGGGAAGAAGAAAGCATTGCTCGGGCAGATGCGCGACCAAATGCAGGCCTCCTCCGACGCCCGGAATTTTGAAAAGGCGGCCCGCCTGCGGGATGAGATTCAATATCTCGAAACGCTCGATAAGCGCGGAGAGATCGACATCCATGCTCAGCCGGAAGTTTTTCACGTCGATCCCAAAAAAGGCCTCGTCGGTTTGAAGAAAATTCTTTCACTCGAATCGTTGCCGCG
>JASMGX010000470.1 GCA_030751095.1 Pirellulales bacterium | reverse complement strand
GACCTGCTGGTCGAACGGATGGCAAAAACGAAAGTGCCAGGACAGTAACAGCACCCGTTTTTTGTCGCGTGATACGGAGATGTCTCGGTTTCGGTTGATGCTTACAATGCTTGCGACGCATTGGACCGAGGTACTCCGAGCCGACGGGCCGGGTGCGTTGAGGGCCGGAAACCCCATTTTCAGCGCCGCGCTGGTCACTCTTTGGTCACTCGGGCAAACAAGGGGTCAGGCCGTTATGGCCTAACCCCTTGATTTTATTGGCTCCCCGGGTCGGACTCGAACCAACGACAAGGCGGTTAACAGCCGCCTGCTCTACCAACTGAGCTACCGGGGATCAGGGCGGCCCGGCCACTGGGTGGCCCGACCCCTGCGGTTTTTTCGATCCAGTATCCTGGGGGCTTCCGCCAGGGGTTTTGCCCGCTCGGTTTTGCGATTAATGGCGGCTTCGCGCCGGCATCGGATCGGCTTCGAATTGGCTTCGCATTGGCTTCGCATTGGCT
>JASMGX010000046.1 GCA_030751095.1 Pirellulales bacterium | reverse complement strand
TTTTATAGTCTGGACTTTATATCTTAGGTGGTGCTCGCCTCTCTTTCGGTTTCTGGATCGTCCTGATCCTATCGTCACGTCGACTCTGGGGGGGGTTGCCTCCCGGCGTGGGTGGCTTGGGCGGGGGATTTACGTTGGTAAAAGTCTCGTCCCACTCCCAGCCAAGCGGAATTGCCAATTCCTGCTGGGCAATCAGGGCCCAGGGTGTGTCCGGATGGTCATCTCGAACACGCTGCAAGTAGTTTTCTGCTTTTTTGGCCTCCTTTTCCATCATGCTCCCGGAAAGGATTTTTTCACTCGGCCGAATCATCCAGGTGTCGTTTTTGGGATCTTGGAACTTCATTCCCTGCCGCAAACGGGCCAGCATCAGATTGTACCCCTGGGTCCGGACCTTGGCGGCCAGGGCGCGTCCCATCGCCAGATCGTACCCCGCCTGCCACCGCGGCCTGCGGATTTTATCGCGATCCGCCTCGCCCCGCTGCAATTCATTCACCATTCGAACCAGGGTTCCTGCAAGAATCTTTGCCGACTGCTCTTGGGCCTTGCTTAACAAACTGACCAGAGCCGGTTCGCTCTGCCGGGGGAAACGAAGGCGGGGCTTTTCCAGGGGCCGCGTATGAGAAAATGTCGCCGCCTGAACCAGTGCCATCTTTGCTCTGTTTTTGTTCAAAATCCGCATATAATCCTCGGCCGAGATATAGTCAGGGCGATACTTCCGCATCACATCTGGATTGAAAAAGTATTTAATATAGGCAGACAAGTGAGATGTCTCTCTCCTACGCACCGGCCGATCGAGATCTCGCTGGGGATGGACACAGAAATATATGCCGCTCGTTTCGACCGCCAGACGCGTGAGTGCAAAAGGGCCAAATCCTGAATCGAGCGGCTCCTCTCGCCGTTGCTGTCCGGCAAAGGCCAGCTTCAACCTCTCCGGATGCAATGATTCCGGCCCATGTGTGACCGGGGCCCACTGCGGACGCTGGTCGTACTGCGGATCCGGATCGATCCACTTCACCTCAACCTCCCTGCGTCCAAAGGGAGCAGGCACACCGACGACAAAAACCCGCATGCGATGTTTTTGGCAGAGATCCACCGCACTATCGAGCATCTGGACACTATCATCTCCTGCTTCGTCGGTGAACAACATGAACATCACGTTTCGGCGATCTTCACCAAGCGTGTATTTTTTGTGTTGCTCTGCAGCCGTATAGACCGCCTGAAACACGTGCTCCACACCGGTCACGTCGTCCTCAATGGTATCGACAGAGTGCTTGAGTTGGTCCACTTGATCGGTAGGCTCCTGCCGGATCGAAATGGACTGGCCAAACGCCATCACACTCGAGAGGAGTGGCTTGTCATGGTGGTGTAAAAAACGCGAGTCACCCATCGTCTCGATGTGGTTAAGCTCGGCGTAAATCCTTTCCATCCGGCGCCCGATTGCCTCGCGCTGCACTGAGAGACTTACCGACTGATCAAAAATCCAGACCACGAGCGTCTTGCGTTCTTCGAGCGAATCAATGATCTCCTGGGTGATTCGATCAATCGCACCTACAGTACCCGTGGCACCCACCCCTGCGGCACCCTGGATCACGATGTTCGGATCGTTCTGAACCGCCATACTCACATCGACGATACTCTCGAATGAAATTTCGTTAACCGGAGCTTCCGTCGGGTCCAATGGCAACTGTTCCGTTGTCAACTCCGTAATGTCTAGTTCGATTTCCGCGGCGGCATCGGCCATATCGAACGAATCGAGACCGTTTGCGCCGATGTCCGGTTTCTCCAACTCTGAAAAGAAAAACTCCTGGGGGGCTTCTTCCTCACGGTCTGGTTCAATAATGGTGGAAATCAACTCCACGGGGGAATCTTCCTCCTGGAGTTCGTGAAGGAACACCATGAGCAGGCCCAGAAGACATAGATGGAACAACAGGCTGAAAAGCCAAGCCGGCACATCGCCATCGAAAGGAGTATCCTCCTCACCGGTAAGAATCTGCCACCGCCTTCGCAGTCGCTCCCGCAGTCTCATGGCATACACCCCGGGGACTCGTTTTTTTGCAGCCCAAAAGCAAAAGGCTTACAGCACACTAAACCGGACAGCATCGGCATTGTCATACTCTGAGGACGGCTTCACTAAAAACAGCTTGGCGATCATTCTTCAAGCAATCATTCTTGGGGATGGCGCCCTAGAATAGACCGCTCCGTACTTTTTATAACACCACCCAACCGCTCAGGTATCGCAAAGAAAAAAGAATTCTATAACCTAACCGGTTTTCGCAACTTCCTGTAACACTCTACGTTGACGTCTGCATGGCACACATCTACAATATCTAGCAGGAGTTGCGTCCAAAGAGCTCTCTAGCGCATGCCTTTTCGCACCCTATTTTATTGCGGGACTATGTATCCATTTCGCACCACCAACCGCCACCGGCATCCCTACCGGGATCTGTTCGCTGTGGGCCTCTGCTTGCTACTACTCACGGTGCTACTACTCACGGTGCTACTGCCCGCGACAGTCGCTTTAGCGAAGGCAAAAGAGACCGAAAATGACGGTCCACCTGAACCGATTACCGTGAACCGAACGACCCGCGATGGGGTCGATCTCTCGATCCGCTACTTTCCAGGCACTGAAGACGAAAACACGATACCGATCATGATCGTCCACGACTGGAACGAAGAGGGCTCCGACTATGAGGAGGTGGCCCGTTTTTTACAATCTCAAGGATATGCCGTAGTCGTTCCTGACTTGCGGGGACACGGAGACTCTACACAAAGAGTCAACCCAAGAAGTGGCGATAGCGAAAATCTCATCCCAGAAAAACTTCGCTCACGTGACATGATCAATATCATTCGCAACGACTTGGAAGAGACCAAACGATTTCTGCTCCAGGAAAACAACGAGAAGAAACTAAATCTTCAGAAACTCTGCATCATTGGCATCGGACGTGGCTCGCTTTTCGCATTGAACTATGCGTTAATGGATTGGAGCCATAAGGATCTCGTGGGGTTCAAACAGGGCAAAGATGTTAAGGCAATTGTGCTCATCTCGCCCGTATTATCATCTCGGGGACTATCTGCCAAAAAAGCATTGGAGCATCCTGCTTTTGAGGGTCATATTTCAATGCTCGTTGTTGCAGAAAATAATAAACAGACTTTGAAAAATGCAAATTACATCTACAATCGCCTGAAAAATCCCTTGACCGTCAACGACAATGATAATAGCAAGAGCACACTCTTCATAACGGAAAAGGACACAAAATTGAAAGGGCATAAATTGTTGACAGAACCGGAACTCAACACCCAGAAAATTGTCAACGCATTTATTTTGGTTCGCCTCCGCAAATCAACTAATATTCCCTGGAAGGAACGTAAGCGACCCGGCGAATGATGTTGCCTAGTGCCTTACCCATCAGAGGTGCCCACACTCGGCAGAGGCACAAGCGGAGCGTGCGGATTTTGGCTTTCCTTAGCGGAACGGCGCCTTGTCACTGTCGGATCGACTGTCAGATCCTCCGCAGAAGGAATCCGGATCTTCTTGCCAAGAGGAAGCCGGTTTGGATCGCGAATGATCTCTCGATTCCAGCGGAGTATCACCTCACTCTGCTGGGCATCCCCCAGATAGCGCCGGGCAATGCGCGCGAGCGTATCGCCATTGACGATAACATGGTAACGCTCGGAGACTTCTTGCCTCAGCGTACCGTCGATACGATCTGAGCTGTTTTTCTTTGACCGGCCAGCCACGCGACTGCTCTGGTCGGTTGGGCTGGTGAAGTCCGAAAGTGTCGGCAGGGGTGGCCGCGTAGCGGGATTTAAAACCTGCGGCTTTTGCGGCTTGTTTTCAGCCTGCTGCGACCCGCTCGGTGCATTCTCGACGGTTTTGGGCCGCACCGGAACACCCTGCATTGGGATCGCTGGGGCTGCCTGTCGGCTTACAAAATCACGGTCCGTTCTCGTCGGCCCTTGCGGCAGACTTTCACTTTGCAAAGCAGGTTTGCGGAACATCATCGCCCCACAGATGCCTGTCGCAACCACCAGAATGACCACCATCGCTTTTTTCATGGAAACAAGCCTCGTCTGCAAACCCGAAAAACACCTTTGCAACATATCTCTTTTCATTATCGGCCCGTAGACACTGCAAGCGCGAGACAAAGCGCAAAGACCCAGACCAAAAAAGCGAGGATATTCCGAATCTGGCGATTATCCGGAGCGGCCCGCCACCGCAAGTGTCACGCAAGTGTTCTCAACGGGACGCCTTGGAAGGACGACTCATCAACAGCAGTACGGGCGATGCGATGAAGACGGAACTGTAGGTACCGGCGATCACTCCAATCACCAGGGCAAAGGCAAAACCATGAATTCCAGGACCACCAAGAAAGTAAAGAATAATAACCACGATGAGCGTGGTAAGCGATGTCAACAGCGTGCGGCTCAATGTCTGATTGATACTTGTATTGATGATCTCTGCAGTGAGATCGGGACTCCTGCCGCGAACCTCTCGAATGCGATCGAAAACCACAATCGTATCGTTGAGGGAATAGCCGATAATTGTCAGAAAGGCAGCCAGGATCGGGAGGCTGATTTTGAATGATTCCAACTGCAGTGCGTTTGAGATCACCGGGATGTCTATCAGATACGCACTCAGCGCAATCACTCCGAGCGTGACAAGCACATCGTGAACGAGTGCTACGACCGCAGCGAAGCCGAAAGTAACTCGCTGGAAGCGGACCCAGATATAACCGATGATAAAGACCAGACTGGCAAAGAGCGCGACGAACGCATGTTTTTTCGTGTCTCCGGCTACCTGCCCTCCCACATTGGTCGAGGAACGAAAAACCGGATCCTGGAGCAACTCACTTTGAAATACACTGAGAAGCTTGGCCATCGCAGCCTTATCGAGTGTGGTTTTCAGTTGCCAATCTTTCACGCGCTTCGCGCTATCGCCAAAGACCTCCGAGTTGCTCACAGCAATCCGAGGGGAACCTAACTGCAATTTTTCGATGAGCTCCTGCAACCGCATTTCAAGGGTCTCTTTATTGATCTCTTCAGAAAACTGGAGTGCCACCTCGGAACCCCCTGCAAAGGGATCCGGTTTTTCCTCTGCTGCCGCTCGCGGACTCTCGCCTCCCGGGCGTAGCCCCGATTCGGTTCCTTGCTGGCCCGTTATATTCGCACCCGGTGTCTTCTGGTCCGGTGTCTTCTGGCCACCCGTAGATGGTTCTGCCTCACCACGGGTGCCACCGGACTCCGTAGTCGCCCCGGGAGATTCCGCAGAGGGTTCCGCACCTGTCTCTTCCGGAGCATCCTCGTCTCCCGGCAGGGCGACAAGAGACACCGAAACACGATCGGCGCGGCGTGCCGGCTCCTTCGGTACCGATTCGTTAGTTGCCGGCGGTACACTCGAAGTCCCCGGACTTGGCCCGGCATCACCGGTCTGCTTCTTGGAAGCCGGAATCGATGTGATCGAACCCGGATCGTAAGAAAGCGAGTTGGTCTGCAAGCGATCCCTGAACGCATCCTGAAGCAAATCTTCGACCAAAGACCTGTTGGCCTGAGTCGTCTCTACCAGAAAGCCTTTTTCGCCCACCCCGACCACCTTCAGATCACTAAGCCGCTCATCAGAAGGCCTATCGTCCGATAGACTCACCAGCACATTATAGACCTCACCATTAGATGCCGTCTCTTTAAAAACAACCTCAATCTTGGACCCACCACGAAAATCGATGTCGAAGAGATTTGTGCCGCGAAGAAAAACCCCAAACAACCCGATACCGATGACTGCAACGGAAAGGACCGCAGCGATGTAGCGCTTGCCGATAAAATCAATCTGCGTACGACCGAGCAGCCGTGTCATCGTCAGTTTGGCAATCCAACGACGCTTTTCCGCAATATCAAAAATGACCCTCGAGCAGAAAATTGCGGTAAACATACTCATCCCGATACCGAGAATCAATGTAACTGCAAAACCGCGCAATTGGTCTTTGCCGATCACATACAGCACAATCGCTGTGATCAAGGTCGTCAAGTTTGCATCTACAATCGTTCTCGTGGCGCGACTAAAACCGTTACGGATCGCCATACGGAGCGCAGCACCACTAAGAACCTCCTCGCGGATACGCTCAAAAATAAGTACGTTGGCATCAACAGCCATACCAACGGTCAATACCAAACCGGCCAGACCGGGCAAGGTAAAGGTTGCGCCGATCGCTAACATCACGCCAAGGACAAGAACAAGGTTGAAAATAAGGGCAAAACAAGCGACCAGCCCGCTGAAGCGGTAATAGAGTGGCATGAACAGGATAATGGCAACCAATGAAATACCGATCGCCTTCTTTCCCGATTCGATCGTCGAGAGTCCCAATGTCGGCTCGACACGCTGTTCGCTAATCGGCTCCTTGTTGAGCGCGGCCGGCAACCGTCCGGCATTGAGGACCCCGACCAGCCAGTCGACATCATCCTGGGTGAAGTCACCGGTAATCTGCCCACTATCACGAATCACCGAGTTGAGCGATGGCGCTGAAAGCAGTTCACCATCGAGCACAATCCCCAAACGCCGCTTCCGTCCACTCTCTCGAACATTGGCACCGGTCAATCGACCGAATTTTTTTGCGCCCGCGTTATTGAAATTAAAGTCGACGGCCACGCGGCCGTCGCGGATCCCAGCGCCTGCGCTGCTGAGATAACCACCGGTCACGTTCAACTCATCGACCTTGACAAGAACGTCCCTGCCACCATCGTCACGAACCCGCTCCACAGAAAACCGATCGAGTTGTACGCGCGGTTCGCCAGATTCACCGGCAACCTTGCTTTTCTTCATCCCGACCTCTACCCACTCCGCAAGATCCTGCCCAAGGATCATCAACTGCTGGATCTGCTTGCCATCGGGCGTGGGCCGTGTCACCAGATCCGGATCGCTGCGGACCTGTGCCGCTTGATCGGGTTCGACCGTCACCCATTTGGCCCGCTCAATACCCCCGAGCACGAGCACCTCTTCGGAGGAATTGAGGGCTATTTCAACCAGAACATCGTGTACGTCGTCGCTGCGACTGGCAGGCTGGTCCTCTTCCTTAAAGACCCGATTCAACCCAGATGGATCTGCCAGAACGCGCCGGATCAATGCAGAATCCATCTCTTGATCCGCCAGAATCCGAAATTCCAGATTTCCGGCGGTTACCAACTTCCTTTTGAGCAGTGCCACCTCCGCCTGAGAGACCCGCGGAATCTTGATCTCAATCCGCTCAGGACCCGACTCTCGAATACTCACCTGCCGGACACCGGCAGGATCGAGTCGCTGCCGGATCGAGTTCACCATGTCCTCCATGAGATTGTTATTTTTTCCGGAGGCAAGGACTTCATCTTTTTTTTGCTGGTCGATCTCATACTCCAGAATGGTACCTCCTCCGAGATCGATGCCGAGGTTCGGCTCACGGACCACCAGCACGATTGAGGATGTCAATGCTGCAAAGAGAATCAACCCGATCTTCCACGAGTAATCTCTCATGCGGACTGCGTTGGCCATCGCACGGCCGAGCCCGATAGGAATTGCAAAGACGAGAAAAAGAATCAGTACAATGCCGTACCATTCTTCGTACCACATCTTTTCCCTGAACACCTCAACGGTAACATCGGCGAAGAGACCCAACCCGTGATACAAACTAGAAAACATTCGGAATCAACCTTTGAAGTTATTTCTTCTTGTTATCGTTCTCATCGCCCTGCCCCGCTATGCTGACAATGGACGAGAGGCTGACGCGAATTTTCGTGCCAGTCGATTCATCAATATTGACCGTTACTTCGTCCTGATCGCGCTGGACGTTGGAGATGACTCCCCTGATTCCACCCACGGTAACCACGCGGTCATTTTTCTTCAGGTTCGAGAGCATCTCCCGGTGGCGACTCTGCTTCTGCTTTTCCGGACGGATGAGCATGAAGTAAAAAAGAAACCCTATCGCGATCACCGGAAACGCCAAACGCATCAGCCCCCCTCCCGGCTCAGCGGGTGGCGGATCTTGAGCGAGAAGGAACGTGACAAGTGATTCAAGTCGCATGGGCATTCCTGATTTTTCCTTTACGAATTTGCCCGCCAGATGTCCGGATGCATAGAACGGGAGGCGGATTACAGGGAGCCGAACATCATAAATCCTTACCTCTCAAGGAGCAAGAGCATCCCGGGAACCTCGATGCCCCCTGCCACCGGTCGCTTTTTCATCTCCGGGCAAATCCCCCCCTGTCGCAGACCAGCGGTCCATCCGCTCTTTCCGGAACGCGGAGAAACGATCCTCGAGAATCGCCTCTCGGGCTCGAGCGAGAAGCCGCTGGTAATAGCTCAGATTGTGGATGCTCACGAGCACGGGGCCCAAAATTTCGTCGGCTTGAAACAGGTGCCTTAAATACCCGCGGCTATGGCGACACGCCAAACAGGGACAACCCGACTCCAAAGGTGCAACCGACTCCCGATGGCAGCGATTCCTGAGTCTCAAAACCCCCTCATCGGTAAAGGCAACCGCATGCCGCCCGCATCGGGTCGGCATGACGCAGTCGAACATATCGATACCCCGGGCGATGGCACCGAGTAGATCCTCCGGACGTCCCACACCCATTAAATACCGGGGTACATCCTCCGGAAGGCAAGGGACCGTATCATCGACCGTCTCCATCATCTCTTCGGGCGACTCGCCGACACTCAAACCTCCAATCGCGTAGCCGTCAAAATCCATCTCCACAAGCGATCTGGCCGACTCGGTTCTCAATGCAACATCGGTTCCGCCTTGAACAATTGCAAAGAGCGCCTGCTTTTCCCGGCTTGCTGCAGCAAGGCAACGGCCCGCCCAGCGGGTCGTGCGCCGCATCGCCTCGGCAACACGCGCCCGGTCATTCGGCAGTGCAACCACGTCATCGAGTACCATGGCCACGTCGCTTCCCAAATCCTCCTGAATGGCAATTGCCCGCTCCGGGCTCAGCTCAATCTGATCACCGTTGATATGCGATCGGAAAATCGCTGCCTCTTCGGTAATGCGGGCTTGCCGCGAGAGGCTGAAGATCTGAAAGCCGCCACTATCGGTGAGGATCGGTCCGGACCAACCCATAAACGCATGGAGCCCTCCGAGCGCTTTAACAACCTCACTTCCGGGACGCAACGAGAGATGGTACGCATTGCCGAGCACCATTTCGCTGCCCGTCTGGCGGATCGCATCAACGCCCACACCCTTTACCGCCCCGAGCGTACCAACCGGCATGAAGGCCGGCATTTGAACTTCACCGTGAGGTGTGCGGAATGAACTTCGCCGGGCCGCGCTGCAGGCGGAAACATGATGAAGATGGAAGGAAAACCCCGAAGACGGCATGGGAACTCACAATGCTCCGTCCCCGCGCAAGGCAGCGCGGGCAATCATCCGCGGGTAAAAACCGGCGCGACGGCTAATCACCCCGCAGCTTGAGTCCCATCGGGGTCAGCTTTTCGCGAACTTCCCTGAGACTTGTAACGCCAAAATTTTTGCACTCAAGAAGTTCATCACCAGTACGACGAAGCAATTCTCCAAAGCTATTAATCCCCAAGCGTACCATGCATTTTCTGGCACGCACCGAAAGATTCAAATCATGGATGGATCGATCCATAACGAGCCGCTCATCCTCACTCATCATCTCTGAGTCGACAGCCACATCGGCTTGCGCACTCTCATGAGCCAACGAACCCAAATTCAAACCTTTTGATACAAGGATCTCGCGGATTTCCACAAGACTCGTTTCCCCGAAATTTTTGCTCGCCAGCAGCTCATGCTCGCTCGTGCGGGCAAGATCCCCAAGCGTCTCGACCCCCATCCGATGGAGACAATTACGACTCCGCACCGAAAGTTCAAAATCGGAAACGGGGATGTTCAGCACATGTCCCATGAGATCACCCGACGTTTGTTCGTCGTCGTCCAACATCACATCGCCAGATGCCCGAGCATCCTTCATAAACAATTTCGCCCGATCATGATTGGGAAAGATTTCCAGAACCCTCTGGTAACACCTCGCCGCGCGGTCATAGCGCCCTGCATCCTCATACAGCACGCCCAAATTCAGGAGTGTGCCGACATGGGATGGGAAACGGCCTGCCGCCCGTTCGTACAGCTCTACGGCCTGATCATCGTTGCCATAACGGTCGTTCTCCCGGGCCAACCCAAAAAGTGCGCCCGCGTGATGTGGGTCGGCATCCACACCGCGTTCATAGAGCCGAACAACCTCTTCGGGATTGTCGCCCTTGGCAGCGACACAAGCGCCGCGCTGGGTGAGATATTCTGCGGTCTGTTCGACAGCTCCCGACAATCCGTTAAGCCTCGCGATCGCTGCTTCCGGATCTCCCATATAGCGTTCCGCTTCCGCCATCGCCAACGCACAATGATCTGAATCGTATCCGGCAGACACAGCTGCCATGAAACTGTTCCTCGCTTTTTCGTATTGTTCCTGCCCCAAAAAACATTTTCCCAAGTAAAAATGGCACAGTGCCCCGCCGTCTGCCTGACTTAACATCTCTTCAGCCATCTGGTACTGACCCATGAGATAGTAGCAGACCCCCAACCGAACGGCCGTTGCCGGCGTACGAGGCTGCTGCATCTCCAACTCATCCACCGAGGTTTTGAGAACCTTGAAGTTGGCGGGGTCTTCGGAGATCGCAGCAGATATTTTCGTGATCTCCTGCGGGCCGAATGAACTAATCGACAGCACCAACTGCGCCAAATCAAATTCCATCACATCAGACACGGGCAAGAACTCCGTATGAACACGGTTTGAAAGGGCCCCTGGGGGCCGACCAGAAGACAACCAGTATATCTGCTTAGCGGCGGTAGGGGCAAGATGACCAAACCGCCGCTAAGCCCTACAGCAGTAGCCGCCGTTTTAGGCCATAATAACAGCTCACCTCCGAACACCAGAGGGAGGCCGGCATGCATGGCCATACCATCGGCGACCCAGCTTTATTACGATCCGATCTTCCTAAATCACCATACCGGTGACCATCCTGAGTCTCCCGAGCGACTCCGTCAGACGGTGCAACACCTCACCGAAGCGGGGCTCACCGACCGGTGCCAAAGGGCCACATGGACCCCGGCCACCCTGGAGCAGCTCTCCCGGGTACACCGGCCGGACTATCTCGAGGCTCTTTGCGATTTTGCCGATTCGGGGGGAGGCAATATCGAGCCCGATACGGTACTTTCGCCCAAATCCTTCCAGGTTGCCCTTACCGCAAGCGGGGCTGCCTGCGATGCGGTCAGCCGCATTGTAAAGAGCGAGACGAGCAACGCCCTCGTTCTCCCAAGGCCACCGGGACATCACGCCCGTCCCGATGCGGCCATGGGATTTTGTCTCATCAACCACGCGGCCGTCGCCGCAGCGGCGGCCCTCACCGAGCACCAGATCGATCGCGTCTTAGTCGTCGACTGGGATGTACACCACGGAAACGGAACCCAGGATATTTTCTGGGAAAGTGAACAGGTCGCCTTTCTTTCAATCCACCGATGGCCGTTTTACCCGGGAACGGGAAGTCGCGATGAAACCGGCAGCGGACGGGGACTCGGCACCACGTGCAATGTTCCCCTGCCGCAGGAGACACCTCGCCAAGAATATCTCGAGCATTTTACCGCGGCGCTCGAACGACTTGCGGCACAGCACCGACCACAGCTTGTTATTCTCAGCGCAGGCTTCGACGCTCACCGCAGTGATCCTGTCGGCTCCCTTGGTCTGGAAACGGACGATTTTCAAACCCTGACCGAGCGGGTCGTAGACATTGCCGCTGTCCATGCAGAGAGCCGCATCGTGAGCATTTTAGAGGGGGGCTATAACCCGCTTGCACTTGGCGAGTCTGTCGCTGTCCATCTCCGGACACTGCTTCAAAATGAAGGCGCCGCAAAATGAGGACTGACCGCTTGAAAAATCAAACCGGATAAAACCGAACCGGACCTGGCAAAACTACCCCTTATCGGCAGTCTGTTTCTTCTCCGACTTTTTCGACTTTTCCTCGCTGGACTTTTTCGTATCCGCCTTAACCGGAACGATCTTCTCCTGAGTCGCCTTTTCCTTGCCAGCCTTCTCCTTGGCAACCGGCTGAGCACGTGCCTGACGGAGCGTGTTGATATCGGCTCGCATTTTTCCCAACTGCTTGCTGGCCGTCTCCAACTCCGCGTTTAATTGCGCCAGATTCGCTTTAGCGGTCACCGCCGCCTCTTCGGCCGCTTTTCGCTTGGCTGCCACTTCGGCAAGGGTGTTTTCTGCTTTGGCACGCTGCTGGTTGGCGAGTTCGGTCTGTTTTTTGGTGGCCGCCTGGAGATCTTCGAGGGACGACTTCTGCTTGGTCAGCTGCTGCTTTTCCGCGGCCAGTTCGCGCACCTGCGCCGCCGTATCTTTTCCGGCCTTTGTAGCACTCTGCGTCGCCTTTTCCGCCTTCTGCGTGGCCGCTAAAGCGGCCGCCTCGCTCGATTGGGCTGCCGTGCGGGCCTTGTTGAAAAGGTCGGTCTGCCGGGCCAAGTCCTTGTGCATCTTCCCGATCTCGGTCCGCTCTTTGGCAGCGACTGCGTTTGCCGCTTCGAGCTGCTCCTTGGCAGCAGCGGTCGCCGCCTGTTCTTTCTTCACCGCCACTAAAACAGCATCTGCTGTCGTTCGCTGCTGGGCGAGAACTTTTTTGTATTTTTCCATGGCGGCCCGATCGGCAGTGATCGTCGCGCGGAGCTGTTTGAGTTCCGCCAGCGCCCGCTTTGCATCCGAACTCGTCTGCTCAGCCCGTTGTGCTGCCGCTTCAGATGCCTCTTTTACTTTGCTCGCCTTGGCGATGAGATCGCGCTGGATCTTTTGTTCCTTGATTGCGGAACTGCGAGCAGATTCGGCCAGTTGCTGGGCGGCAATTGCCGCAGCCTGGGCTTCGATTGCCGATTTCTGCTGGCGTCGCGCAATATCCTGTGCCTTTTCCGCGAGGGCCTGCTGTTGCCGGGCGGTCTCGAGCGCTTCGCGGGCAGTTTCGTTTTCATCGCGCGCAGTCGCCGATTCGCGGACCACCGAAGAGCGAAACTGGGCCGCTTCTTCGCGTGCTTGTTTTGCCTGATCCCGGGCTGCAACGGCAGCCGCAAGGGCCGTCTCCGCCTCCTTTTTTGTCTGCTTGACAAGAGCTTGGGCTTTTTCCGCCTGCGCCTGTGCGGCGCGGGCCGCAGCCTGCGAAGCGGTAGCACGGGTCTGTGCCGCACCGGCAGCTTTTTGCGCTTTGTCCGCATCTGCCTGGCGTTTTGCCACAGCGGTCTTTTCCTGGCCCAAGCTCTCTCGCTGGCGTTGTATTTCAGCGCGGATCTGCTTTACGGCCGAGAGTTTCTTTTCTCCTTCGGCTTTCAGTTTCTCGTTCTCCGCCTTCTGGGCGACCGCCGCAGCCAGCTTCGTCTCCGCCTCCTGGCCGGCCTTGTCGGCTGCCAGCTCTGCCGGAGTCGGTGAGGTGACAGCAGGTTTAGAAGTACTGCAGCCCCCCCATAGGCAAATCATCAGGACCATAAACGGACAGCAGGCAAAACGGCGCATCGTGGAAAAATCCTTTTAGAAGATACCTTTTAGAAGATATTGGTGAAGCAGAAGTGGAATCCACTCCAGGCTGGCGTTCTCAGATGATTCTATTCTCAATGGAGCTGAAATGAATCGAAACTGACGGCCACCTTCGCAAAAACATTTGCCAAAGAGCCCAGACCGTACAGGTTCGAGCAATGTCTCGAAATTCTCTCACCTACGACTGGACAAAAATACGATACATTTGTACAGTATCTCATTGTGAAAGGGGTGTCCAGCCCGGAAAAACTGCGTTTCCCCGCATCAGGAGTCGAAGAAACGGCTCGGGAAGCCCCAGAATACCGAGACAAAAAATCAATGCAAAAAAGAGAGATTATTTCCCGGCTGCAAAAGGCCATCGCCAGCGCCAGCGGCGAACCGGTACCGGGTACTCCGGGGACAATCCCGTGCGAGCCGCTCGGCCGCCTTTTTACCCGTGGTCTGCCACGGGCGGCGCTGATCGAGTGCCTTTACCGCGGATGTGGATGCGGAACTCTGGCCCTTTGGATGGCCCGTGCGGCCAGCTTCGACGGCCGGGCAATCGTGATCATCGACCGTGCCCGCCGGTTCTATGCCCCACCTGCTGCCCGAATGGGCATCAACCCGGAGCAACTGATTGTCGTGCAGCCAGAAAATAAAACCGACGAAATCTGGGCACTCGATCAATCGATCCGCTGTCGGGCAATCGCGGCCGTTCTCTGGCGGGGTGGAAAACTCGGCGTCCGTCACATCCGGCGATTGCAACTGGCGTGCGAAAACAACGAGAGCCTCGGCTTGCTGCTGCGCCCGGACGCACTCCGAAGCGAACTTGCCGCACCGGCAATCCGGCTGTTGGTCGAGGCGGTCTGTCCGGAAGAAAACCTGGCCGCCACGAGTGCGACAGCGATCGAGCACTCTCCTTTCTCTCGCGCCCGCCTCCGCATTTCGCGGCTACGAGGCAATCCTTTCCTGACCGATGATTCCGTGGAACTGGAGATCGATGATGAAACCGGCACACTCTTCGAAGCGTTACCTCTGCCTCTGGTTTCCCGAGGGACCCCAGGAGCAACGCAGAGGGAATGAAAGCGGCGGAGCAAGAACATCGACAGTGTGCGACAGAGAGGCGATCGAAAAGCTGGCCCGCTGGTGCCAGCAATTCAGCCCCTATGTGGCCATCGAGCCGACCGACCGTAAAGAACGGGGCGAGCAGCAGACCGATCAGACAGCCCACGATGCCCTGTTGCTGGAAATCGCCGGAGCGGCCCACCTGTTCGGAGGCGAAGCTGCCTTGGCGCAGCAGTTGGCAAGGCGACTGGCAAACCGCTCTTTAGCCGTTGGCATCGCAGTCGCCGATACGATCGGGGCGGCCTGGGCCCTCGCGAGGCGAGAGGCCAAAACCCTCCGGACCGACCGCACCGAGGCGGGTGCGCGCCGCTCCGCGACCGGTGAGATTGTAGCGGCGGGTCAAATTGTAGCGGAGGGTCAGATTGTAGCCCCGGGCAAACCGCTGCTCGCAGCCCTCGGGCCGTTGCCGCTCGCCGCGCTTCGCCTTGCAGCACCAACGATCAGCTCCCTCGCCTCGCTCGGCATCGACAACATCGCCCAACTCTCTGCCCTGCCTCGCGATCAGCTCACCGCCCGTTTTGGCCCATCCCTGCTGCGACGGCTCGATCAGGCGACCGGCCAGTGCGAGGAGGTCCTAGAACTGTTCGACCATCAGGCGCCCACCTCGGCAACGTGGATGTTGGAATTTCCCACAGACCGGATCGATCTGCTTCAGGAGATTTGTTGCCGGCTCGCTGTGCAAATTACCGATACGCTCTCTGCCCGTGGCGAGGTACCGCTCGGTCTCACCTGCCAGTTGGGACTGCACTCGCTCGGGCCGCAAAACATTCCCCTCCATCTCTACCGGGCATGTCCGGATCCGGGGCATCTGGCCTGCCTGATCCGCCTCCATCTCGAGAGGCACACGATCCGCGATGCGGTCTGCTCCGTCCGGCTTGTGGTTACCGACACCGCCCGCCGCGAATCGCATCAGAAACAATGGTTTGATACGCACCGGGACGTTGTCGGCCAAAAGCGCAACAATCCTTCGCCCCATGCACTGAGCCGCTGGATCGAACGGCTCAGCAGCCGCCTCGGGCACACGGCTGTAGCTCGCCCCGAGCTGCGATGCGATCCCATTCCCGAGCGGGCCAGCCGCTTAAGGCCGCTCACCCGCGCTAAGCGGGGCGGAACAACGGGCCGACAAATCGACCCGGCCACCTTTCGTTTTCGCCCCCTCTGGCTGGAACCGGTGCCGCTACCGCTGCACAAGATCGTCCTCGACCGGGTCGGTCGCCCACTCCAGTTTGAATATCAAGGACAGACGCAGGAAGTTTCTCTCTCAGCAGGCCCGGAACGGATCGAATCGACCTGGCGGGGACGAAGCGGTATCCGGCAGATTTTTCGCGATTACTACCGCGTGGAGACGGCCGGGCGGCAGCGGTTCTGGCTATTCCGCCGCCACGGGGACGGGGTGTGGTTTCTGCATGGAGAATTCGATTGACCTCGCCAATGCCGTACGCCGAACTCCACTGCAAAACCAACTTTTCGTTCCTCGTTGGGGCCTCGGACCCGGAAGAGCTCGTCGCGCGGGCCGCAGAGCTCGGATACTGCGGGCTGGCGATCACCGACCAACATTCTCTAGCTGGTGTGGTACGGGCGCACCGCGCGGCAAAAGAGGCAGACCTGAAGCTCATGATTGGCGCCGAGATTGCGCCCGACGATGCCCCGCCTGTGGTCCTACTGGCCAAAGACCGCAAAAGCTACGGCCGCCTGGCACGGCTGATCACTTCTGGCCGCCGCCGCGCGGCCAAGGGGGACTGCAAGATCCTGCTGGCCGACATTGCCGCACATGCCGAGGGGCTTTGGGCCGCAATCTCTCCAAAACATCTGTCCCGCGATTCGGACCACCTGCTCCGGCCCCTTGGCCGTTACCGGGACATTTTCAGCGACCGGACCAGTTTGCTTGCGGAGTTGCACCTCGGCCGCGACGATCGAGGAAAACTAGCGCAGCTCCAGCAGTTCTCGCACGCATCAAACATTCCACTCTTAGCCGCCGGCGATATCCATTACCACGATCCGAGCCGCCTGGCGCTGCATGAGGTACTCACCGCCACGCACCTCGGCAAGTCGGTCGATCAGATCCGCGAGCACCTGCCTGCAAACGCGCAGCGCCATCTTCGTCCCGTTGCGGAAATCAACGCGCTATTTTCCGACGCGCCGCAAGCGATCGAGAGGACCCAACAAATCGCCGAGGCGTGCCATTTTTCACTCGATGAGCTCCGTTACGAATATCCCCAGGAGCTGGTGCCTCCGGGGTCGACCCCGATCGTGACCCTGACCGAACTGACGATGCGCGGTGCGCGGCAACGTTATCCCGATGGGATCACGGAACAAGCGGACCGGCGCATCCGGCACGAGCTCGACTTGATCGCGCAACTTGGCTACGAAGCCTACTTCCTCACCGTCTGGGACCTGGTCCGCTTTGCACGCCATCGCGGCATCCTCTGTCAGGGTCGCGGATCGGCGGCCAATTCCGTCGTCTGCTACTGTCTGGGGATTACGGCAATCGACCCGGAGAGAATGGATTTGCTCTTTGAGCGATTTGTGAGCCGCGAGCGGAACGAAGCGCCCGATATCGATGTCGATTTTGAACACGAGCGCCGCGAAGAGGTGTTGCAGTACATGTACCGCAAATATGGCCGGGAGCGGGTCGGCATGACCGCCGTGGTGGTCCGCTATCGCGTCCGCTCGGCCGTCCGCGATGTTGCGAGGGCACTCGGGATGATGCCAGCGGACATCGACCGGCTGACAAAGCGAATCGAACGGGCAATGCCCAAAGAGAAAAAAACTCTGGCCGAGCGACTCTCCGAGGCCGGTCTCGACACCCAATCCCCGCTCGGTCGCCAATTGGTCGCCCTGGCCGAACCGCTCGTCGGATTTCCCCGTCACCTTTCGCAGCACGTGGGGGGCATGGTCATGACCCGCGGCCCGCTTTGTGAACTGGTCCCGATCGAAAATGCCGCCATGCCCGGTCGCACGGTGATCGAGTGGAACAAAGATGATCTGGACGAACTCGGCATCCTGAAAGTCGACTGCCTCTCGCTCGGCATGCTTACGGCAATCCGAAAATGCTTTGCGCTCATCGAGCGGCACTGGTCTCGGAACTTGACCCTGGCCAATATTCCCGCCGAAGATGCCGGGGTCTACGACATGATCAGCAAGGCCGAGACGGTGGGAGTTTTCCAGATCGAGAGCCGGGCCCAGATGAGCATGCTGCCCCGACTCAGGCCCCGCTGTTTTTACGATCTGG
Organism: Pirellulales bacterium; assembly: GCA_030751095.1. Taxonomy (GTDB): domain Bacteria; phylum Planctomycetota; class Planctomycetia; order Pirellulales; family UBA7805; genus UBA7805. The sequence continues at coordinate 4,213 of JASMGX010000046.1, read as the reverse complement.
TGATAGAAGTGGCGATCGTGCGGCCCGGTCCGATCCAGGGAGACTTGGTACACCCCTACCTGCAGCGACGTCACAAAAAAGCAGCGGTCGAGTATCCGAGCGAGGAGGTCCGCAAGGTTTTGGAAAAAACCCTCGGGGTGCCGCTCTTTCAGGAACAGGCGATGCGACTGGCAATGGTCGCGGCTGGTTTTACGCCCGGCCAGGCCGACGCGCTGCGTCGGGCGATGGGGGCCTGGCGAAGCGATGGATCGATCGATCCTTTTCGCACACAGCTCATCGACGGCATGCGCAGGCGGGGTTATAGCGAGCAATATTGCCAATTACTCTTCGAGCAACTCCGCAGCTTCAGCCTCTACGGATTTCCGGAATCCCATGCCGCCAGCTTTGCCCTTCTGGTCTATGTCTCGGCCTACCTGAAGCACCACTACCCGGCCGCCTTCACCGCCGCCCTGCTCAACAGCCAGCCGATGGGATTTTATGCCCCCGCGCAGCTCATCCGCTCGGCCCGACGCCATCGCGTCTCGGTGCGGCCGGCCGATGTGAACCACAGCGAGTGGGACTGCACCCTCGAAACGGACAAGAGCGGCGGCGCCGCCGCGCTGCGACTCGGATTGCGAACCATCGCCGGGCTTTCTCCAGAAGTTGCCAAAACTATCGTCGCGGCCCGCAGCGGGCCGGGACAGCGGCCCGGTTATGTGTCGCTTGAAGACTTTGTCGCCCGGACCCGGCTCGGCCGGGCCAAGCTGATCCGCTTGAGCTGCGCCGACGCCTTTCTCTCGCTCAACATCGACCGCCGCACCGCACTCTGGAATGCCCTGGCCCAGGAATCCTCGAAGCGGGATTATCCCCTCTTCGGGCAAACCGAATGTAATGACGATCTCTGCACCGAGCTGCCGGCGATCAGCCAAGCGGAGCAGGTGTTGGCCGACTACCAGACCCAGGGGCTCTCGCTTCGCGGACACCCGATCTCGTTTTTCCGCACCGCACTTTCTGCCAGAGGGATTCTTTGCCTCGACCGACTCGGGGACCATCCACACCTTCGCCGCGCAGAGGTGGCCGGGCTGGTACTCGGTCGCCAGCGACCCGTCACCGCGGGCGGGATTACATTCATCACGATCGAAGATGAGTCCGGCACTGCCAATCTGATCCTCCACGCGAACACCACGAATCGGTTTCGCACGATTGTCAACTCGGCCGCCGCACTCATCGCCCGCGGCCGAGTGGAGCGGAACGATGGTGTAACGCACCTAGTCGTCGATCGCCTCCAAGTTCTCGGTGCTGATCTTGTCGCAAATATTGACTCCGATATTGACTCCGATCTTAACACCGACGTTTGCGCAAACCTGAGCAACAACCTCGGCACCCGCTCTCGCGACTATCGCTAACCGGTCCGGAATTATTCACGTGCACCCTGCGCGTCATAGCTGCCAAAGCGAAAAGCGGCCGCCTCGGGCCGCTGCCGCGCCGCCTTTAAAAGATGCTCAAGCCGCGCCGCAACGATCGGATTCGAGTCGGCAACATTGTCTTCTTCGGCCGGATCGCGACGAAGATGATAGAGTTCGAACGTGCCCGGTGGACGGCGGCGCTGATGCGGCCAAACCCCCTTCCAGTCGCCCGACCGCACCGCAAGCTGGCCCCCATATCCCGGAAAATCCCAGATGAGGTACGCGTGCTCCTCCTGCTGCTCCCCGTGGCCGGTGAGGGTCGGCAGAAAACTGATCCCGTCGCAATCGGCAGGCGGCTCGATGCCGGCAATGCCGCAAAGGGTCGGCAGCAGGTCATATCCCGCCGAGAGATGCGCCGAAGTGCTGTTTGGGGGAATATGCCCCGGCCAGCGGGCGACTAAAGGGACCCGCAACCCCCCTTCATACAGCGAGCCCTTCAATCCCCGAAGCGGACCGACGCTGGCAAAAAATGCTGCATCGACCTGTCGTCGGTCTGAGGCGGTCCCGTTATCGGAGGTGAAGAGGATGACTGTATTCTCTGCAAGCCCAAGTTCTTCGAGCAACCCCATCATCCGCCCGATTTGTTTGTCGAGAAAACTGACCATTGCCGCATAGCAGGCCTTGGGCGTCGGGTGCGGCAGATACGCCTTCCCCGTGTACGGTGTTTCGGGCCACTTGCCACGGTAAGCGGCGATCTCCTCTTCCGGAGCCTGCAGTGCCAGATGGGGAAGGACCGAGGCGTAATAGACAAAGAAGCGGCGGTCCTTGTTTTGACGGATGAAGCGGAGCATCTCATCGGCAACGACTTTTGGGCCGTAGACCGCTCCTGAGCGACCGCGCGTATTGCCAGAGAGCACTCTTTTCTTCTGATCGTCGAGGAGATATCGGGGGTAGAGATTGTGCGCGTGCCGCTGGCAGTTGTACCCGAAGAAGCGATCAAAACCTTGCTCTAGCGGATCGCCCGAGGTGCCGACACCCCCGAGGCCCCACTTTCCGAATGCCCCACACCGGTAGCCAATGGCACCAAGCAGCGTGGGAATCGTCACACAACCTTCCGGCAGCGGGTATTGGCCCCCAAAAGCATCTCCAAAAGGACCCGGCTGCCGTTCGTCGTTGTCGCGGATAATCGCATGGCCTGCATGTTTTCCTGTCATGAGGCAGCATCGGGCCGGCGCGCAGACAGGCGCTGAAGAATAAAACTGCGTCAGCCGCATTCCCTCCCGGGCGAGTCGATCGAGATTGGGCGTGCGGATTTTTTTCTGCCCGTAGCAACCGAGTTCCGCGTAGCCAAGATCATCGGCAAGGATCAATATGATATTAGGCAGACCACGACGATTGGCACAAAATGCTTTATGGGACGCGATTATTGACAGAAAGGCCGCAAATGCGGCAAGGATAAGTGTGGCGATTCTGTGTCGTAAACAGACCGTTAATTCCCCGGGCTGGGAATGGTACCCGGTGGCTTGGGAGAGCATTGGGTTTCTCCAATGGCTGGCTTGTTCTGGGTGAGGTTGCCGGTGGTCAGCTTCAGTATCGACAACGGACGCCGGCGGGTCAACGATATTCAGCACCAGGCGTTCCGTCGGCGTGGTCGATCGATTTTCGTTTGTGGATCGCCTCCGCGGGGAGAACGACAACGAGTCGCTCGATCATGTCGAACAGGTCGACTCGTTTCGTCGGCGACTTGGTTTCCAGTCGCATTCACCGCGCTTTATGATCCCGCTTCGACGCGGGGCTCAACGTTTTGCGACGCGGCGCGTCAAGAACGTCCACCTTCGACGTGACCTGAAGGTGAACCGGGCCGTGCGGGGGCCGCACGCCACTAGCTGGCGTGCTATTGTTCGACGGAAGTGATGCCGGAACGAACGGCGTACTTGGTGAGTTCGGCGATGCTGTGAAGATCCAGTTTGGTCATGATCCGCTGGCGATGCGTTTCGATGGTCTTCGCGCTGACTTGAAGGCGAAGAGCGACTGCTTTTGTACTATGTCCCTCGGCCAAGAGCTGAAGCACCTCTCGTTCCCTGTTCGTCAGTACATCGCTGTCGTCGGCCGTTGTGGCCGCCGATTTCTTCAGATAATCAGCAACCAAAACACCGCTGATCGCGGGGCTCAAGTAGACTTGACCGGCAACCGCCGTACGCACGGCCTGGGCCAGTTCGTCAAAGGCGCAGTCTTTCAGCAAATAACCGACCGCGCCTGCCTGTAGCATTCCCTCGACGAAACGCCGGTCAGAGTGCATCGACAACGCGATCACTTTGACGTTCGGCGCATCCGCCAACAGCTTCTTCGTGGCGTCGATGCCGTTTAGCTCGGGCATGCCAATATCCAAAATGGCCACGTGTGGCGCAAGCCTACACGCCAATTCCACGGCCGCTCGCCCGTTATCCACTTCGCCAACGACTTTCATGTCCTCTTGCTGCTCCAGGAGGTTGCGCAACCCGTCACGAAAAATCTTGTGGTCATCGGCCACTAGAATTCTAATGCTCATCATCCACTCCGTTGATCGGGGCGACCTGCTCGGGTTCATCGGTTAGAGAAAGCGGCGCCGTCAGGACGAGGCAAGTCCCACTTTCTCGATCGGTATCAATTGTAAGGCTTCCCCCTAGAACTTCCATACGCTGGCGGATGCTGAAGATCCCAAATCCACCGTCGGCAGCACCAGAACGTCGAGCTTGAGAAACATCGAAACCGCAGCCATCATCTTCAACTTCGATTTCCACGTCGTCCTTCGTTCTGCGAATCGATACGCGAGCCTTCCGCGCGCCGGC
>JASMGX010000469.1 GCA_030751095.1 Pirellulales bacterium | reverse complement strand
AACGAGCCGCTCGGACAAGTCGGACGCGTGTACCCGCATCCGCGTACACTATTCCGAGTAGAAGCGATCGAGCTTCAAGGACTCCCGCGAGTCGTGCGAGTAGAAGTTGCGGCTGATCTGATCGGCAAGCACATTGACAAATTTGTACCGGAAGCGTTTTTCTTCGCTCTTCTGGTGCGCTAGGTTGAAAGGGATGCCGTTTTCGGGTGGGTAAATGGTATCGATCGGATCGAGCGTGTATTCAATCTGATCCTCCTTGACATTGTATATTTCAACCTCAGCAGCAGCGGTGCCCTGCAGCATATTTTTGCCCTGATAAAGCTTGAAGGCACCCACGTCGATGGAAACGACCAAATCCGCATCCATGGCTTTTCCGAATTCGCCAAGGGATTTTAACTGGTGTTCATCAAGCCAATCAATAATTTCGTTTTGCGAGACCAGTTCGATATCATCGACATGCTCGCGAAGTTTTTTGCCGACTGCTTTTGCAATTTCCCGAT
>JASMGX010000468.1 GCA_030751095.1 Pirellulales bacterium | reverse complement strand
GCCATCCAAAACTTCTTGAGGGGAAACTCAAGAACCAGATCCGCGGCACTGATCCGGCCCTGCACGTCCGGAATTTTCTGGATTGTGTAAAGTCCCGCGAGCAACCCGTCTGCAACTCAACCGCTGTTCGGTACGGTCACATGGCCTGCTTCGCAGCTGCAATTAGCTGGAAGCTCGGGCGGAAGGTTGCTTTCGACCCGAAGAGAGAAAGCTTCGTCAACGACACTGAGGCCAATGGCCTGCGCACCTATAAACGCCGCGCCCCTTACTCAATTTGAGCGAATCTAAGCAGCCGCTCGGCTGGCGCTCTAGTTTAAGTCGTGCACGCTTGCCATGTGTCAAAGCTGGACACGTGGGTTCAATTCCCATCACCCGCTCCACCTTCATTTTAACCCACAAAAACAGTGTGATTCTGTATGTATGAGTCGGGGAACAAATCAACCTTACTACAAAAACTTACAACATTTCCATTGTTGTTCATTATAGTCAGATACGCCACC
>JASMGX010000467.1 GCA_030751095.1 Pirellulales bacterium | reverse complement strand
CCGCTATTGCAGAATGTGTAAAAGTGGCATCAAAGAAAAATATCCCTATCATTTCAGACGGCGGCATCAAACTGTCTGGCGATATTACCAAAGCCATTGCCGCCGGAGCACACTCTGTCATGATTGGCTCACTCTTTGCTGGCACTGAAGAAAGCCCCGGCGAAAAAATTCTCTATCAAGGAAGAAGCTATAAAGAGTATCGAGGAATGGGCTCTATAGCAGCTATGAGCCAGGGGTCTAGTGACCGCTATTTTCAGGAACTTGAACTTTCAGACAGCAAACTAGTTCCTGAAGGAGTCGAGGCACGAATTCCTTATCGAGGAGGAATTGCCTTCACGGTATACCAAATGCTAGGAGGAATACGCGCGGGAATGGGTTATTGCGGAGCAAAAGATATCGAGGAATTGAGGAAAAATTCGACCTTTATTAAAATTACCGCCGCCGGTCTACGAGAAAGCCATGTCCACGACGTGGTGGTTACGAAAGAAACCCCTAACTACA
>JASMGX010000466.1 GCA_030751095.1 Pirellulales bacterium | reverse complement strand
CTGCAATTAAAGTTGTTATGTTAGCATCTAGAATTGTTGTTCTAGATTTTGTATAACCCGAATCAAAAGCAATAATAGAATTTTTTTCATTTTTAATTTCTTCTTTAATTCTTTCAAAGATTAATACATTGGCATCAACAGCCATACCAACTGTAAGAATTATACCTGCTATTCCAGGAAGAGTTAATGTTGCTTCAAACAAAGTAAGAATGCCAATAAGCAAAAATAAGTTAATTATTAATGCAAAATTTGCTATCAATCCAAAAATTTTGTATTTATAAATCATAAATAGCACCACTAAGATAAAGCCTATTATCAGAGATAAAATACCAGAATCGATGGAATCTTGTCCTAAATCAGGGCCGACTGTTCTTTCTTCAATAATATTTAACGGTGCAGGTAATGCTCCAGATCTTAATAACAAAGCAAGATCAGTGGCTGATTGAAATGTAAAATTACCAGAAATTTGTCCAGATCCACCAATAATTGGCTCTCTTACGCCTG
>JASMGX010000465.1 GCA_030751095.1 Pirellulales bacterium | reverse complement strand
GATCCGTCTCCGAGCCGCAAAGTGTCTCAGGCACTCAAAGCAAGGCCTCGCGGCAATTCGTCTACGATGATGAGCTAAGCAATGTCATCGTCGTGAAAGGTGAATGCGGTCGCCTACCCTGACGAATGACTCGCCGCCGCGGCATCCCGCCGAAGCTTCAGAAGATGACGCGATGGTCCCTGTCGGTGTGGAACCCTGCGAAAACGCACAAGTACCCCCTAGGGGAGTCGAACCCCTGTTTTCGGACTGAGAATCCGACGTCCTGGGCCACTAGACGAAGGGGGCGTCAGTGATGCGTGAAGGATATCGTTGACGGCGAGGCTAGTCAACGGTTGGATCGGACAGCGCGATATTTGCCGCGTGCGTTAAGCCGCAAGCGGCAAGCCGTGCCCGGATTTCGGCGCGCGGCTTGGCGACTGCGGGTTGCGGAGGTAGTATCGCGCGGCTTTCACTTATAGAGGATGCGACATGGCGTACCTGCTTGGCATTGATATTGGAACCTCGG
>JASMGX010000464.1:271-507 GCA_030751095.1 Pirellulales bacterium | reverse complement strand
TGGGCTCCATCCGAACCAACGTGGCAATAAACATTTGGCAAACTGCGTTGTCAGCACTCTAGTCAAGATGTACGGAGAAAAGATCGTCAAGCCAGAATAGCCGCCAACAAGTCGTGGCCGCCTGGCCTCACCTTTGCCCACGTCACCTTCAATGTTTGGCTGGTTTGTGCCAGTTTAATACAATGAACTTGTCATTTAACTTTTAATCCCCGGTGTGGGCGGTGAGGGATGTTCTA
>JASMGX010000464.1:0-261 GCA_030751095.1 Pirellulales bacterium | reverse complement strand
GATTACCATGATGCCTCAAAACTCAATAATGGTTATCAAGCCCTACCGATGGGAAGGGCTTTGGGTGTTTGACGACGCTCAGGCAGAATTGGTCAAAGAGCCTCCATTTCCGGGCGCAGACTTGCACCTCCACCCGGTGCGAGAGGAACTAGATGGCAACATTTATCTCTGGCAGGACGCAGACCAGGAGGGATAGTTGTGCCCAGCGCTATTTAAGTATTTCGACGAGGCACCATCCGACCTGTACGTGCAACTAAAAGC
>JASMGX010000463.1:248-507 GCA_030751095.1 Pirellulales bacterium | reverse complement strand
AGCGATGACTACATCAACACCTTGAGACCGCTATACCTTATGCTTCGCCCCCAATCATGGCACAAGGGCGTTCCCATGCCCCCTTTGCCATTTCGGCAGCAGACACAACCAGAACCGCCGACAGCCAAAGCACCAGACATCTCAATTGCCGAAGCTATAAAAGAAGGAGACATCGAAGTGGTCAAACAACACTTGGCTGCTGGTGCGGATGTTAATGCGATTGTTGATGACTGGACTCCTTTGCATAATGCGGCTGAGT
>JASMGX010000463.1:0-238 GCA_030751095.1 Pirellulales bacterium | reverse complement strand
AGTATGGACAAAAGGAAATCGGTGAACTTCTAATTGAAAAAGGTGCGAATGTGAATACTAGAGATGTTGATGGCGAAACACCATTAGATGTTGCCATTCATCCAGAAAACTCAAATGACACTGACGAAACCGCCGAACTCCTCCGCAAACACGGCGGCAAGACGGGTGAAGAATTGAAAGCTGAAGGCAACTAAACCAACCCGCTCCACCACTTGAACGCAGCAGGGTTGTGGTTCCA
>JASMGX010000462.1 GCA_030751095.1 Pirellulales bacterium | reverse complement strand
AAAAACCAGAACCGCCGACAGCAGACATCTCAATTTTCGTAGCTGCTGTTGAGTGTAATGTTGAAGCCGTAAAAAAACACTTGGCTGCTGGCGTGGATGTGAATGCGAAGGATTTTGCGGGTGCTACTGCTTTGCATAATGCGGTTCGAGTGAAAGTTGGTGAAACAACGGCGGCTAATAAAGATGTTGCGGCCCAAAAGGAAATCATCGAACTCTTAATCGCTGCTGGTGCGGATGTGAATGCGAGGGGTGAACATTATCCTCATCTCACACCGCTAGATCATACTTTCTATCCCCATCAACCCGAAATCGCCGACTTCCTCCGCAAGCACGGCGGCAAGACGGGTGATTGGTTTGATGCCGGAGAATCAATTCACATCGCTGCACGTGTAGGACACGTCGAAGCCATTAAAAAGCACTTAGCAGATGGTGTGGATGTGAATGCGAAGGATAAAGACAATATAAGAACACCGCTAGATTCGGCCATCGTTGGTATCTCGCATCACA
>JASMGX010000461.1 GCA_030751095.1 Pirellulales bacterium | reverse complement strand
TACACGCACACCGTTCTAGGCGAGTTGGCCAATGATTTGGAGAACCTACCAGCTTTGGCTGAGGTCGAGCAACAAGAACTGGTGGCGACGGGTACTGATCACTCCCAGGCAAAAAGGCGCTTAATTTCTGGCTTCGGTGGTCAAAATGCAGCAAACGACGGCAAGGACTGGCAATACTCGGTGACTATGAACAGTACCCACGGTGCGAGTCGTAAGTCTTTGGAATTGGCCAAGATAGTCAAGGCTTGTCAACCACTGACAAGCCTTGATGCGAACGAGGCCGACGGGATTCGAACCCGCAACGTCCGGATCGACAGTCCGGTACTCTAACCAGTTGAGCTACGGCCCCAATTACAAGCCAGCATAGTATACAGGCGAACAAATGGTTGTCAAGGTGTGACAAAATCAGCCTTTGATCACCCCAAGAGGGCACATGCGGGCGACTTTTTTGGACAACCCAGCCTTGTGCACGATGTCCACCACCACATTTACATCTTTGTAGGCAGCT
>JASMGX010000460.1 GCA_030751095.1 Pirellulales bacterium | reverse complement strand
ATAATGGTTTAAAGTGTGTTTCGGCTGGTATAGACCCTGTTGCACTTAACCGCGGAATGAAGATAGCAGTTGATACAGTGGTGGAAAAGCTTCTGACCATGAGTAAAGGAATTAAAGATCAGGCAGAAATTGCCAACATAGGAACCATTGCATCAAATAACGACAGTGAAGTAGGCACGATGATAGCAAACGCAATGGAAAAAGTGGGTAAAGATGGTGTTATCACTGTTGAAGAGGGAAAGAGTATTGATTCGGATGTTGAGATAGTCGAAGGTATGCAGTTTGACCGTGGATATTTATCACCTCATTTTGCAACAGATAAAGATAATATGAAGGTGGAGTTGAAGGATGTCTATGTGTTAATACACGAAGAAAAAATATCAGGTGTAAAGGGGATAGTACCTTTACTTGAAAAAGTTGCAAAGACTAAAAGACCTCTTTTGATAATTGCAGAAGATATAGAAGGAGACGCGTTAGCAACTTTGGTTATAAATAACATCCGTGGTAC
>JASMGX010000045.1:12124-22209 GCA_030751095.1 Pirellulales bacterium | reverse complement strand
TTCATCGACATCGGAATTTTTGTGATTGGGTTTGATCTAGTCGGCATTCAATGACGAACCGCTTCTAGACTGGCATACTTCCAAAGGTGACTCCTCGGCGGCTTATTCCCGAATGAATGACCATCGGCTACATTGACTGCCATGGATTCTTCTGTTGACCGCCAATCGATGCAGCGACTCGATCGTGACTCCCTCGAGCAGCACCAACTCCAACGACTGAATGATCTGCTGGGAGCAGTGCTCCCTACAAACCATTTCTACGCGCACAAGTTCTCCGGAGTCGCTCCGCAGCTTGCATCACTCGATCAGTTAGGCAATCTCCCCTATACATCAAAGACGGAAATTGTCGGTGAGGATGAGGATGGATGGGCAGCAAACCGAACCTTTGAACGGACGCGCTATACCCGGTTCCACCAAACGTCCGGCACGCGTGGTCGCCCGTTGATCGTTCTGGACACTGCGGAAGACTGGCACTGGTGGATTGAAGGCTGGCAATATGTTTTGGATGCCGCGAAAATCACCAGTGGGGATGTCTGCATGCTGGCTTTCTCATTTGGCCCTTTCATTGGCTTCTGGTCCGCCTTCGATGCGGTGTTGCAACGGGGTTGCCTCGGCATCTCCGGTGGCGGCCTTTCGACGCATGCACGACTCGAGAGGATGGAGACTTTGGAGGCAACATGCCTTTTTTGTACACCCTCCTATGCCCTGAGAATGGCGGAGGTTGCAAGTGAGGTGGGGATCGACCTTCGGCAACTATCCATCCGCACGATTGTAGTCGCCGGGGAGCCTGGTGGGTCGATTGTGAGTGTTCGGAATCAAATCGAGACCGCATGGGATGCCCGGGTACTCGATCACAGCGGCGCTACAGAGATTGGTCCCTGGGGATATGGCACCCTGGAAGGTGGCGGTCTGTACGTCAACGAAGCTGAATTTTTGGCCGAATTTATCAATTACGAAACAGGAGTTCCTGCGGCAGAAGGAGAACTTTCTGAATTGGTGCTCACGACCCTGGGGCGGGCGGGCAATCCGGTGATCCGCTACCGAACCGGAGATCTTGTGCGGCCGAGATGGTCCGCCCAAGACGAAAACATTCGTTTTGTCTTCCTGGAAGGAGGCGTGCTTGGCCGAGTAGACGACATGCTGATTATACGGGGCGTCAATATTCTCCCCAGTTCCGTGGAACAGGTAATACGCAACTTTCCAGAGGTCGCAGAATACCGCATCACTGCGCAGCGAGAAGGTGCACTCGATCGATTACAGGTAGAGGTAGAAGATCGCCAACAGTCCCCCGATCGCATTGCTGCCGAGTTGCAGTTACGACTGGGACTAAACATTGAAGTCGCTGCCGTTCCGATCGGCACTCTTCCTCGATTTGAAGGCAAGGCAGAGCGTTTCTTTGACCGGCGAAAGATGAGTGGATGAATCGGCCGCCACTCGCATTGCCCCTCTATTGCGGGACTCGAGGTGGCACAATATCTTTGAGTTGATCAAGCGGATCCCGTTTGCCGGGCGATGGTAGAGAAGTGTCGCCCTGATTCTCACCCGGTTTTTCTTTTTCTTTGATGACATCCTTGATCGTCAGGTGGATTTTCCGATACGTGTCATCCGGAATCACATAATACCAATCTGAAAATCGGCGATTGAGTTCCGCAGAACGTTTTTTTGCTCCGGCAATTTTCTCTTCGTATTCCCTCTTCTTCTTCTCGTTATTCTGGATTATCTGTTCCCTCTTCTCCTGCCAAGATATTTTTGCTGCCTCTTCAGAAACCTGTTTCTCTTCAGGCTCGCCAGGTTTTTCATTGCCTTCTGCTTCGCTGGGCCCACTAGCTTTTGATTTTTCAGCACTCTCTCCCGCACCGTTTTGCAGTGCAGGCTCCTCATCTTCTGCCACATTTACTTGAGCCGTAGGCTGGTCCTGATCTGTTTTTGCAGCTTCCCCGGCTGTGGGTTCGGGAGGAGTTTCATGAGGCACCTCCTGGTAATCGGGCACTTCAAGGAGAGCCTCGTTAAATCGTGTGATCACCATAAGGTTCCGCAAAACTGTTCCACCCCCGGAGGCGGCCGTTGTGGCCTCGCCCGCTGGTAGTTCACTTTCTTCACTTGCCTTTTCTGTGCCGGCAACATTGCCAAATCGCAGGACGTATTCCACCCCACCGGCCATCCCCACACTCACTTCGCCGTTATTGGATAACAACACATTTTGTTTTTCGCCACTCGATGCTGGCACCATTCGGAAGAAAAACCCATGCTCCTCCAGACTTTTGAATGCCTGGGGGTTGCTCTGAATGAATTTTGCAAGACTATTGCCGAGACCCTCCGGTTTTCGATGAACATCGACAATTTTCAAGTCGTCCAATGCCAGTTTCATTTCATCCAGACGCTGCTTGTTGAGTTCCTCATCCTCGGTCAATTTCTTTTCCTCCGGCACACCTTTCTGAAAAGCAATCAATTGTTTTATTTTCCAGTCGAGACCTTCCTGATCGTATTGCAGTTGGATATCGGACTGCATATCAACACCCTGCACGATCGTGACAACCTGCAAGCCATCGCTGCCCAACACTGGCTGCTGCTGGGTGATGACCGAGTAGTCATTGATCGAAACAGTCTTTAGATCGAGGGGATTCAGCTTGAGCAGATCCCGTTCGATCCAATCCTCAAACTGGGTTGATAGATCTTCGGGCGTTAAATTCACTGTATACACTTGATCGTTTCCAGCCTGCCTGACGTAATATTGACCGTCTGCGGCGCTCACCTTTTTGCCAATAATGAAATCGGCCAGATCCGCACCGTCATCATCGCTCAAGGTAACTCGGGTACCCACTCCTTCGGCCCCTTTTCCTAATTGATCATTCGCCGGATCCAAAACACCAAAATCATGATGGTTGCCCGATTGGTCGGTAACACTTGAGAGAATGGTTCTATTATTCACACCCGTTACAGCACGAACGAGGTGATCGCTCTCATCGGCCGGATAATTCTCATGCGACGGAATCGAAAAACGACCCTCGACTTTGGCAACTTCAAAAGGTTTCGCCCGTCCCTCATTGGAATCGAACTGAATAATCTTCATCCGGGTGACATCCAATGGATTCTCAATAGCAACCAGAGGCTTGCCCACCTCATCAGCGGCCGTCTTTTCAGGTGCCTCACGACTCACCGTAAAAGCAAATATGGCGCTCACGAATGCAATCGCAAGAAACAACAGCGTTTTACTATCCTCATTCATCGTCACTTCAATTCCTGCTGGAGGCTTCCTCAAACGGAATGCTATTTTTCACTATTTCTTCGGTACGAGCCGTTCGATCATCTCAACCGACTTGCATGGACCGATTCTCTTTCTCGCGATCGTCGAACAAAGAATACGCAGACAGCAATAATTAAAGGAGGAATTGGTGGTAACAAGACCGCCAATATTTTGTAGTTATCCTGTACACGATGAATATTGGCCGCCATTTCATTTTCAATTTGGCGGTATTCTGCCTTTTCCTCACGGTCCAACTGGGCTTTTCTTGACTCAACGCGATCCGAGCCATTGCGCCGGGCCATGGCAAGTTCTTCTTCCTTTTGCTGCACACTGATATCCGTCCTTGCAGAGAGACTCTCGTACATCTTTTCAAGTGCCGCTTGTTCGGTATCCAAAATTTCCTTGAACTTCCCCTGAGCTTTTTCTCTAGCGCTATCGCGATCTGACTTTGCCTCATCTCCCCACCGCTTGATTGCCGTGAGTTCCCGATGTAGCGGACGACGTTTTCGTATGTCGATAAATCTTGAATCTCCCGCTAAGTTATCTAAAACATTCAGGACAAAAGGAACATTGTCAACCTGCCATTTGGCGAAGCGTTCGTCGAAAAAATTAGCCCGTTCACGAAGCAGAAAGAACACTCCTGCCAACACATCCACATCGGCTACTACTACTACATCGATAGCAGGCGCGGCTGCCGGCGGCTCCGATTGCAATGGTGCATCTCCTGCCGCCTCGGATTGGGGGACCGGTTTTTCGTCAAGATGAATTGCCGCCGCAAGCACATAGGGAACCTCGGTCGATGTTTCATATTGCTTCAATTCCTCTCGTGACCGGAGGCCAGCTTGACCGAAAGGATTGCGGCTAAGGCAATCATTGTATTGGACAATGCCTGTTCGTCGTCCCAGAGAAATCAAAGGCGTAAATGTACGGCCTACGTCACTGCCCACATCCTCAATAGCACCCGGGTAAAGAAAAAGTAATTTCTGCAATCCGGAGCTAATGGGTTGGTCATTATTAAAGGGCTCTCCCGATTCGTTGCATGCGGGCGTGATCCAGACATACTCATTTTGCAATTCACCATCTTCTGGATGGGGCGTATAATCCTGCCAGACAATTGCCGCCTGCTCAGCGGCCTGTGGCAAACCAAAACCCGATTGCTTTGGCGCGACGCCCACCAACTTGATCCCCAGCAGATCCCACAGTGGTGCCAAATTACCTTTGGGCTCCGGCGGTTGCCGCATGAGTGCCATCTGACCGGGAGGCTGTTTTGGCTGGTCCGTTCCAGGGGCAGGAGAAGTGACTGGCAGGGGATCTTCATAGATAGCTGTCGCTTGACCACTCTGGACGGCAGCGATGAAATGCTGCATCTGCTGCTCGTTGAGTGAGGAGGGCTGCACCGCGAGCAATACGTCATACCGGTCACTAATCGGTTGCGACGGATCGATCTCGACAACCTTATATTGTTTTTTTAACTCCTGAATCAGAGGCTGCTCACCCGAACCGGGACCGGAAAACCCTCCCCGCACCATCAACTGTGCATCGGTCTTCAAAACTGCAACGGTCATCCGCTCCTGCTGGAGGACTGTGGCAAGAGACCGCATCAATTCATATTCCACCGGGAGGCTTTCGCCCATAAACGGCACCACCACCCGCTCAAGACCATATTCAAAGGCCACTCCAAAAATAACATCCCGCGAAGTGGCTGCGCCACGTAGCGTTGTTAGCATAGTCTCCTTTTTTATTCCGTAGAGTGTTTCTGCCCGATTGGCTTGTTCGCCAAAAATATCGATTCCATCGTATATGCGAAGCTTCACTCGCTTGCCCCCGACCGCTTTTATCTCCTCCAATGTGGAGAGGAGATTAAACCGCTTCTGAACAAAGTCCTCGGGAAGATCCCGACTGACAAAGGCTTCGATTTTTAATACATAAGGATCGTCTTTTTTGGTCAGGTCTTTGACAAGTTGCACCGATCGCGGCGAAAGCGAACCGAGATGCTCGCTCGTAACATCCACTCGAAACAGATGCAAGGCTGCCGCTGCAACACTCACACTACCAGCGACAATAATGAGGGCGAGAACTCGCAGTACATAATGTCCCGTCATTGAAGGCCGATCGCGACCTCCCGTCCAATGCCTACGACCAATAAGAACCATCGACAGATAAATCATTACCGTGATAACCATCAGAAAATAGATCAGGCTCGAAGCACTGACCACACCACTCTGAAAATCATAGAACTTTGCCGAGATACTGAACTGCGAGATTTTTCGAGCCACGGAGTCCGAGAACACAATGTCTGCCCACGATGCAATTACCAGCGGGGCACAGAACACCACGCCGAGAATAAATCCGACGGTAAGATTTCTGGTCATGAAGGATGAAACCATTCCGACCGCGAGCATGGCGAGTCCGACGACCCAGTAGCCAAAGTAATTTCCTAGGAAAAGTCCCAGATCTGGATTGCCAAGACTGATCAGCACCAAAAAGTTGCAAATCTCGGAAAACAACAATGAGACCGTATAAATCGCCACCGCACCGAGATATTTCCCCAGCACAATGTCGAAGTCCGCTGCGGGCATCGTCAGCAGAAGTTCATCGGTACCCTGTCGCCGTTCTTCTGCCCAGATGCCCATGGTGATTGCAGGAATGAAAATCAGCAGAATTAACGGGATATATTGATTCAGTTGATCCAGATTTGCCAAATTGGAGCTAAAAAATGCTTCGCTCCAGAAAGCGGTGATGGAAGAAAGGGCGACAAAAAGGCACAAAAACACGTACCCTGTTGGATTCGTGAAGTACGCCCTGAAATCACGCTTGAAGACGGCAAAGGCGGAGCGTCGCGTGGAGGCAATCACCGCTAAACCAATCACCAAGGGCGCGAGAAATAATATATCAATCCCGAACAAACCCAGCAGTGATGAGAGTTTGGTGGCAAAAAGTTCCATCGTTTTCTTTGTCCGTTATTATTGTGTACTGATCTACTTCGGGAGTGCTCTACTTCACCTGAGATAAAGTCAGGGCATTTCCGCCGATGTCACTTTTGCAAACACGGCATCGAGGCTTTCACCCTGCGAACTCAACTCATCCAACAAACCGTCAAAAGCCAAACATCCGTTGTGGATAAAGATGACGCGGTCCGCCATCGCCTCGACCTCCTGAAGAATATGTGTCGAAAGCAGAATTGTCTTTTCTTCTCCTAATTGTCGCAACCTGTTGCGGACATCCGTAATCTGATTCGGATCAAGGCCCGCAGTGGGCTCATCGAGGATCAAGACATCGGGTTCGTGAAGCAGCGCGTGAGCCATACCGATACGTTGACGATAGCCCTTTGATAATTTTCCTATTGGTTTTCGCAGCACATCTCGCAGACCGCATAAATTGGTGACAGCATCAATACGCTCTGCGGTCTTCCCGGCGGGCAACTCGCGCGCTTCGGCAAAAAACTGCAGAAGACCGAGTGGTGTCATCTCCGGATAGAGTGGGCCGTTTTCTGGGAGGTAACCGAGTCTGGCCGAACCGGCAAGTCGATCTGTAGCCATATCGTGGCCCGCTATTTGCGCACTCCCGGAAGAGGGAGCAAGATAACCGGTGAGCAATTTCATCGTCGTACTCTTACCAGCACCATTGGGCCCGAGGAACGCCACAACTTCGCCTTTGTAAATTTTGAAAGAGACATCACGCACCGCTGCAAAATCTCCATAAAATTTGCAAAGGCCATCTGCTTCAATCATCGGGGCTTTTGTCAGATCATTTTGGCCATTCTGACTCGACATATCTACAAAACTCCACAGTTCATGAATGTTCCATCGTGTTCGAGCACCACACTCCAAACGCACGACCCGCACAAAAGTGAAGAAGGCGGAAAAGGGACTGGGAAACTTCGGCCGCGTCCCAAAACGTTAGAAACATAGGGCAGGAAAACGGGTCTTGTCGCAGTAAAAAAAGACCACACTCTGACACAAAAATGTATAAATTCATTGGATAATGTCAAGACTCATCGACGATTGCCACAACCTGTCCCATCAATGACAATCGAACTAACTGTGGGTAAGTGACTGAAATTGCGGGCAAGCCATCAAGTCTAATGGAGCTCACCGATTTGGCGTTGGTACTCCAGATGCCGTCGCCAGAGAGAATCGTTTGTTTCTTCAAAATCGATCCGCTGGTGAACACCTCGAGTTTCCTCGCGAGCAAGTGCTGCCGTGATAATGAAATAGGCGACTGTCAGCATGTTCTGCAACTCCCAGCCTTCACTATCAGAAAACTGTTGCGGCAAAACGTAATGGCACCATTGTTCGACCGTTTCTTCTGCTTCCTTCAAACCGGATTGTGACCGATGGACCCCCGCTTTACGCCACATAAGACTTTTTAGAGAGTTGCGGATATCGGCAATATCGAGTGTGGCAATCTGCTCCGAACTTTTGCAATTGGCCAGTGGTGGGATACGAAATTGATCGGCCATTGTCAACGCCTCTCGACTGGCGGCCGCTCCAGCGTGCGCACCATAGACCATCCCCTCCAAAAGACTGTTCGAGGCAAGACGATTAGCCCCATGCAGTCCACTCGATGTAACCTCCCCAGCCGACCATAAATGAGGCACCGTCGTACGACCTTCATCGTCGACCGAGACACCCCCGATAAAATAGTGTGCGCCTGGACGAACGGGAATCCGATCTGTTGCTATATCAAGTCCAAACTTTTTGCAAACTAAACCAATTCCTGGGAAACGACTGCGAATGACGGATGTCTCGAGATGACTCATGTCGAGATAAACACAGGGGTGGCCCGTCTTATGCATCTGCAATTCGATGGCATGAGAGACAACATCCCGGGGAGCCAATTCCATTCGCTGATCATAGTTTCCCATGAAGCGTTCTCCCTGACAGTCAATCAGATGCGCACCCTCGCCCCGGACTGCCTCGGTGATCAGGCGACGGTTGCTCCCGGCGATATAAAGCATCGTTGGGTGAAACTGCATGAATTCCATGTCGCGCAGTTGAGCACCGGCACGAAACGCGACAGCAATACCATCACCTGTGGCCACTTCTGGGTTACTCGTCTCTCGATAAAGCTGGCCAGCCCCCCCGGTACAGAGAATGGTCTGCTTGGCCCAGACCAAGGTGTTACCCAGGTTGGGTCTCGCAACAACAGCGCCCCGACAACCATCCTCGTCGGTGAGCAAATCCAAAGTAAACGCGTTTTTCCAAACCCCCACATGAGGCAATTGGTCGGTCCAGCACGCCATCACCCGCATTATTTCCGCACCTGTTGCATCACCATTGGCATGGACGATGCGATGATGGCTATGCCCCCCTTCTTTACCGAGTGCCAGTTCGCCTGCTTCCTCATCAAAAGAAGCGCCCCAACGAATCAATTCCTCGATTCGGTCGGGAGCTTCGCGGATCACCATCTCCACAATCTCCCGATCACAGAGATTACAGCCAGCGATGAGGGTATCCTGCACATGGCTTTCGAAGCAGTCGCTCGATTTGATGGCCCCCGCAATGCCACCCTGAGCATACACACTACTCGATTGTTCTAAGGCATCTTTGGTTATCACCAAAACCCGCAATTCAGGGTCAATCTCGATCGCTGCCCGTAGACCGGCCAGCCCGCCACCAATGATCAGAACATCCACAAAGTGATGGGGAACAGACTTTGGATCAAAAGCAGCGAGGTAGCGGGGGAAAAAATACATCCAGGATTGCTCGCAGAGGTTTCTTTACT
Source organism: Pirellulales bacterium (assembly GCA_030751095.1). GTDB lineage: Bacteria > Planctomycetota > Planctomycetia > Pirellulales > UBA7805 > UBA7805. The sequence goes on along the minus strand of JASMGX010000045.1, from coordinate 13,238 downwards.
GCAATTCAACGAAGAACCGTTGTGGCCCTCTTCAGCGGCTTCCCTCGGGAAAGCAAATCTTTAACCGGCAATTTCCCTAGGCAAATTACCGGACGCAGTATGATACTCTTTGAGGCGATACGAAGCGACTCACCCAAAGCCACTAGAATGAGCTCGTTCTCTGTTTCCAGGTTACCTGCTCAGAATATCCTTACGAAAGGCATCAAATCGCTCTTGCTCGGCTTGTGGCGGTCGACTGCGGTTTGTCTCTTGTAACCCGTGTGCCTTTTTAGTCCGCATGTTTCCCTGTCGCACTGTCTGACCCGGTTGCTTTAGGCCAAGGCTACGGAGGGCCGATTCCCATTCTGCTGCTGCCCGTTGCCCCCCATCGCCAGACTGTTGTGTCCTCTGCATCAACTGCCGATAGCGATTCACAAAATCGGAAAATTCCTCATCTGTCCATCCGAACTTTTTCTTAAGTTCCAGATCGATGCCACCACGGTCCAATTGATCTTGCAGATAATCGAGTACCAGTGCGGTCGTCTCACGGGCATACTCCAGATTTGGCGCATCGGCACCCGGTTCTAAAACGGGTCCATCCTCAATATCTCGATTGTCGCCATTCGCTTTGTCACCGAGAGCACCCTCACCCTCTGTCGCTCCTGTCTCCGATTGTCCCTGTTGCGAACTCTGTGGGGATTGGCCCTGCGATTGATTCTCAGAAGCCGGGCGACCATCCGTTCCTTGCGAAGAACCACTTTGACCGCTCTCTTTTGAATCTGAGTCTTCCTGTGGCGCATTGCCTTGTCGATCCCCTTCATCTGCATCGCCCTGTTCGGCCGTATGGTTTCCGGTCGCCTGATCCGTCTGGCCGGAACTGCCGGCCCGATCCCCACTCTCACCAGATCCAGATTCTTTTGCGGCTCCCTTGCCGGATGGAGCAGGTGTATGACTACCGCCAGCTCCCTCGCCCGATTGACTTGATTGTTGACCTCCACCTTCTTCTCCTTTGCCATGCCGGGATCCCTCTTTTCCCTCTGCAGAATCTGATTCGTGGTTGCTGACTCCGCTGTCGGCCGGCTCCTTATCTTGCTGCTCGCTGCGATTTTGTTTGCCCGATCTGCGGCGATTTTCG
>JASMGX010000045.1:0-12025 GCA_030751095.1 Pirellulales bacterium | reverse complement strand
CCCGCACCTTCAGGCGGGGATGGTGGCTGCTCCCCTGCGTTGCCAGTACCACCACCCTCCTCGCGCGAGGACTTTGCTCCCGCGTCACTGTCACCATCGGAAGCGGATTGGGATTTTTCTCTCGGTGATGGCTCACCTTGCGATTCACCCTCACCCTGCCTTCGCTTTTCATGTTCCGAATTTTCTTTGCCGCCGCGACCCGATGGACCTGCACCTTGGCGAGAGGATTGTTGGCCCGACTGTCCCGACTGTCCCGATGGCGTTTGTTGACCATCTCCACCTTGACCTGGACTTTTACCTTGTCCTTGTCCTTGTTGTCGACTCTGACCAGAGTCTTGACCGCCGCTATTTCACGTAGCGCCGGGCTTGTTGGGACCCGGTCATGTGCCGCCCGGGCAACGAGGACAGCTGGGCGGTTGTTCTTGACTTTTTTCGCCCCGAGGCTTTTCCCCATCGCCTGTGGGCTCGGAGGAGGAACTTGCGCCGGATTCTGCCTCGTGAGATGATTCGTTTTTGATGAAGTCGCGTAGTTGCTCAAAAGCCTCCCCATCGTTGTCGACTTTTCCTTCACTCTCATTTCCCACCTCGCTGGAGGAAGGTTTATTGCCATCGCCCCCTTGGTCGGGAGCACCCTTTGCACCACGAGGCTCACCCTCTGGGCTGTTGCTGTTCGGATTGGTGGTCTGACCACTCTGGCCCTCTTTCTCCTGACTGCCACCGGCCTGCTGCTCCTGGTTACCTGTTTGACCATCCGGCTCATCGGCGGCCCCCTTTCCGGCAGCCTGCTCTGACCGTTCATCGTTTCCGTCCTGTCCATCCTGGTTTGAAGCCGCCTCTCCTGCTTCATCACCCGATGATTCCTCAGCCGATGATTCCTCAGCACCGGCTTGGCCACCGGCAGGTGTGTCGGAGTCCTGACTCTCGGCCTGCGGATCATCCGCTCCGGACGGTTCACTGTTCTTTTCGGCATCAACGCTGAGATTCTCATCCGCTGCCGTAATGTGAATCTCTACCGGCTCAGAAAATACGACGTTGGGCCGCGGCTGCTTATTGTCCGTAGCGCGCGCCACCACCTGGATACGTTGGCCTGATGCAAGCTGGTAGGACCGCGGCAAAAAACGGAACACTTCGCGATAGGCTGCTCGATGCGGCTGACCACCGGCTTTGTGGTGTTGGATCAGGTCCTCTTCAAAGAGCGTCCGATCATCAAGACGTCCGACCAGAAAAAGTTCTGCGACACTAAAATCTGGATCCCGGGCACGGACCTGGAAGAAAAGATCTCCATTCTCGGGAACGTCGACAAGCGATTCTTCGGGGCGGAGAATTTCCACAACCGGTGGCTGATCGCGAGTGATCGCAATGCGATGTCGAATCACATTTTCATTTACAGCTCCAGTAGGTGTTGCGAGGTGGAGATGGTAACCCGTAAATTCGGGAATGGACTGCTGTCTGACGGTATACCGTTCCAACAACAGTCGGCATGTTGCCAATCGGGGCGACACGGGGGTGATCATGGGGCGTGTCGCATTGCGATCCCCTTCCACGCCCTGATCTCGCTGGAGAATCACTGCTGCCGAGAAAATATCTTGGTTGGCTTCGGCATGGATGACCACGCGGGAGCCTTCGATTGCTTTGATATCCCCAACGCCTTCGACGGAACGGCTCTCCAGTCCGGTATAGGAAGGATAGTGGTACTCAATCTTTTGCACCTGTAGGCTTGGCGCAGTGATCAGATCTAATTGATAGGTCCGGCTCACACAGTCGCCCGCTTCAATCCGGTATTTCACATCATCTACCAGGCCTCCCTCACTTTCTGGAAGCTGACAAGAATAGGCCGTCTCGTTTGCCGCACGAAACATTTGAATCCGTTGATCAACCGTTCCACCACTACGAGACGAATACACCAGGAAAACCATTTCACCATCCCGAAGCCCGTGTACTTCTGCAGATACCGTGACATGAGACCGGAACAGCACGCTGCTGTTACCAGGCTGCACACGATCGATACGAATGCGCCTCACGGGCTCAATATCGGCCCAGGGGACTAGCAACCGTCCCACGGTCGGCAGCATGTTCTTTGGCGAGAATACCATGTAAAGTCCGCAAAAGAGAATGACAACAACAAGTACAATGCCACCCTTAACAAGTTGTCGATGATCCACCACCGAGTCGATGGCAACACGGGCAAGACCCGTCGCAGCCTGTTTTTCCATTCCTCGGATTACCACCCCCGGAACATTCCGCGACGTATGGCGCACGAGGAGGAAATTCAACACGCTATTTTTGAGTGACGGCTCAGACCGCTCAATGGTTAATGCGGCAAATGCAGGATTAATGCGATACAACAGATGTGGAAGCAAATTTCGGATCGCATACAAGACGAGAAAACCGAAAAGGAACACCAGGGCACAAGTCCGGATTCCGCTACCTAATCCTTCCGGCACTAACCAGTGGTCGACAATGACCATTGCCAGAAGATAGGCGAACACCAACACAAACATTGTTAAAATCGCGGTGCTTACCTCTACCACCTGAACATCGGTCCCTGTTTTTTCCAACTTTTCTTCAATGTAGTTGGCGTGGGCCGAAGGCGCAACAGTTGCTGCGCCGCTTGTTGCATTGCTAGGCGCGGGTGATCCGGATGCCATGGTCCGGGAATCCTCTCTAATTTGTTCCGTTTGCCTGAGAGACTGAACTCTACATATTATATTATAGAGTCGCATCCCTTCTTTTAAATACTAAATTCCTGCCACTATATCTTCGATCTATTAGAGCCTATTGGCCGGCAACCCTACCTTACTCATCCAAGGGCCGATCCGATCGCCCCATGGTTACGATCATGTAGATTGCCACCGCCAACAATAAAGAAACCAGATCAACGGCCCAAATAACGCCGGCGACGACTGCAACCCGCTGCAAGATATATGCCCACATTGCATCGCCCATCGCCTGCAGAAGACGGGCCGACGCCATGAAGACGCAGATGGCAACAGGCAGTACAAGTGCTGCAATTAATAAGCGAACCAGTATCCTATTAAAAATCACCTAATAACTCCCTCATGAAGACTCTCGTGATTGTCCATTCTGGACAGTTCTGCCCGGCGCTGTCAATCATTAAATCTGGCGTTTGACTTATGCGGCTGCTAGGAGAGAATAGAAAAGTGGTTGGAAACTTCCTAGAACCCTCCACAATTCGCCTTTTTAGCAAACTCCCGTTTGCTGCCATCGCGGATTCTCCGGGGTTCAACGGGTAGACTCAGGCGCATTAGCCCTACTCACAAACCTCAGCAAAGCAGGATGAGAACATTATGGGTGTTCAGCTTGGCAAGAGCCATTGCTACCTCGGTCTCATTTTCATATTTTGCGCTGCGCCCTCGCTTTTTGCAGCTCGTATCGAACTAAAAAATGGGGTGACTCTAGAGGGAGACATTGCCCGAATTGGCACACTCGTTGCCAATCCTCGAGATGCCGCTGGCCCCGCAGAGGAGGGCAAGTCGATCGTATTATTGGATGACAATCTGCGCCGCGTCTACATCTCTTTCCATCAGATTCGTGAAGTCGCCGACGACGCTGGTAAAACTGAGACAAAGTTTGATATTTCACAACCGGTTGCTCAGGGAGGCCGCTCTCTCGTATCACTCGGCAAAATTCTTAATCGCGGAAAGAGTGAGTACCAATGGGACAACTACGGGCGTCGTACGATTGAGATTCGAACCAAAACGGGTCCTGTCGATGTGATTCAGGGCATCACACTAGTGACGCCTCGGTACTATCGTGTTCAAACACTCCGTAGCGGCCGACGCCTCTTACTGGACCAACGTTTTGCCATCAGCAATCTGTCTGGAGAGTATCTAAGAAACCTGCTGACAAATTCGATCGACATCAAAAACTCAGATCGGCGAATTGATATTTACCGACTGTTTCTTGAAGCGGAACGCTATGCTGATGCTGAAATTGAACTCGAACAAATTATCCGGGATTTCCCCGATCTGGATCTGGGCGATCAAATGATTGCCGCCCGCAACTTGAAGGCCAATCGCGGTCTCCGTGAAATCAAAGATCGGCGCGATGCCGGACAGCACCGGCTTGCAAAAAGTGTTTTAGATAAGTTCCCTCACGAAGATATTGCCGGTGGCACCTTGATTGAAGTCCGAGAAATCTTGAACGCATATCAGGAAATATCAAAACGCATCGACCACATTCGGCTGGCGCTAAATCGCGAGTTGCGGCAAGTAAAAGATCGGCGACTCGTAGAAAAACTCAAGCCGATGATTGATGAAATTACAACCGAATTGAATTCTCACACGCTAGTACGACTCAGCGCATTTATTCAATTGGAAGCAGATGCGTCACTTGCTCCTACGGAAAAATTAGCACTCGCTCTAAGCGGATGGCTCCTTGGCTCTGAGGAGGCAACCGATAACTTACCAATTGCGATGTCGCTTTACGATGTTCGCAACGATGCTCGCGCGTACCTCCGCTCTGAAGAGCGGGGTTGGCGAGAGCAACTGATAACGCAAATCCGTTCGCAAGAAGGGGGCCAGCCACAATTGCTGGCCAAAATCCTCTCCCACATGAAACCACCTTTGGAGATTCCGGAATTGCTCAACGACACACCCGGATTTTACCAGCTTTCCATTCCTGCGGGGGACAAGCATCAGGATATCCCCTACCTCATCCAATTGCCTCCAGAATACGATCCTCTCCGTCGTTACCCGGCAATCGTCACGCTCCATGGGGCGGGCAGTCCGGGCCATCAAATCGACTGGTGGGCAGGCGGTGTCGATGCAGAAGGACGCCGCACCGGCCAGGCAGCGCGGCATGGATATATCGTGATTGCACCCGCCTGGACAAAAGCCCGACAGAGTGGTTATCAGTTTACTGGCCGAGAACACAATGCAGTACTCCATTGCCTCCGTGATGCCTGTCGACATTTCTCAATCGACATGGACCGCATTTTCCTAAGTGGCCATTCGATGGGTGGAGACGCTGCCTGGGATATTGGTTTATCCCACCCGGACCAATGGGCTGGTGTGATACCGATTGCGGCTACCGCGGACCATGAAAAATACAATTACAACACACTTTACTGGCGTAATGCCAAGGATGTGCCTTTTTATTTCGTTGGTGGCGAAATCGACAGCAACAAAATGGCCAAAAACGCTTATCAGTTTGACCGCTATCTACGACATTTAGGCTACGATACCACGATTGTTGATTTCCAGGGTCGAGGTAATGAGAGTTTCCAAGATGAGATTCTCAAAATTTTTGCTTGGATGAAAAAGCATCGTCGCAATTTTTTCCCAAAGCTTTTCAGTTGTGAGACAATCCGATCCTTTGACAACTACTTTTGGTGGGTAGAAATCACCACAATGCCACCAGCGTTGACCGCCGACCCAGAACAGTGGCCCCCGAAACGAATCCGTACGCTCAAAGTAACCGGAAAGATTCGCACCACTGATGAAAAGACCCGTATTCGCGTGTCGTCAGGACGGGCACCCACTACCGTCTGGTTAGCGCCAGAACTGGTTGATTTTGACAAGCGATTGCAGATATCTGTAAGCGGATTCCCTGAGGTCCGTCGCGCAACACCCGATATTGGAGTGATGCTAGAAGATGCTCGAACGCGTGGTGATCGAATGCATCCTTTCTGGGCCAAAGTCGAATTTGTCCCAAAGTCAGCCTCGCAACGCAGAAAATCAAACTGATGCTAGAAGAGACATAAACTCCCGACGAAATGGATTCTTCCTTCAAGGGCCGACACCGAGATTGGCAGGGGAAGAGAAAGGGAACACCCAACCGCCTGGTCGATTTTCCTCGACAGCACATGAATGACGCGGCCGAAGGAAAGTCTCTTACTGCCAGGGGAATTACTGCCAGGGCAATTACTGCCAGGGGAATTCTTACCAGGGCAATTACTGGGACGACGACTGGTCGGCCTTCTGCTTACGTACAATCTGGATGGTTTCCTTGCTTAGAAAACAACCGGTTACCAACCAACCATCGTCGTGACTGACCACAAACATCCCAGCCGGTCCAAGGTAACGACGGACCATCTGGTACTCAGGCAGTTTGCGAGCATCAAGCTGCTGCTCCCGCAATTCCTCATCATCGGTGTCTTCATCGAGAACCGCATTGAGCAAACGGCCAACCAACGTTTTGGACTCGGGCATTTTCCCCTGTTTTAATAGCTCATAGGTTCCCCGAAATTCCTCATCGGTACGGGAAAAGGTCTGGACGCAAGTGCCAGATGCACCCAAGGCTGCCAGGGCTGTCTTCACCGTCTGATAATCAATACTCCCAGCCAGAGTTTGGCGATGCTCCGATTCTGTGAGGACTCTTTTAATGAAATCGTAGTGTGAGCTGAGAATCAGGTGTCCATGAGCAACGGTTACCGCAGATGTCGGAAGCGTTTGAGTCGTTTCTTCCTCTTCATCGACTTCAAAGTCGTCAAAACCGAGTTCGATATCCAAATCCGGTTCCTCAATCTCTTCCTCGACGATTTCCCAAACCACGGAGTCGCCTACCATTCGCTTCAGAGCATTCGGATCGTTTTGCATTGTCTGATCCACTGCACGACGAACCGGCGCCACATCCGTGAGTTTCATCGCCACCAAAATCCTTTCGCTGTCGGCTTGGATCGGTAACTGGTAATTGGAGAGCACCATGATATTTTCGCCTAAATTGGCTACGACATCCTTACGAACATCGACCTGGGGTCCCGCCGGATCATTCTTCAAGCTGTCAATCACATCATCAAAAATCTCGTCATCTGCCATGGCATTTACGAGCGACTTTGAGTATTCGAAGCCGTTTATTAGATCAGCGTTCAAACTGACAAATGCCGCCAGATCACGAGGGACCCAAGTTGGGGGCTGGTGCGTCTTTGCATCGCTGTTGGGAAAATTGAGCATCCGCATTGCCAAGTCGTATTTATCCCCGTTGGCGCCACCCTCTGTGCGTTCCAAAGCCGGAGCGTAAATCATGGTGCGATGCAGGATATCCTGCTCGCTAGGTGCAAATGTAACTTGGCCCCCTGCGCCTAAAACCGCATCGAATCCCTGACTTCGCAGTACGGTAAAAAGATCGACGCCTTTTTTGGGTTGATAATCTGGATCGGCACTCCGCGTCGCCTCTATAAACCTAAAAGGATCTACAAACCACTGCGCGTGGGGAGCCTCATCGCCTTGCGATTGAGCAACCCGTTGCGTCGTAACTTTGTATGCTTTTACCGTTGCTAGGCTATCACCAACACTTCCAGAAAATCGTTTCAGGATCTCTTCGGCAACTTCAAGGTTGTCTGCAGCAACCAACTGGTGATGGTTTGGTTCGATAAAGAATACCGCTTGCTGGCCCTGATACTTGCCTGTGGTGCCGGTATACACCGTCATCGGAATGTTTCCCTTTTGAAGAACCTCCGTTGTCGCTTTACGGGCCGACATTCTTGCAGCCACTTTTTTGAGCAAAACGTCAGCTTCCGCCTGTTTGCCCGTGATATCGACAATCATCGCCATTGCGGCTTTGTCCTTGGCCGGTTGAATACGCGCCACAGCGACTTCGCCACCAGGAACATCCTGTATATCGGCCCAAGTCAGTCCCAATGATTCGTGAGCATCACTCCACTTTTCCTTGAGCTGTCGTTTTAAATCATCGGAAAAGGGTTTCATCACTGGATCCAACAGCAACTGCCCCAGTTGCGTCTTGTTGAAATCCTCTTGGAGACGGTAGATATCGGGAACCGACAAGTAACCCCGCGTGGTCTCCGGCAAAAGTTGCTCTGGTGGAATAACTGCCGGAGCCGATGAGACAAAAATAGTCGCAAGCAGAAGGGCAAGAAGCAAACGGGAAAAGATGTGATGCACTATCGGTCTCCTTCGCTCAACGACAAATGGATAACTCAAAAAAGTGGCGTAGGCCCGGGCAACCACAACAAAAACTCTTGACTCGATTCTCTTCATTATTCCCGAGACTGGCTAGACGGCTATCGCACTGGACAGGTACTGAACCGACTCAGACAAATACCATATCGATCCGCTGCCAGCATTATTCTATCGGCGAATTGAACATGCATATCGAACTTCAACCACAGCTCAACGCACGTTCTACCGCAAACACCGCCCACATATTCAGGAAATTGGGGATAGTCATGTTAGGAAAAACAGGGGGATTGCGAAAGGAATAATCGGCTCTAAATCACAATTTGGAGTAAACATTGCCAGATTGCTCAGCTGCTATTCGGTGCCAGAAAACCGCACCAAACTCTGAAAAAACCGGTCCAATGTTAATTTGCATCCTCCAGAAGACTGTTGTCGTACTGCTCTTCCAACTCGCGGACCTTTTCCGCAAGCGACTCATCCTCTTCGACGGCGGTCGAGACACGCATCTCCCAATCGGTCGCCATCGTACGCAATGAGTCCAGATCCGTCGAAAGGGCAAGAATATGGGCCAGTCGCCGTGTCACTGCAGCAATACTCAAGGGATTGGTCACCCCTTCGAGGTACACGGGAATCTCGGCGACTAACGATGTCATTTCAAGGCGGGCATTCTTCGCCTCGGTCATCAGATAGCTCGCGAAGGACCCGGGGCCTTGGTAGCCGCTCCGCCGTATACCGTACTTCTCCATCTCCGCAAGCAGTTTGGAATCACTGCAGGTAACATACAAACGGGGCTCACGCGTGTGCGGCACCTCCCCCCCAAAGGAACCGACAAAAAAAATCCGCCGGGTTCCGACTTCACGCGCAAAGTCAAAAATTGCCTCCGCAAAAGTCCGCCAGGATATATTTGGCTCTTTTCCAACGAACAGAGTCAGATTTCCCGCCTCATGACAGTAGAACGTGTTCGTGGGCATCTCGAGGCTCTTGATCAAACCCTCCTCGACCTCGATATGCGGACGGAACATTTTCACCACATCCATCGGGCCCGGTAGGTTGTAGAGATAGAACGGTTCGGGATCGATTTCGGCCACGGGATCTGCCTGCAGGAGATCGACCAAACGCAATACGGTTCCTGTCGAGACATCGCCACCGTCCATCCAACCACTAAAGGCAAGTACCAACGTGGAATCCGCCAGAAAAGGACGGCTCCGGAAGCGAAGAATTTCTTGCTCGTTCGATTTCATTATTTTTGACGTTGGACAGGATCTTGGCCCAACCGCACCTCCCACATTGTATGCTGGCAACGTGATGAACTCCGTGATATATAGAGGAACACATTATTTTTTCAAGGTGTCCAAAGTTTTCTCGCCTTTTAGGAGCCCTCTCTCTTGGAAATGATCCACCAACGACCGCTGCCCTTTACGTTCGTGTTTTTCCTTGCGTTGGCAGAATTGTTTGCACTGGGCGTCGAGCCTAGTTCTCTTCATGTATCGCATGCCCAGGGAGAGCGAGACCTTACCGCCTATGGAAAAACGTATTCCAACCTGGCCGAATGGAAATCGCGGGCGGCGAACATCCGAGCGGGAATTTTGCGCGGGGCTAACCTGGATCCTCTCCCACAGCGAACCCCACTGAATCCAATCTGGCGAGGCGAGCGCAAAGGCAAAGGGTACACTGTCGAAAACGTCGCCTTCGAAAGTATCCCTGGCTTTTTTGTCACCGGAAGCATGTACCGCCCAGAGCAGCGAACTGGCCAACACCCCGCGATTCTCTGCCCTCATGGGCACTTCGCCGGCGAAAACGGGGGTGGCCGATTTCGATCAGACCATCAACTCCGCTGTGCCACACTGGCCCGCATGGGAGCGATTGTTTTTGCCTACGACATGATCGGTTGGGGGGATGCCACGCAGATGGAGCATCACCAAAATGCGTCGCTGACCATGCAGACCTACAACAGCATACGGGCGATCGATTTTCTTACCACACTCAACGAAGTCGATCCTGAACGGATCGGCATCACCGGCGCTTCGGGCGGCGGCACGCAGACTTTTCTGCTCACCGCACTCGATGACCGCATCAAGGCATCGGCACCGGTTGTGATGGTAGCCGCCAACTACTACGGAGGCTGCAAATGCGAAAGTGGACTGCCGATCCATAAAAGCACCCGGCACAACACCAACAATGCTGAAATTGCGGCCCTCGCCGCGCCGCGGCCGCAGCTGCTTGTCTCCTGTGGCGCGGACTGGACCCAGCACACACCAGAAATCGAGTTGCCATATATCCGGAACGTCTACAAGCTTTACGGCGCGGCGGAGCTGGTCAAAAATGCACATTTCCCAGAGCAGAAGCACAACTACAACCGTGCCAAACGGTTGGCCGTCTACCATTTTCTGGCCAAGCATCTCGGGCTTAATCTCGCTAAGGTAAGAAGAGCAGATGGCGAGATCGACGAAGGCGATATTATCATTGAGCCACAGGACGAATTGCTAGTTTTCGATGCAAAACACCCTCGCCCGGCAGGCTCGCTACAGGGATCCAAAGCGGTCCTCAGACAACTCCAGAAACTGCAGCAGACCACACCCCAACTGTGAACTGGCCGAATTGAACTGGCCGACATCTCCGGCCGAGACACTAACGCTGTGACACTAACGCTGTGAAACTAACGCTGTGAAACTAACGCTGTGAAACTAACGCTGTGAAACTAACGCTGTCGCTTGCGCGGCTGAACCTGCTTCTCAACGATGTTTCCGTCACGTCGAAGAGCAAGCTTTAGAGCGGTACCGTTCATCTGGTCCATTAAGGCCAGGGCGTAATGCACGCCGTTGTCAATTTTCATCGAGCCGAGCTGGGTGATGATATCGCCCTTTTTGATGTCGGCCGTAGCGGCTGGCGAACCGGGCTCGACCTTGATCACGCGAGCTTCATCCCCCGCACAGTCGACCGTGAGGCCTATGGCGTGGGCGTAACGATCCTCGATGGAAAATACCTTGGCAAACGCATCTCGGACGTGATCGGCTCGAATGTGACGGGATATATTGTGGGCTGTCCAGATTTTCACATGCACGTGGGCAATCTGCTCTCCCCGGTTATTAAAAACCGGCCCTCCCGAGTTACCCGGCCCGATGTCTGCACGGGAAACCTGGATCTGCGTCCCTCCGCCACAGGTAGGTTTGTCGACAATCCCATAGGTAACCGTGTGCCGCCGCCCGGCTGGATTACCGATGACGATCGCCGGTTCGCCTTGGGCCACTTTTTCGCTATGCCCGAGACGGACCGCCGGCAGCTTGCCTTTTGGGTTGATCTTCAGGATTGCTGTATCGTAACTGCCACCGGCACGTGCCAGCACTTTGTAGGGGTAGGCAGTGCCGTCGGCAAGAATTGCCTGTTGGCTCTCTCCCGGTGCGGTAACATGTTCGCAAGTCAGGATATACCCGTCCTCATGCAAGATGGTTCCCGCAGCGTGAGAAATCCACTGGCCCTGAGCATCCCGACCACGAACCTCAAGATCAACGGTACGTGGCGAGCAGTATTTGACTAACTCTTTTTTAGAATAAGGCTTCGGGCTTACCTTGGGCACATCCTCGGGAGAGCGCGCAGAGACATCCAACGTGCCAAGGGGCAGCAAAAGAATCGACAGCAACACGAAAAGCGATTTTTGCATCGTAACAACGTGCCAAAATGCTCGGGTGAGATAAATTCGGATAGGAATCGATGGCAAGCAAATCCTGGCCTACAGGCTCACATGCATGGACGTTTATTATAAAAAAACTTTGGGCTGAACCAAGGTGGCATGGCTCAAGAGCCACCGGATCCTTCTCGCCCTCGACACAATTTGCGTATAGGTTCAAAAATATGCAGAATTACGGTATTTTTGACTCTCGGTGGCCAATCTGATAAGCTATTTTTCGGAAGGGGTTTTGAAAAGAGGAAAGCAGGAAGAGGCCCTGGTGGTCTGGCAAGGGCGTGCTGGTAAGAACCAGTGCGGTGGGAAGTTGGCTGTGCGCGGCTATCCCCAACAGGGCCAACTGTCGACTCGGCTCCTGCAGTCGCTAGGGAACAATAACATGCTCTGTAGTAAGCAGCGTTGTAGTCAGTGGCGTTGTAGTAATCGGCGTTTCTCGCTCCGCGGTGGCTTCACGCTCGTCGAACTT
>JASMGX010000459.1 GCA_030751095.1 Pirellulales bacterium | reverse complement strand
CATATTATTAATTTAATTATTAAATTTAGTTTTTAATAAATGAAAAAATATAATCATGGGAGTAAAAGATATAAAAATTACTGATAAACGTCTAAAAAGCTTGGTCATTCTTCTGTTACAACCACAGAAATATATACTAAATTAGAGCTATGTCAATTAAGGGAAGATTTCCCAAGTTTAACCCGAAAATTGGATGGTGGTGGGCAGTTTCTGGTGGGCAGTCATTCAATAGGATACAACTACGGGAAAGCTTAATAGACGAGACTGCGGATGTAGTTCAATGGTAGAACACCAGCTTCCCAAGCTGGCTACGGGGGTTCGATTCCCCTCTTCCGCTCAATATTTTTTTGTAGTCCGTTTCCTTTCAGTAGTTTTTTCCATCTAGTTGCAGTAATTCTTAATTATTTGGACAAAAAATATATTGATATAATTTTGTCCTTTAACAAGTCTAAATTTCTTGTCTTCTATTAAAGCTGAATTTCATTAATTGACGAGGAAAAAATATCAAT
>JASMGX010000458.1 GCA_030751095.1 Pirellulales bacterium | reverse complement strand
ATTTTTAAAAAGTAATTCTTCTCTCCTTGTTCCCGATCTTGTAATATCAATCGCTGGAAAAATTCTTTTATCAGAAATTTTACGATCTAATATTAATTCACTATTTCCAGTTCCTTTAAATTCTTCAAAAATTACTTCGTCCATTCTGCTTCCAGTATCAATTAATGCTGTTGAAATTATTGTAAGTGATCCTCCTTGTTCAATATTTCTCGCAGCACCGAAAAATCTTTTTGGTCTTTGAAGTGCATTAGCATCAACACCGCCTGTTAGTACTTTACCTGAACTTGGCACTACTGCATTATAGGCTCTGCCAAGTCTCGTTATAGAATCTAAAAGAATGACAACATTTTTTTTGTGTTCAGTTAATCTTTTGGCTTTTTCTATTACCATTTCAGCTACTGCTACATGACGTGAGGCCGGTTCATCAAATGTTGAACTAATCACTTCGCCCTTAACTGATCTTTGCATATCTGTTACCTCTTCGGGACGCTCATCTATAAGCAAAACCATT
>JASMGX010000457.1 GCA_030751095.1 Pirellulales bacterium | reverse complement strand
GTTGTGAGTAGGAGGTGTTTCATTTCCCTTTAGCTTCCAGTTCCTTCTTGGTCTTGCCGCCGTGTTTGCGGAGGAGGTCGCGGATTTTGCTAGAGATGGTAATATCTAATGGTGTCCCTCCGTTTTCACTTTTTGTATTCACAGCGGCACCAGCTGTGATTAGCAGTTCAGCGATTTCCTTATGACCCAACGACTGAGCCGCACCATGCAAAGGTGTCCACGATGACACATCCTTCGCATTCACATCCGCGCCAGCGTCGATTAGCAATTCGACGATTTCTACGCGTCGAGTTAAACCCGTAGTCGCATAATGCAAGGAAGTCCATCCATCCTCATCCTTCGCATTCACATCCACACCATCAGCCAAGTGCTGTTTGACGGCTTTAACATTTCCTTCAGAAGCAGCCTCAAGCAGCGCAATATCTGCTTCCGACAGCGGTTTCGAGGACTGCGCAGGTTGTGCAGCTTCGGCAACTGGTTCAGCAGGTTCAGCTTCTGGTGTTGGAGCCGA
>JASMGX010000456.1 GCA_030751095.1 Pirellulales bacterium | reverse complement strand
AGTCACAATCAAATATCACTTGAACAAAGCCTATGACATCTTCCACCGCATCAAGAATCCCAAATCCAAATGACTTGCGCCGCACAAGGACGAGCTAAGCAGGAGTTGATGAATTACCGAGAGATTTTTCTAACTGCAAGATACTTGGCCCCTAACCCTTCCTTCGAGGGTTGCCCTGAGGTAGGCGAATCATTAGTCTCAATGGCATGAAACAGCTCCTCTTGATATGTGCGGTGGTGGCGTTGGTGGGGTGTGTCGGCTCAAAGAAGGAGCATAAGGTACAGGGTGTAAATGGTGGAAACCCCAAAAACATCAAGGCCTGTACTTGTGTGAAGTGCAGTGGGTGTGATGGTAGCTGTTGTTCTTAACCCTCCCTTCTGGGTGTTGCCTCTAGCCAAAACCCTGGCCCTGTGGTGCAATTTGGCATGAGCGAGGAGACCGAGGGCAATGGCCTTATCATCGGAGGTGTCGTACTGGTGGCAGTTGGATTCCTTTGCGTTGGCCTCGTTAT
>JASMGX010000455.1 GCA_030751095.1 Pirellulales bacterium | reverse complement strand
AAATACTGGGAGGAAAAGGTGGGGGTGGAAGGCCAGACTTTGCAAGAGCAGGAGGTGGTAATGATAAATCTAATATTCCCAAAGCATGTGATGCAGTAAAAGAACTAATTAAGTCTTATTAAATTTATTTTAAAAAATGGCGGTCTCGGCAGGATTCGAACCTGCGACCTTCGGTTTAGGAAACCAACATTCTATCCACTGAACTACGAGACCAATTATTTTAATTAATTTTTTCCTTAACTTTTTGTATAAATTCTTTTGTATTTAACCATTTAGTATTTTTTCCAACCAATAATGCCAGATCTTTTGTCATCATTCCTGAGGCTACAGTACTTATACATGCATTTTCAATTTTTTTACTAAATTTTTGTAATTCAACATTATGATCAAACTTACCTCTATAATACAAGCCTTTTGTCCATGCAAAAATAGATGCTATAGGATTTGTTGAAGTATCTTCCCCCTTTTGATATTGACGATAATGTCTTGTTACAGTTCCATGAGCAGCCTCC
>JASMGX010000454.1 GCA_030751095.1 Pirellulales bacterium | reverse complement strand
AACGAATTACCACAACTTTTAGATAAATTAAAAATGGAAATACAAACAGATATAATAGTTTTATTTAGTGTATATGAAGATAAAATTTCAATTGTTGTCGGTGTGTCAGAAGACTATTTAAAAAAAATTAGTGCAATCGATATAATAAAAGTTTTGACAAAAGTTCTTGGAGGCAGAGGAGGGGGAGGCAGACCAGATTTTGCAAGAGCTGGAGGCGGTAATAATAAGTCTAAAATTCCTAAAGCGTGTGATGCGGTAAAAGAACTAATTAAATCTCTTTAAACTTATTTTTGTGAAATGGTGGTCTCGGCAGGATTCGAACCTGCGACCTTCGGTTTAGGAAACCAACATTCTATCCAACTGAACTACGAGACCTTTTAATTAATTTTTTCTTTAACTTTTTTTATAAATTCTTTTGTATTTAACCATTTCGTATTTTTTCCAACTAATAAAGCTAAATCTTTTGTCATCATTCCTGATACAACTGTTTCAATACAAGCTTTCTCAATTTT
>JASMGX010000453.1 GCA_030751095.1 Pirellulales bacterium | reverse complement strand
GGTGTTGGAATACATTGCTAAAACAGGAAGTCTTCCCCCGTCATACCGGCAAGAAAGTGAGAGTGGGACGCAATACTTCGCCATGCACCCGGACCTACAGCGCATACTCACCGACGAGCTGGCGCGTGAAGAAAAGGGGTCAGGACTCATTTATTGAGAATGGTTGGGGTAAAAAAACTCTCAGCAACCTTTTCTGGCCCCAAGCGAATGCAAACGCCAACGCGGCCGCCCATGGAAATCAATAAATGAGTCCTGATGGGAGTTGGTCTACAACCCCGTGACCAAGGAGGTCTGGCACCTTCAGCCGGTGAAGCCATGAGTACGATTCAAGAAATAAAAACACGCGCACTGACTATGAACCCGGTAGAAGTGTCTTCTGATGAACTGCGAGCAGTCGATACGGAACTCAAAGCATTAATCACTCGAATTTCAACCCTGTCATCCTATGATGATGCAGTGGATGATCTTCGAGAGCTTGGCGAGTTTCAGGAAACGCTCGCTTTAGTTTGGTTCC
>JASMGX010000452.1 GCA_030751095.1 Pirellulales bacterium | reverse complement strand
CGAGCCCGCCGCACTCGATATAGAGCGCGTGATCCGCGTTCTTAATCTTAAAGTCATTGACCAGGGTGACGATGAAGGCCGGCCCAAATAAATAGACAATCAGCATGGCCAAAGCCAGGCCCCTTAGGCCTCCCGCTAGATAGAAGAGTGTGGCTAATACCAGCAGGATTAGAATATTGGCCAATCCTCGCGGCAGCGCACGTATGCTGAATGTTGCGGGCTTCTTTTTCTTCTTAGCTTTAGAAGCAGGTGGTTGCTGAGGATCGTCACTTGGTATGGCAGCAGGGGGCGACCAGTTTGTTTCGGCCAACTTTAATTCTTCGCCATCATCGGACGTTGTTTCCGTTTCGTTTTTTTTGAGAGGCGGAGCAATCTCTGCTGTTTTATCTTTCGCCTCTGCAAAGAGGCCTTTGACCCGAGCGGCCGGAACCCTAGACTCCATGCCCTCCTTGCGGACCGGAGTTTCCGCGGTGACCCGCCCTTTGGCAACGGCGCGTTTCAGTTCAGCATCGCTAAGCGGC
>JASMGX010000451.1:249-522 GCA_030751095.1 Pirellulales bacterium | reverse complement strand
CATTCATGATTTTAAAAATTTCAATAAAATCATTCCTTTGATAAGGAAGGAGTTTTGCTAACGCTTCTTTTCTATCTTCTAATGTTTTTGAAAGAATCATTTGCCTTACAGAAATAATTCTTTTTTCATCAAAAAACATATGTTCGGTTCTACACAAACCAATGCCTTCAGCTCCAAAATCTCTTGCAATTTTAGTATCCATGGGTGTTTCTGAATTAGTTCTTACTTTAAGTTTTCTAAATTGATCTGCCCAACTCATTAATTTGGAAAAGT
>JASMGX010000451.1:0-239 GCA_030751095.1 Pirellulales bacterium | reverse complement strand
TTACATGTTTATTAGATCTAAATAATTTGTTTTCATAATCAATTTCAATTTCACTTGATCCAGAAACACATGGTTTTCCCATACCTCTCGCTACAACTGCTGCATGGCTGGTCATACCACCTCTAGACGTAAGAATGCCGTTTGCAGCGTGCATTCCATTAATATCTTCTGGGGATGTTTCTATTCTAACTAAAATAGTATCTTGTTGTTGTTCTTTTAATCTTTCTACTCCATCTGCA
>JASMGX010000450.1 GCA_030751095.1 Pirellulales bacterium | reverse complement strand
GGTTGTCGTGGGTCACGATGAAATTATCGATGTACTTATCACCAATGATACGGATGTGAATGCGAAGACTGATGATGGCAGAACAGCGCTAGATTTGACCTACATAAAAGCAATCAAAGACCTCCTCCGCAAACACGGCGGCAAATATGGAACGATTCATACTGCGGCTGGCAGTGGTGATGTCGAAGCAGTAAGGGAATTCTTGGACGCTGGTGTGGATGTGGATGCGAAGGGTGAAAGTGGTGAAACACCTTTGCTTCATGCAACTTTCAACAGTCACAAGGAAATCGCTGAACTACTTGTCGCCGAGGGTGCAGATGTGAATAAAAAACTATGGAATGGCAAAACTCTTTTACACCAATTTATTGATGCCAGACTTCCGACCGGCTTTTTCCCACTTGGTATTGTCGAGTGGTTAATCAACAATGGTGCGGATGTGAATGCAGAATATGGTCATGGAGTTACCCCTTTGTTTTTAGCTGTTCAGGCGTGGAGCGAAGAAGTTGTTCAGTTGTTAATTGATA
>JASMGX010000044.1:1897-22399 GCA_030751095.1 Pirellulales bacterium | reverse complement strand
CCGTGATCGACTCGCCACCTGTACCGTCGATGAATCGCGGGTCGGACAACTGGCGGGTGAGTATTTTTTAGATCGCGGCTACCGGAACTTTGCGTACTGTGGACCGCTCAAGCGGCCCGGATACACCGATCGCATGCAGGAACACTTTGTGGCGGCCATCGGAGTCGCCGGGATGGAGTGTGCCTGCTACCGCAGTCGGCATCAAGGTCTGACTCCCAAGAACTGGCAGACCGAACTGACCGATCTCGGAAACTGGCTCCGCGCGCAGCCCAAGCCGTTGGCCGTCCTCTCCTGGAGCGCAACCCGCGGACGCCACGTGACCGAAGCCTGCCAGCATGCCTCCTTGAGCGTACCGGAAGAGGTCGCGGTCCTTGGTGGCGAATTTGACGAATTGATGAGCAGCATGTCGAGCCCGCCCCTTTCGACCATCGATGTTTCCGCGCGAGAGGTCGGCTTAGCGGCAGCTGCGCGGCTTCATCGAGGCATGGCCGGAGGGCGGCTCCCGAAGCGCCCCCAACGCATCGCACCCCGTGGCGTCATCACCCGGCAGTCGACCGACATGACCGCAATCGACGAGGCTATGTTGGCCGCAGCACTCACCTTTATTCGCGAACATGCCCACGAGCCAATTCGTGTGGATGATCTGTTGCAGGCACTTTCGCTCTCTCGCCGCCGACTCGAACAGCGTTTTATCGAGCTTCTTGGACGAAGTCCTGCTGCCGAAATCCGCCGCACCCGGCTGAGTCGCGCTGAGCGGCTGCTGGCCGATACCGATCTGCCGATTCCCGAAGTGGCCGCCGCAACTGGTTTTTCGCACCCCGAAACGTTGACGCGAACCTTTCGCCGGGAACGGGGCCTGACTCCGCTCGCCTACCGGAGACGCCACCGCTAAGCGGTCACTTTTACGGAACGAACACCCGGACGCCTCTCCCCCTGGATCAAAAACGTCCCTCATGGTAGCCTCATCGCTTGCTTTGGCCGCTTCGGAGAGGTGGCCTGCAAAGTTTTCTTTTGAGGAAATCGTAGATGAAACAGGCAATTGCAGGAGTGGCACCAGCTGGAGACAACGAGGTGACTTCGATGACGGTCTGGCCCGGGAATACCTCGGTGCATACGCCTCCACTCGGCCGCCTCGGCTGCTTGCTCGGACGCCTCTACAACATCCGCTTCGGGCTGGGCAGTATCCTCACGCTTGGCAACCTACTGGCCCTGGCGTCGATACCGATCGCATTACAATTGTTTGTAATCAGTCTTCTTCCAGGTTTCGCGCGTCGGTACGTGCTGACCAATCGACGCGTTCTCGTGCAGCGAAAGAAATTTTCCTGGAAAGCCCCCTGGGTCGATGAAATGGCAGTCGCGCTCGACAACTTTGACCAAATTGAAGTCGTTGTGCAAAAGGGACAGGATTGGTATCCGGCCGGAGACCTAGTCTTTCGCAATGGCGATGTAGAGACCTTGCGTCTGTTGGGGATTATGCGTCCCGAGCCATTTCGAAGAACATGCCTCAAAGCCCACGCTTCCTATGTCGGTGTCCAACAGGCAACGATGTCGTCTGCATAAAGGGCCTGTTTGAAGGCGAACCTTATTCGAGGGTTTCGTAGCCCGACTGGCGCTCGGCGAGGAGATCTTCTCTTACATTCGTGGATTGATCAACACCCTCTGTGGCAAGGTGGCTCGACCATATCTGTGCCGATTCGAATTCGGGATCAATCGCCAGCGCCTGTCGAAAGTGTATTGCTGCCTGTTGCTGCTCTCCATTTGTCCGCAGCAGATATCCCACGTTGTAATGAGCAACTGCGGGAGGGTGTACGGTCGCAAGCTGCCTGAGTGCCTCTTCGCGACGCCCCAATTCAAGGAGAATATGCGCAATGTTGTTGCGATAGAGAACACGATCGGGCTGCAACTCAACTGCCTGCGAAAGCGGCTCAAGAGCATCCTCCTTCCTGCCACACTGAGCATAGCAGAGTCCCAGATCATTGTGTGCAGTTGCGTTTTGGGGATATTCCTGACAGCTTTTTTCGAACCAAGCAGCAGCCTCTTCCTCGCGACCGGTGCGGGCCAGTAGCCGGGCATAGCCCAACTGGGCATCCAGATTATTCGGTTCCAGGTCGAGCGCTTTTCGGTAATGGACTTCCGCGCCGCCATCCTGATCGGCATGCTCGAGCAACTGTGCCATCGAGGTGTGTAGTTCCGGACTTGGCGAGGGCGATTCTGTTGCCAATCTTGTCGGATCCGGTGCCGGTGTCACTTCAACAACCGGATGCGCCCATCCTGTTGTCCATTGCACCAATGCACCTACCGGCGCCAGGGCCGGCCGAATATTTTGGCAACCGGCCGCAGCCAACAATCCAAAAACCAATAGACACAATTTGGATGGAGATGCCAAAGGTAAAACCCCGCTATGGTTTGCCAAGATTCTCTATAGGGCGACCGACCGGTTCTCTCTGGGATGGCCCGTTGGACTCCCAAGTGTGGGAAGGCGCATCGGGTGGCACAGAGGAAAAACTCTCTTCGATAGGCACCAACACGACCTGGAACGCCTCGCGGCCTGTTGCATACTGCTCTGCAGCCCGGCGGGCCGACTCGAGCCGCTCGGAGGTTTCTCGCTCTGTTCCTGCTGGCTGCACATAGAGAATCGGATGGCGCGGCTGTTGCGTCATGATCGAGCGAACGTGCCGCTTTCCCGCTTCGTTCAGTTGCCCTGTTTCCATTTGATAATAACGTCGACCGATCGTGTTCCGTTTTTGCCAGCCGTTCTGGACCATTAAGCCAAACGGCATGATAACCGCCTGCCGGTCCATCAAGTTGAAGGGCTGGGGCCAGCAATGATTGCGGTTATGACTGCGGTTCATATCTCGCATCAACGCAGTCATCCATCCCGCTTCTGCCAGCGATGCTATCAGACAAAACACAAAACTGCCGAAGAAAATCGCTATCGATCGCATGGGTCGAGAGTCTCTCACGTGATAAGGATCACAAAATATTACAAGGACTGCGAAAACAGACCGCTAGCAACCGCGCAGCACAAAACAACACGGATGGCTATCCTTCTTATATCGGCTGCAAGCAGGCAGAAACTCCGCGCGGAATCGCGATCTGTGGTAGAACCAGGCCCCGTTTGGCTGTCCAGACAAACGTCGGCCGAAGCGCTATTCGACAGTAACGCTCTTGGCCAGATTGCGCGGCTTGTCGACATCGCAATCCCGCAAGACTGCAATGTGGTAGGCAAGCAATTGCAGCGGGACACTCATCACAATTGGCTGGAGAAAATCGTCAACCAACGGAACTTCAATGATATCGTCCGTGAGTTTGCAGACTTCGGTATCCCCTTCGCTCACGATGGCAATGATCGAACCGCCACGTGCTTTGATCTCCTCCATGTTTGCCATGACCTTTTCGTACACGAAGTCGGGAGGAATGACAAAGACACTGGGAGTTTTCTCATCGACCAGGGCAATCGGTCCGTGTTTCATTTCGGCAGCCGGATACCCTTCGGCATGGATGTAACTGATTTCTTTAAGTTTCAACGCACCTTCCAGTGCCGTGGGGAAGTTGTACTGCCGGCCCAGGTAGAGAAAATTGTTGCAGTGCTGGTATTTTTTGGCAATTTCCTGGACGGCCTCATCGCACCCGAGTGCCTGTTCCACACGTTCCGGGAGCTGTTCCAGATGCTGGATGATCGCCCGACCTGCGCCATAACTGACATGCCGCTGTCGGCCAAAAAAGAGCGCGAGCATCGCCAAAACAGTACACTGCGCGGTAAAGGCCTTGGTCGAGGCAACCCCGATTTCCGGACCGGCGTGCAGATAAATACCCCCTTCCGATTCCTGTGCAATGGTGCTGCCCACCACATTGCAGATTGCCAGTGTGTGGTGTCCCTTCCGTTTGCATTCGCGGAGGGCGGCAAGCGTATCGGCGGTCTCACCACTTTGGGTGATGGCAAAGACGAGTGTCTTGTCGCCCAGGGGCGGATTGCGGTAGCGGAGTTCGCTGGCGTATTCCACCTCCACCGGAATACCCGCCAGTTCCTCAATCACATATTCGCCCACCAGGGCGGCGTGCCAGCTTGTACCACAGGCCGTGAGAATAATGCGATCGATCTGTCTGAGTTGCTGTGTGCCGAGATTCAAACCCCCAAAAACGGCGGTTGCATCGTCCTGGCTCAAACGCCCCCGCATCGCATTGCGGAGCGACTGCGGTTGTTCGTGAATTTCTTTGAGCATGTAGTGCGCGTAGCCTGCCAGGCTCACGCTGCTGTCGTCCTGTTCAAGGGTCTGCACCGCATGTGCGATCTGACCCTGATCGCGGTGCATGACCTGAAGCGAATCGTGGGTAATCACCGCCAGTTCATGATCGGCCAGATAGACAATTTTGTCCGTATGTCCAACCATTGCCGTGGCATCGCTGGCGATAAAATGTTCACCCTCACCGACACCGATCACCATCGGGCTGCCAAGCCGGGCGCAAACTAAAACATCGGGATAGTCCCGAAAGAGGACCACAATGCCATAGGTGCCTCGAAGTTGTGCAATCGCATGTTTCACTGCCGCCACCAGGGGCGCATACGTCCCGGCAACACTGTGGGTTGCGATTCCGTTGATCTCCGCCTCGCTGGCATTTTGCAGGCAGTCGGAGATCAGGTGGCCGATGATCTCGCTATCGGTCGCCGAGTGGAAAATATAGCCTTTGTTGATCAAATGCTCTTTGAGCTGTTGATAATTTTCGATCACTCCGTTGTGGACGATCGCCAGCACCTCGGAGCCACCGATGTGCGGATGCGCGTTTTCATCGCTCGGTTGCCCATGGGTTGCCCAGCGGGTATGTCCGACGCCGATCTTGCCACCAATGGGATTTTGGGCCAAGCATTCTACGAGATTCTCGATCCGGCCTTTGGTCTTGGTAACGGCCATATGGCCCCCGCTATCGATGGCGGCCACACCGCTGCTGTCGTAGCCGCGATATTCGCGTCGACGCAATCCTTCAATCAGAAACTGCGATGCCTCACGGTGTCCTACGTATCCCACAATCCCGCACATAAGCGAACCTGCTCCCCGGTGGTTTCTCGCCGATCTGGGCAATGCTGGCCACTGCACCCGCTGCTAGCGGTGCTACAGAACCCCATCCCGCTGCTCGGCCCGTGTATTCTTATGTATTCTTACGCGTCGGCGACCCAAAGCAAGCCACCCACTGCCCCCAGAAGGGGATCGATCTTTGCGACCCGGCCCAGATCGACTACATAATCATACTACAGCGCATGAATTTGTGCGAATAAATGGTCCACTTCCAAGCGCGTGCAGCGTGCGGAAGAAACCGATTGCGCGGAAGAATCGGGAAAGGAGTCCCCCAAGTTGGCCGTTTTAGGCACCCCCCCCACATCAAGCGTGGTGATCATTCCGGCCCGCGCAGCTTCGAGGCGCCTGCCGCGGAAACTGCTGCTTCGCAAAACCGGCAAGAGCGTGCTCGAACATACCTACCAGGCTGCTCTCTCAGCGAGAAGGCCACTGAGAGTCTATGTGGCAGCGGGTGACGAGGAGATTGTCCGTGAGGTCCATCGCTTCGGAGGCCAAGTCGAGATGACCGACCCCGCGTTGCCGAGCGGGACCGACCGGGTGGCCGAGTTGGCCCGTCGCTCTGCATTTCGGCAGTTTGACATTTTCGTCAACGTGCAGGGGGATGAGCCTGAGATTGCACCCACGGCAATCGACACCCTCATCGAATGTCTTCAAAACAATCCCACCGCAACGATGGCCACGCTCGCCACGCCGATCCGCGACGAGAACCGCTGGCGCGATCCGGCCTGCGTGAAGGTGGTCTGCGACACTGCAGGCCGGGCGCTCTATTTCAGCCGCGCGGCAATCCCACACATTCGCGATGCAGAGGGCTCCGGCCCGGAAAATCTTCCACAACCGCCGCTTGCGCACATCGGCCTGTACGCCTACCGCCGCGAGGCCCTGCTCCGCTTTGCCACCCTGCCCCCTTCGCCACTGGAACAGATCGAACGACTCGAACAGCTCCGCGCTCTTGAGGCCGGTTTGTCGATTGCAGTAGCGCTCGTGGATGAAGCAACCTGCGGGATCGACACAGAGGCAGATTATGAGAGGTTTGTCGCCCGCCATAAATCGGCTTGAGTGGCGACGATTCGCGCTACTCCGCTACCCTGCCTCTCGGATGATCCGCCAGCAGCGGTGGATTCGCTTGTTGCGAAAGTCCTCGGGCACCGTCTGGCGGCTGATCTCCCGGATGGTAACACCAGAAAGCGCCTCCTCGTCGAGTTGGAAACGCCGGAAATTTGTCGAAAAGAAAAGAATGCCGCCGGGACTCATCCGCGTCAGGACTTGATTCAAAAGTGCTGCGTGATCGCGCTGCACTTCCCAAAACGATTCAACCTTCTTGCTGTTGGAAAACGTTGGCGGATCGACCACCGCCAGATCGAAACAGGCATCGTCCGGCAAACTCTCCAGGAAACCCATCGCATCGCTGCGAATCATCCGCTGCCGCGGTCCCTGCATCCCGTTGAGCGCGAGGTTCCGTGCGGTCCAGTCGAGATAGGTCTGCGAAAGATCGACGGTCGTCGTCTCGGTAGCCCCACCGTCAATCGCATAGACCGTAAACGCACCCGTATATCCAAACAAATTCAAAAACCGTTTCTCGCGCGCAGCATCACGCACCATTGCCCGGGTTGTGCGGTGATCGAGAAAAAGGCCTGTGTCGATGTAGTCGGAAAGATTGACCTGAAACTCTAACCCCCCCTCCTGCACGGTGACAATTTTTTTCTTTTCAGCCACCTGCTCATGCTGCCGCGTGCCCCTCTGCCGCATCCGTTTTTTGAAAAAGATTTGATCCCGCGGAATTTCAAGCACCTCTCCGGCCGTACGGGCCATGAAGTCGAGCCAGTCACCGTGCTCTGCCGGAGTATGCTCGTGCGGCCGCTCATACTCCGAGATATGCAGGTAGTCTCCGTAACGATCTACCACCAGCGGGACCTCGGGGATATCGCGATCGTACAGACGGTAACAGGAAATTCCCCGCCGCGTCGGCCAACGCCGCAAGTGCCGAGCCCGCTTGGCAAGCCGGTTGCCAAAAATTGTCGCTTGCGCTGCCGCTTTTTCGGAAATCCCTCCAAACGCCTGCTGCACCCTGCGTTTTTCTCCAGCTTCTTCACCCTGCTTCGGCTGCCGCGGCCCGTGGAACTGGTAGTAGGTGCATTCGATCCGACTGTTGTACAGTTTGCGGCGGCGATCGGCATCTTGACCAACCAATTGTTCAAACCCCCGATAGGCGGTCAAAATCCCGTGCGACCAAGTCGGCAAACGCCTGAGGACATCGGGCATCGTGCGATAGAGCGCGGTCACCTCGCGATCGGTACCCAACTTGTGGGCATAGGGTGGATTGGTGACCAAAGAGCCGTACTGCCGCTTGCTGGAAAGTTCGCCAAAATCGCGTCTTTGAAAGTGGATATCATCGGCCACTCCGGCAAGCTGGGCATGGTAGCGGGCCTGCGAAAGTGCTTCTTCACTGATATCCTGGCCGATCAGCGTTTCCTCAAACTCTCCTTTTGCCAGTGCGAGTGCCTCTCTGCGAGCGGCTTCCCAAAGAGGAGCCGCACAGCGTGGCCAGGCTTCGGCAGCAAACGTTCGATGGCGCCCCGGTGCCAGGTTACGTCCGATCAGAGCCGCCTCGATCGGAATCGTGCCGCTGCCACAAAAGGGATCGATAAAGGGTCGTCCCGGTTTCCAGAAACTCAGCAGGACCAGACCTGCAGCGAGCGTCTCGCGCAGCGGCGCATCACCCCGCAGGGGACGATAACCGCGCTTGTGCAATCCGGCACCACTGGTATCTATGAGCAGTTGTGCCCGATCATCTACCAAACGGACCTCCACCGCAAACGAGGCTCCGGTCTCGGGAAGCTCGCTCGTGCCATGGGCGGAGGTTAATTTTTCAACGATCGCTTTTTTGACGGTTCGCTGGCAGGCTGGCACGCTCGAGAGTTTTGACTTTCGGCTCCGTCCACCGACAGGAAACATGGCATCGGCAGGCAACCATTCTTCCCACTCGAGCGATCGTGTCTGTTCAAAAAGTTGATCAAAATCGGTCGCCTTGAAACTACCGAGTTGTAAAAGCACACGTCCCGCCGTACGGAGCCAGAGATTGGCTCGGCATATTGCAGACGCATCGCCACGAAACAGGACCTGGCCGGTACCGATGATCTTATTTTCGTAACCGAGTGCGTCCAGTTCGCGGGAGAGTACCGCTTCGAGACCCATCGTTGAGGTCGCGATCAAATCAAACACCATTCGTACCTCTTCTCCAACCCGCTACGGGGAAACGCAATCGGGTCCATTCTCGCAGACGAACGCGGGAGAGGAAAGAAACCCTGCCAAAGAGAAGGAGGCTGTGCAACATCTGGCACCGCACCAAGGCAAGGAAAGCGACCGCTATGCCACCTGTGCGGCCTCTTGAAATGTTACGAGTCGATCGCGCCGGATATCCCACAATTTCAATTGCAGACAACGGTAGACAATGCGTGGATGGAGCGAAATCGTATGGGGCGTCTGCAATTCTTCAATGCCCTCCATCGCTTCCGGTAAGCGATAAAATGGAATGCGGGCGTTGAGATGGTGCACATGATGGTAGCCGATATTGGCAGAAAACCACTGCATCACAGGACCCATTTTCATGTAGCTTGAAGAATGCAACGCAGCGAACACGAAATTCCATTCGCCGCGCTCGCGAATCTTGACCTCGGGAAAATTGTGCTGGGCATAAAATAAATAGGCTCCCACCGCTGCAGCGACCGCGCTAGGCACGATGACGCCCAACAACATGATGTCCCACGCAAACACCGCCAGAAAAGCAATAATAGTAAAATGCAGCAACAAAGAGAGGGCTGAGTCGATGTGGCGTCTGGGATTTGTCATAAGTGAGCGAAGACACATGCCGTAGAAAAAAATTGTGAGATATCCTAAGG
This sequence comes from Pirellulales bacterium, assembly GCA_030751095.1. Lineage (GTDB taxonomy): Bacteria > Planctomycetota > Planctomycetia > Pirellulales > UBA7805 > UBA7805. The sequence goes on along the minus strand of JASMGX010000044.1, from coordinate 13,431 downwards.
CAATGGTTGCCGGATGTCGTGCCAGGCCATATCGAAATCGTTCCCATCCTTTAGCATGGGCATAGGCATCTGTCGTCATCAATGGATAAGAACCGATACTGGCTCCAAAAGATTTTGAATTGTTTTTGTGATGGTGATTGTGTGAACGGTTCCAGATATTGGCCGGGTTCAGCGCCACCATCCCAAAGACGGAAAAAATGACTTTCGCGAGCCACGATCCCTGCAAGATTGCCTTGTGCTGATAATCGTGATAAATCACAAAAAATCGTGTCGTCACCAATCCGGCAAGAATGCTCGCGCTCACGCGCAGGGCAAGGGGCAGATCGAGACAGACAACGGTGAGCAGGCCGGCAAAAATCGCCAAGGTCGATAGCACATACCACCAACTCAGGTAGACGTTCTCGACGGCATATTTTTTGGTTGCTAGCTGCAGGGCTTTTATATCGCGCATAGGTTGTATTCCTTTTCTCCCTGCAAAGGCAATTCTTAACAGCCAAGCAAAGACACCGAGAACCTGTGAGAAAAGATCAATACGAGGGTCCGTACATGTAAATCTGACGGGGCACGAAAATCGTGGCACGGCATCCTCTACGAATGCATCGTTTCATACAATGGCACTTCTTGAACAATTTACTGTAATCGGATTGCTAGCATGGTCTGTGTTGCCCTAGAAAGGCAAAACGAGGAGACCATTACTTGCCAGCACCCACCGTGCCGGTCTGTGCAACCCCCATCGACGCTAGTGAGGCCTTGATTGCCTCAAGCAATTGTTCAACATCACTGCGATCGACCCGACCGATGTTGCCGATGCGGAAACAATCGGCGTCGCTCACCTTGCCGGGATAGATCACAAAACCGGCTTCGTTCAAAAGGTCATAAAAACGCTGGAATTCAAAGTTGGCATCTTGCGGGTAATGGAACGAAGTGATGATATAGCCCTGCAAATCGGGATCGACATATTCTTCAAAACCGAGGCCGCGCATTCCGGAGACCAGCGTACGGTAGTTTTCCCGATAACGGTCACGGCGTCCCTCCACACCCCCCTCGTCTTCCAGTTCCTGCAATGCCTGGCGGAATGCGAGGATCGCGTGGGTCGGCGGGGTAAAGCGAAACTGCCCGGTCTGCTCGAGTCCCTCCCACTGGGCAAGCAGATCGAGGCTGAGGGTGCGGGACCAACCTCGCGTCTCGAGCAGCGCATCGCGGCGGCAGATGCAAAAACCAAAGCCGGGGACACCCTCAATGCACTTATTGGCTGAGGAAACAAGAAAGTCGATGTTTGCGCCGGCTAAATCGAGTGGGACCGCACCAAACGCGCTCATCGAGTCGACGAAGTAACGCCGCCCGTGCCGCGCCACCACCTGACCGATCTCTTCGATTGGATTGATGATGCCTGAAGTCGTCTCGCAATGGACCGCCACGACCATCTTGATCTCGCCATCGGCGGTGAGCGCCTCTTCTACGGCAGCCACCGAGGGGAGTTTGTTTTCGCCAACCTTCTGGACCAGCGTTTCGATCCCGTGGGCCTGGGCAATTTTCACAATGCGATCGCCATACGCGCCATTCACGATCGCCAGCAGTTTGCCCTCCGGGGGCATGGCGGAACAAATCACCGACTCCACACTGAACGTACCGCTGCCCTGCATCAAAATGGATTCGTAGCCAGCCTCCTGAGAGACCCCGCCCACCTCGAGCAATTTTTCACGGACCTCGCGAAGGGCACCGATGAACTCACTGTCCCGCGAACCGAGATCTCGCAGCATCGCCTCTTTCACCGTCATGCTGGTGGTGAGTGGCCCTGGCGTGAAGAGTGGCTTGTCTTTCGCTGTCCGATTTTTCATGGTTTTCAAACTCCCAGATGTTGATTAACAGCGACCGGTCTGCAGATCGTGTGTCGCTGCAATAGATTGTTTCAAGATAGCTATCGCCTCGTCAAGTTGCCACTTTTGTATGACCAATGGCGGGGTGAGCGTGAGTACATTGCCACCAGATACCTTGAAGCTCAGACCTCGGCGGAGGCAGTCGTACATGATCCGCTCGGCCGCATCGTGCAAGCCCCGAGAGGCGGTGTTGATTTCTATGCCGATCGACAGGCCGATTCCACGAACCTCGGCGATCAGCGGCTGGTTGCGGGCAAAGGCCCGCAGCTCCTCGAGCGCATATTGACCGAGCGTGCGGGCATTGAGCAGTAACTCTTCCGCTTCAATCACCTCAAGCGTTGCCAAGGCGGCAGCCGATCCGAGCGAACTTTTCTCGTGCGTGTAGTGTCCCACCGAACGGTCGGCCATCCGGTCTAATGTGCCGCGCATCAGTACTGCAGCGAGCGGAAATGCCGCGCCACCCAGACCCTTGCCGAGTACGAGCATGTCGGGCTCGACCGTACTCTGCTCCGTACAAAACCAGCTTCCGGTGCGGCCGAGTGCCGTCGGAATCTCATCAAAAATGAGCAACGCTCCATATTGGTCGCACAACCGGCGGACCCGCTGCCAATAAGCGGCCGGCGGCATCTTCATGGTCGTACATCGCATCGGCTCGGCGATCACCGCGCCAACGTCGCGGTGGGCCGCTAGCAGCGACTCGATGGCAGCAGCATCCCCGGCCACTTCGGGCCAGGGCACGTGCAGCGCGCCGGGCAACAACGGACCGAGGCCATCGCGAAAATGCGCCTCACCACCAATCGAGATCGCATCGAGCGAAGCTCCGTGGAACGAGTCCCACATCGAAATTGTTTTGTAGCGGCCGGTCGCATAGCGGGCGACCTTCAGTGCGATTCCAATCGCCGCGCTACCACAGGGCGCAAAGAGTATTTTGTCGAGTCCCTCCGGGGCAAGAGCAACGAGCCGCTCCGCCAAAAGGACTGCGGAGCGATTGGTATAGCGTCTCGGGCAGAAGGGTAACCGGTCGAGCTCCTCTTTGATCGCGGCAACCACTCGCGGATGGCCATAGCCGACCTGATGGGCGCTGTTGCCATGAAAATCCATTAACTGGCGACCGTCTGTGTCGATCAAATAAATTCCCTCACTCCGCTCGATCGCACCGAGACAGGGTGTGGAGAGGGCCTGGTGCATGAACAGGCGGCTGTCCTCCGCGACTATCGCGCGCGACGACTCGCCGAGCTGCGCGTCCCAACTCTGGCGGTGGGGCGAGCAGTTCATGTCCCCCTCGCTCAGATCGGGTTGCCAAGGCTTGGCCGATTCCTCTCCGAGTGCCGGATCGGAACCCGGCGGCGATCCCGCAGTCGTGTAGCGGGCAAGCAATGCGGCATTTTTGACATCGGGGGGCAGCTCACCATGGATGAGCGCACGGATCTTCTCCAAACAATCCTGTTCCAGTCGCGCATGCGCTTCGCGCGAATAAAACGCAAAATGGGGAGAGCAGACGACCCGGTCCGATGCCAGGAGCGGATGTCCCTTGGCAAGCGGCTCGCGGGCAAACACATCGAGCCCGGCAGCGGCAATCTGGCCCCCTTCGAGCGCAGCGATCAGGGCCGCTTCATCGATCAGCCCTCCCCGCGAGACATTGACCAAGATCGCGGTCGATTTCATCTTTGCCAGCTCATCGGCACCGATCAGTCCAGACGTTTCATCGGTTAGGACACAGTGCAACGAGAGAAAATCGGACACTTCGAGCAACTGATCGAGCGAGCCAAACTCCAAATCATCCCATCCGAGTTGCCCCGAATCGACATACGGGTCGTAGACCAACCGCCGCATATCGAAACCGGCAGCGCGGCGGGCCATCGCCTTGCCAATGCGTCCGAGACCGACAATGCCAATCGTCTTTCCCGCCAGATCGACTCCGCAATATTTTTCCGCTGGCCAGAGCCAGCCCTCCGCTTTTAAATCACGATCGACTTGCGGAATTTTTCGGGCTGCGGCAATCATCAAGGCAAAGGCCTGATCGGCCACGGTCTGCGTACCGTAATCGGGTGCATGCACCACCGGAATGCCGCGGCGGGCGGCCGCCTCAAGATCGATGCTGTCGACCCCTACGCCATATTTTACGATCCCGCGCAATTGGTCGGCCGCCGCAATTACCCGAGCGGTAATTGGGGCGTAACAGGTAAAAATCAGATCGACACCTACCGCTGCCGCCTCGAGGGTTTCTTCAGAATCGTCCGGAGCCGTCTCGATCTGACAGATCGCCTCAAGCTCACCGAGGACGCTTGCGCCCATCTCCAGTTCCTCATCTGTCCTCAACAAGACCGGTCGGGCATTACCGGCAGCAGGTACTCTCTCGTTTTGCATGACGGGCAAGCCTTACCAGGGCAGCGAAAATGTTTTGACGGTCGTCATGAACTTGATCGCCTCGATCACGCCCTCCTTGATGCCGAGACCCGAATCTTTGACACCGCCGAACGGTGAGCACTCAATCCGATAGCCGGGCACCTGATTCACGTTCACCGTTCCACTGCGAATTTCCTTGACCGCGCGGAGGGCCGCATCCATATTGGTGGTCACGATACCGCTCGAGAGGCCAAAGGGTGAACTGTTGGCCAGCTCAATGGCATCCTCCAGATCCCGCACTGCGAGAATCGGCGCGAGCGGTCCAAAGGACTCTTCAACCACCATCTCGGCGGTCCGCGGCACATCGGCGATTACGGTCGGCTCGAGCAGCGCACTCTCGCGGCGACCACCGGCGAGTACCTTTGCGCCCTGATCCACCGCATCTTTAACGCGATCCTCAAGCTCAATGGCTGCCGCCTCGTCGATCACCGTACCGACCCGCGTTGCCTCGTCTGCCGGATCGCCAGCTGGATACTCTTTAACTCTCTCGACAAATCGTTCGGTAAACTCGCCAAGAATCTTTTCGTGCACCAGGAGTCGCTTGACTGCGGTGCAACGCTGTCCTGAATTGCGAAAGCAACCCTCAGCGGCAAGCGTCACAGCCAAATCCATGTCGGCGTCATCCATAATGATCAGTGGCGCGTTGCCACCGAGTTCCAGACAGAGTTTCTTGTAACCGGCTCGCTGGGGGAGCTGTTTCCCGATCCGGGTGCTGCCGGTAAAGGTGACCAGATCAATCCGCTCATCCGCCACCAACGGGTCGAGGATTTCATCGACCGAACCGATCAACACGCTCAACATGTGGCCAGGTAACCCGGCCTCGTAGAGCAGTTCTACAAAGCGGATTGCAGTGAGTGGTGTTTTTCTTGCCGGTTTGAGAATCACCGGCGCCCCGGCCGCAATCGCGGGGGCAAGTTTGTGTGCCACCTGATTGAGCGGATGGTTGAACGGAGTGATGGCAGCAACGAGAGAAAGCGGCTCGCGAATGGTAAAAATTTTGCGCGCTTTGCCTTGTGGCGAAACATCGCAGGAAAAGATCTGCCCGTCATCGCGCAGAGCTTCCATGGCAGCAAACTGCAATACGTCCTGGGCCCGACCCACTTCGTAACGCGTCTCCCGCATGCAGAGTCCGGCTTCGCTACGGATCAAATGGGCAAACTCTTCGGCACGTTCTGAAAGCAATGTGCGAGCCCGCTCGAGGATCTCATAACGCGCGTAGCGCGTGAGCGGTTCGCCGCCGGCGAGGGCGGCATCAATCGCCGCATCGAGCTGCTCGCGCGCGAGCATCGGCACCGTTCCGGCGACCTCACCGGTGTAGGGGTTGAAAACATCGAGGCGGTCGTGACCGAGCACCGGCTCTCCGCCGACATAACAGGGTAATTCCAATCCGGTGACGGTGGGCGCGCTTGCGCTCATTTGTGGGCTCCATTACAGGTAAATTGAAAGATGTCAAAATTTCGCGGGTCGCCCGCTGCAAGGGCGGCATATTCTTTGTTGAGCGACTCGGAGAGCACCAGCGGGACCATCTCCTCGTAGCGGCCCCCGTGCGAGCGGAGCCCGCCGGTCAGTTGCGAAAGATCGTGATCCTCGCAGGTGCGGCCGATCACAAAGTCGCGACCGGAAAGAACGACAAGATCACCGATTCGGTCGGCCGGAAGCTCGCATTTCTCAGCAGCGATCTCCCGATCATACACTTCGGTGATGCCGGTTTGGGAGAGAATCCAGCGGGCGATTTTTTCTCGATCGCTCCCCTCGGCAAGATGGACCATGACCAAGGAGCCGAGCGCACCGTGGTGGACGACATAGGGATCGGTGATCGGACAGATCACGCGGTGTCCGGGACCGAATTGCTCGCAGAGTTCGGTTTCCAGATAGAGTACATTCACTTCACCCGCAGCATTGCACTTGGCATTCATGCCATGATCGGCCGTTGCCGCAACGCACGCGCCGAGGTCCAAAAATCGGCCAATTTCACGATCCATCGCGGCGTAAAAATCGAGTGACTCGGCCGCCTCCGGAGCAAACTTGTGCTGCATGTAATCGGTCAGCGAGAGATACAGAAAATCGGCCAGCCCCTGTTCAAGCAGTGCGACCCCCGCTCGGAGCGCAAAGAGACTCGCATCCGCACTGTAAATTTCTGGCGTTGGTTCGCCAACGAGGGCCTCCACGTCGTCGATACCGTGTGTGGCAAACTGAGCCTTATCCGCCTTCTCGCTGGAAAACGCGATCCCACCATCGGGCGTTGCCAAATCGAGGCCCGCTGCGAGCAGGTCACGGAGTTTTTCTTTGGCGGTAACGATCCCCACCTTACGGCCGGCAGTGGCAGCGGCCGCAAAGATGGTATCGGTACGAAGAAACTCTTTGGAATTCATCATCACTTCCTCACCCGTTTCCGGGTTGAGAAAGAAGTTGCCACTGATACCGGTCTGGTTCGGGGGAACACCGGTGGCAATCGCCGCATTGTTGACGTTTGTAAAGGTGGGCACTGCCGCCCGCACGAGTCCGAGATACCCCTGGGCAACCATCTCCGTAAGCCGCGGCATGCGGCCGCGGGCCATCGAGACATCGAGGTATTCACTGCCGCAGCCGTCGATACAGATCACCACCACGGGTGCCGCGGGCGGCTGGTAGGTACGACCCGAGACCGTGAAGGCGGTCGTGCTGTAGCTGGCGTGATCGGCTGTCGAGGACGAACTCATGACAAAACTCGTTGTTCCGGAAGATGCGCAACGGACGGGGTGTCGGTTGGCTTTACCCCCCCCAACATACCGCCGCGCGTGCAAGTTCGACAGAGACCCCCACGCGACGGAGGAGACGAACGGGGCAAATTCACCGGAAAAGATTCTGCCGCAGGCCCTTTTTTAATGCGACATTTTTTGTCGGCCCATGTTCAATTCAAGCAACGTCTGTTTGCGAAACACCGGTTCACACCAATTCGTCGAGCAACTCCACGGCAGCGAATCGCTTGCCCTCGAGCATGGCCAGACTCGCACCCCCACCGGTACTCACATGCGAGACTTTTTCAGCAAGACCGAATTGCTCGATTGCCGCCGCGCTGTCGCCACCGCCGATGATGCTCACCGCATCGCTTGAGGCGATCGCCTCGGCCACAGCGCGGGTTCCCGCATCGAAGGGGGGCATTTCAAAAACTCCCATCGGCCCGTTCCAGACCACCGTTTTTGCGCTCCCGACCAGTTCGGCATACATACGGGCCGTTTCGGGGCCGATGTCGAGACCCTGAAAACCGGCGGGGATCTCGCCTGCCGGCACAACCCGTTTGTTGCAATCGCCACGAAAGGCATCGCCACAATGGGTATCGATCGGGAGCACCAGCTTTTCGCCGCCTGTCGCTAAAAGTTTGTTGGCCAAGTCGACCTTGTCCGGTTCCACCAAACTCTCTCCCACAGAACCACCCTGGGCAAGAGAAAACGTATACGCCATCGCACCACCAATCAGGATGCGATCGCAGATGCCGAGCAGATTTTCGATCACATTGATCTTATCGGAAACCTTGGCACCGCCGAGAATCGCGACAAACGGCCTCTCGGGCCGCGCAATCGCGTCGGCGAGATACTGGATCTCCCGGGCCACCAAAAAGCCGACGACCCGTGGCTTGCCAGCCGCCGCCTGAGGTACTGCGACCATCGAGGCATCGGTCCGATGGCAGGTTCCAAACGCGTCGTTGCAATAGATATCGGCCATCGCGGCAAGCTTTGCGGCAAATGCGGCATCCCCCTCCTTTTCCTCCGGGTTGAAGCGGAGATTCTCGAGGAGAACGATTTTGTTTCCGGCAGAGACTTTTGCTTGTGCGTCAGGGCCGACCGTATCGGTCGCAAACGCCACAGGCTCATCGAGCAGTTGTGCCAAACGCTCGGCCACCGGCTTGAGGCTAAAACGGGCATCACCCGCATCACCGGTGGGCCGCCCGAGATGGCTCATCAGGATCACCCGTCCTCCACCCTCGAGCACCTTTTGGATGGTGGGCAGTGCCATGCGAATCCGCCGGTCGTCGGTAATCTTTCCAGAGTCATCGAGCGGCACGTTGAAATCGACCCGCACAAGAACCGTCTTGCCTGCCAACTCCACATCCGCAATCGTCTTTTTCGCCAAGGTTCTACTCCGTTGGGTTCCTAGCTCTTTTCGCCGCGGCACGTCCACGATTTTGGGTTTGAAAACAATTCTCGCATCAACGACTAAGTTACCACGACGGGACTTTCCGCTGTAGAGACCGCGCCGCAGATAAGGAGTCGCGTCACAACCACAATGGCCACCCGCCCGCTACACCTTTACTTTTAACCCGCGGCGCGGCATTATCAGGGTCGCCCTAAAAACAGTCTGCTCGCCAGGCGGCCAGAGTCTAAAACTGCCCGCTTCGAACCTGCTTGAGAGAATCAATCGCATGCTCCGTGCCCTCAAACAGCGAGCCACGTTCATCAAGCAGTTCACCACCCGCTTTGAAACAACCGGATCGCTCTTTCCGAGCAGCCGTTTTCTAGCAAAATCGATCACGCGTTACTTGAGCGAACGGAAAGAGTCCCCGATCCGCCTTCTTGAATGTGGGCCGGGAACCGGGGCATTTACCAATCGCATTGTCCGCCTGCTACAACCCGGCGATACCTACCACCTCGTCGAGTTGAATGAATCTTTTGTGCAAACACTCAAACGGCGGTTTGAGGAAGAGCCCCACTGGCAGGCGGTTGCCGACACCGCCCAAATCTTTGAAACACCGCTGCAGGAATTTCAGCCGGCTGAAAAATACGATTTCATCATCTCCGGATTGCCCCATGTCAATTTTCCTCCAGTCCTTCTTGAGCAAATGACGGCCGCTTATTTTCGCATGCTCAAGCCGGGAGGTATGTGCAGCTATTTTGAATATATGCATCTCCTCCGGATACGCAAATCGATCTCGCTCCGCGGCGCGCGGCGGCGGATGCACAAAGTGAACAGCATCCTGCAAAACTTTTGCAGCCAATACCGCATTAGGCGCGAGAGTGTCTGGATGAATGTTCCACCCGCGTGGGTGCAGCACCTGAGCAGCCCCGGTGGCGACTGAACTTTGCGGCAACGACAGAACTCGTTCGGAAAACAATGCCAGAGTCCGCCGGCAAACGATGCCCTTTTCGGTGGGGACATTGACGCAGGGCCCCCGCTCTTCTACCTTCCATGACTGGTGGCGCTGAAATTTCGGTGCTCGTCTTCCTCCCGGCAATGATCTTCTGGCGGAAAAATACCGAGCACAGGCTCTTCAGCAGAGCGGAAGAAGATTAACCGAAAGTATTGCCGTGACAGAAAAGATCGAGGTTCCCGCCGGTGCGGAGATGATGATCGGTGCACCGGCCAAACCGATGCCCGAGGCAACCTCTGGTGCGATTGCGGAACTGGTGGCACAAATCGACGGAATTCAAGAGGCCCACCTTCCCCAATGTTATGTCCCGAACACCATGGCGCGGCCCGGGCAGATTCTTGTTCTTCTGCTCACGCCGGGGGCAAATATCCAGACGGTGATGGAACGCATCGGCCAGGGGCTACACAGTATCCTCTCGGGAGGAGAACCACTCGACATCTGGCCCCTACAGCCACCACCGGACGCGCTGCTTGCGGAGGTTCGCAAAGCAGGTTGTCAAATTTACCAGCGGCACAAATCGTGGTGGAAGTTCTGGTAAGCGACCCTGCGATTTTCTACGATCTGCTATAATCTTCTGCAGAGGTGGTTCCTTGACTGGCAGGACAACAAATGTCTTCTGGAAATAGACAACGTATTTTTGCGCTGCACCACACTCTCGCGGGGACATTTTTCTTTTTGGGCATTTTTGTCTCTGCCCAAATCGATGCCAAAGCTCTGGAAGGATCCCGACCGAATGTGATTCTGATCATGACCGACGATCAGGGCTACGCACCGGTGGGCCGCCACGGGCACCCGTGGATCAAAACCCCTAATCTTGATGCGCTGCACGATACGAGTGTGCGTTTTACCCGGTTCCTGGTCAGCCCCACCTGTTCGCCCACTCGATCGGCACTCATGACAGGCCGGCATCCGATGCGTAACGGCGTCACCCATACCATCTTCGAACGCGAACGGCTCACGCTCGATGCAACAACCTTGGCCGAGGTTCTCCGAGACGCCGGCTACGAGACGGGCATCTTCGGAAAATGGCACCTGGGCGATGAGGAACCCTACCAGCCGCACCGGCGCGGCTTTGATGAAACGTTTATTCATGGCGCCGGTGGCATCGGACAGGCATATGACTGCAGTTGTGCCGATGCGCCCGGCAACAAGTATTTTAACCCCGTAATCCGCCAGAATGGCTCGTTCGTGAAGACGGAGGGATTCTGTACCGACATTTTCTTCCGCGCGGCGGTCGGTTGGATTCACAAGACCAAAGACCACCAATCACCATTTTTTGCTTACATCGCAACCAACGCTCCGCATGGACCGTTTATCGCACCACCCAAGAACCGTCAGCGATTTACCGATCTCGGCTTCAGCGAGCGGCACGCCGGCTATTACGGCATGATCGAAAATATCGACGAAAACATCGGTCGCCTCCTCGACCAACTCGCGCAATGGAAATTGCTCGATGAGACTGTCATTATCTTTATGTCCGATAATGGCATGGCCTCGGGCGGTTCGGGAATTCCGGATGAAAAACTCGGCACACTGGCGGACGGCACGCCACTGCGGTGTTTTAACGCGGGCATGAAGGGGCTCAAGGGAAGCACCGACGAGGGTGGGGTGCGAGTTCCGTTTTTCATTCGCTGGGACGGCCATATCGGTCCAGATCGCGACATCGATGTTGTCGCCGGGCATATTGATCTGTTTCCGACGATCGCGGCCCTGGCCGGTGCCAATGCACCTGCCGACCAGGTGGAGGGACGTAGCCTGCTTGGACCGATCGAGAACCAACAAGCCGCCTGGCCGGACCGTTATTTGTTCACCCACAAGGGCCGCTGGGGCACCGGCGAAAATCCGGACAGACACCAGTGGCAAGATTTTGCGGTTCGCGATGGGAGGTTTCGCCTCGTTGACAACAAAGCCCTTTTCGACATGCAGCAAGATCCCAATCAACGCAACAACGTCCTCGAGCAGTATCCCAAAGTCGCTGCACAAATGCGGGACGCATATGATCGTTGGTGGAAAAAAACACGACCACTGATGGTCAATGAACAGGCGGCACTCTCCCCCACACGCCCCTTCCATGAACTCTACAAACAGCAGGAGTTGGCCGGTGGTATCCCGGCCTGGCAGGATCC
>JASMGX010000044.1:0-1798 GCA_030751095.1 Pirellulales bacterium | reverse complement strand
TCCGGGATGGATCCCCGCAGCGGATTGGATGAAAAGATTGCTGCCGAGGTGCAATTTGTCATCCATGACCCGCACGACCGCAATGCAATGGGATATCTTACCGCTTCTGCAGAAAGCCAACCGATTTACTTGAATCGTGTGTTGCAGGATGCCGATGTCGTTCTCCCTATCGGTTGTCTGCGCGTCAAAACCGCTATCGGCTATCATGGAATCCACAGTGTCGTATTTCCCACTTACTCCGACAACGAAACACTCGGTCGCTACCAGGCCCCGAGCAACGAGGAATCCGAAGTTGCCCGCGGTCGCCGCGATAAGGAAAGCGACGAAGCCGCTTGGTTGCTCGGTGTGGTCGCTACGATCCAGGTGATCCCCGGCGCGGGAGATTCCATTCTTCATATTCTGGCCGGAAATCCACAAAGTGTCCTCGCTGAAGGCCAGCGGCGATGTGCTGCGGTTTGGCAATACAAGGTACCACAACGAGCACAGTTGGTGATTGCCGGAATTGAGGGCGATGCCCGCAGTCAGACCTGGGACAATGTGGCACGTGCCGTCACCTCGGCGCTCAACGCCGTCGATGATGGGGGCGTTATCGCGATCTGTAGCGAACTGGCCATCCCGCCGGGGGAGGCGATACAACAACTATCGGGTGCCGATGATTACGAAGAAACATTGCATACAATCCGGCGGCAGCGATCGAGCGATGCGGTACCCGCCTCCCAACTCTTAAAAGCAATGCAACAGAGCCGTATCTTTCTGCTAAGTGGTCTCGATGAAGCGGTCGTTGCCGAACTGGGCCTTGCGCCGGTGGCCGATGCGAGCGAAATGATCCGACTGGGGAGTCGCTTTGAATCGTGCATCGTCCTGGCCAATGCACAATACGCCGAAACGACCATTACCACATGAACGGGCACACTTCTTAGCAGGCGACACAGACTAACCGCCGACATCGGCCGAGAGAATCAGCAAAACGTCCCCCTCGTGCAGCGGTTCACCTGGATCGGTAAGAAATCGATCACCACCGAGGTTGGCAGCAAAACCGGTGGCCAGACTGCCGCAACGTACACATGTCCGGGAAAATTTTGGGTAACGCGCACCAAGTTCCTCAAGCACATCGGCAAGTGTACCAACGGCTGCTTCGGTATCGGCAACACCGGTCCGCGTTCTGGCAATACCGTAAAACTCAACGTGCAGAGGCATGTATGGCTGTCGGAGAAAACAAAGAGCGCAATCCAAATCCAAGACGCAACTATCTTACATCCCGGTTCTTTGCTTGTGTAGGATAGTACCAATGTCCAGGTCCGCATTGCCTTAGCCCGAAAAATCCACCAATGGCCCGGATGATCTTAATCGCGATTGGCAGTCACGGCGATGTCCATCCTATGCTGGGCATTGCAGGCAAACTAAAGCAACTCGGTCACGAGGTGATCGTCCTCACCAACCCATATTTTGAACCGCTCGTGCAGCGACTCGGATTTAGTTTCAGACCCCTCGGGACCGCCGAAGAATTTCAAACGGTGAGCGACAACCCGGCCGTCTGGCGACCGGTAAGCGGGTTTAAACTGCTGGCACGTTGGGGCATCCTCCACACGATGGAACCGCTCTATCAGCACCTGCAAAAACTCTACATGCCGGGCAATACGCTCGTCGCCGCCCCGATCACTGCAACCGGTGCTCGGATTGCCCAGGAGAAACTCGGCCTGCCGTTGGCCACCATCCACTTGCAACCGGCCATTTTTCGCAGTCTCTACGAGTCGCCGCGATTGCCGCCGATGCTGTTGGGTCGGCACGTTCCCAAGTG
>JASMGX010000449.1 GCA_030751095.1 Pirellulales bacterium | reverse complement strand
AGAGTTTTAAATACTTCCACTATTCAGGTTTCAGGTCCGAGGTTTCAGGTTCGTTACCGGCTAAAGGCGGGAGTACGAACCTGCCGATAAATTCAAAAAACATTTAATATGTTACAAATTTCTTGGATCCACAAAATGTCCTGCAATCGCAGCGGCGGCGGCCATCAATGGACTGACAAGATGTGTGCGACCGCCTTTTCCCTGGCGGCCTTCAAAGTTTCGATTACTAGTCGAGGCACAGCGCTCACCTGGTTTGAGCACATCATCATTCATGGCTAAACACATGGAACATCCTGGCTGACGCCAATCAAATCCTGCAGCAGTAAAAATTTTATCCAGTCCTTCTTTCTCTGCTTGACGTTTGATAATTCCGCTGCCAGGAACAATCATGGCAGAAACGCTCTCATTTACTAGTCGACCTTTGACAAACTCTGCAACAGAACGTAAATCTTCGATACGGGAATTTGTGCAGGAACCAATAACCACACGATCGATACTAATTTCCTGAATTGGCATATTTGCTTTG
>JASMGX010000448.1 GCA_030751095.1 Pirellulales bacterium | reverse complement strand
TTTGCAATTTGCGGCTAATAAAGGTCACAAGGAAATCGCCGAATTGCTTATCACCAATGGTGCGGATGTGAATGCGAAGAAGGCTGTGGAAGGAGAGACTCCTTTGCATGAGGCGGCTGCTTACGGTAACAAGGAAATCGCCGAACTACTCATCGTCAACGGTGCAAATGTGAATGTGAAGGATAAGGGAACAGGGTCGCTGGTTGGCAGAACAGCGCTAAATTTGGCCATCATGTGTGATCACACCGAAATCGCCAACCTCCTCCGCAAACACGGCGGCAAGACGGGTTCTGAGTTGAGAGATTGGAATGCGGCTAAAGAATCTATTCACATAGCCGCCAAGGCTGGACACATCGAAGCCGTCAAAAAGCACTTGATCGATGGCGTGGATGTGAATGCGAAGGATAAGCTTGGAAGCACTCCTTTGCATTCTGCGGCTTATTACGGACGCAAGGAAGTTGGCGAACTGCTAATCGCCAACGGTGCGGATGTGAATGCAATGGGTGATTATAGCATTACACCGCTAG
>JASMGX010000447.1 GCA_030751095.1 Pirellulales bacterium | reverse complement strand
ACGTCAACTTTCGTTTGCGCGATCGCGAGCAATTCCTCCACACGCTTGCGGCTGATCCCGAACCCATCACGATGCTCGGCTTCAAGAAAACCGGCGTGACGCTCGGCCGGCTGGGTGGTGGCAAACGCCGCATAAAGCCGATAGTAATCGCGGGTCGGTATGGGATCGAATTTGTGGTCGTGGCACTTGGCGCATCGCAATGGCGTCCCGAGAAAGGCCTGCCCAACGTTGTTCACCACGTCATCAAGATAGTTCTGCCGGCTGATAACTGGCGGCGACATGGCGGTGTGCTCCCATGGTCCCATGCGAAGGAATCCCTGGGCCACAATCATCTCCGGGTCCTTGGCATTCAGGTCTTCCCCAGCCACCTGTTCAAGAACAAACCGGGCATAGGGTTTATCCTCATTGAAGGAACGGATAACGTAGTCACGATAACGCCAGGCGTTGGATCGCTCGAAGTCGTTCGAGAAACCGCTGGTGTCAGCGTAACGGGCGACGTCCAGCCAGTGCTGACCCCAACGCTCTCC
>JASMGX010000446.1 GCA_030751095.1 Pirellulales bacterium | reverse complement strand
ATCTGCACCTTCGGCGATAAGCAGGTCGGCGATAATCTTGCGACCACTAGAAGCCGCCTGATGCAAAGGAGTCCATTCATCATCATCCTTCGCATTCACATCCGCACCTTTGGCGATAAGCAGTTCGGCGACTTCCTTGGTTGCCGCATAATGCAAAGGAGTCCCGCCATCATCAGTTTTCGCATTCACATCCGCACCAGCAGCAATCAGTTGTTCGGCGATTTCCTTGTGACCTTCCCAAGCCGCCTCATGCAAAGGAGTCCATCCATCCAAATCCTCCGTCACATTCACATCTGCACCAGCAGCGATTAGCAGTTCGGCAATTTCCTTTTGACCTTCTTGCGCTGCACAATGCAAAGGATTCTATTCATAGCCCCTAAACAGCCACTTTTATTAGTAAAAAGACATATTAGAACTTGACAGATACCATGGAACGTTCCCACTATTGTTCCCACTTGAATCATTCTCATGGCGTCACTTACTCGTAAACCGAACTCCCCATACTGGTATTGCTGTTTCACAACTCCTG
>JASMGX010000445.1 GCA_030751095.1 Pirellulales bacterium | reverse complement strand
CATATTCAAGTTAATTAATAAATATTTGTAGTTAATTTAAATCCTTTCTTCCTAGCGTATAATTTTGTCTTGAAGTTGGCCGGATAGTCGCTGAATGCATTTGCATTGGGAGGAAAGTCCGGGCTCCATAGAGCAAAGTGCTAGTTAACGGCTAGGCGTAGTGATGCGATGGAAAGTGCAGCAGAAAATATACCGCCTATTTTGATAGGTAAGGGTGAAATGGTGTGGTAAGAGCGCACCGCGATCTTAGTGATAAGTTCGGCAAGGCAAACCCCACTTGGAGCAAGCTCAAATAGGAAGGCATTGGCGTTGCTCGCGCTGTCTTCGGGTAGAGTGCTAAAGGTGCTTGGTAACATGCACTATAGATGAATGACTATCATGACTTCTGTCAACAGAACCCGGCTTATAGGCCAACTTCAATCAAATAAAAAAAAATATGAATTATTATTTACTCATAAAATATGTTTTCTAAAGATTATTCCTTAGGGTTATACTGTCCATTTTTGACAATTTAATCATTATGACCTAT
>JASMGX010000444.1 GCA_030751095.1 Pirellulales bacterium | reverse complement strand
CAGGAGGGTTTCCCGCGACCGCTTTTCGGCCAGTCTCTCACAGGGAGAGCTTTTATTATGACCGCACTTTTAACAAGTACGGACAAAACTGGAGGTGCGTGTCCATTATACGATGCTGCCGGAGCTTCACAAGCCAAAGGGCAAAAAAAAATCGAATTTTTTCTCCGATACCCGCCATCCGCCAATCCTGTTTCTCATTCCCCCCTGGATCTTGGCGACTCGCCCGGCCGCCGCCCGACCGGTTAGTCGTCATCGCGGCCCCTTCGGCGGACCCCGAGGCTCAGAAGGCTCAGGAAAAATCCGTTAAAGATCACCTGTACCCCGAGCATCAGTGCCACCACCGAAAGAATAACGCACTTGGTGATCTGGCCGGGCTGCAGGGCACCAAAACCCTGTTCCCGCCAGACGAGCATGCTCAGAAGCGTACCGACCAAGCCGGCGAGTACCAGCAGCCCACCGGCCAGCAGGCTGCTCTCGAGCGTGACGTAGCGGAACATCTTCTCCAATCGCCGAGACGGCGGTGCCAGACC
>JASMGX010000443.1 GCA_030751095.1 Pirellulales bacterium | reverse complement strand
AACTGTCTCGCAAAACCATCTGGAGGCACGGGGAGTAACCGTGTTGGTCCGGGGCACGGAAACCACAATGGGACGCGAGGCGGCGTCTAAACTTTTCGTAACACCACGCTGAAGACCACGCCGAAGCATGCGGGACAATCGCTGCAATGGCGGCGAATCCGATTTGACGAAGTCGATCCGAAGGTTTAAAAATAACGCTGTCGAGGGGATTTCCTGATACGAACCGGTCATCGGGTGAGGGGCCCCTGCGAGGGAGACCTGCGAACCTGGTCAGGGACGAAAGTCAGCAGCCATAAACAGATATCTTCTTGTGCGGTGGGCCTCTCACCCGGTGATCGGTTAATCGTTTCTTTATTGATGTTTTTGCAGGACGCCCATGCCCGATAAGTCTGCCGAAGCCTCAGAACTGCCGGACGGAAACGTGACAGCTGATTACGTCGTCGTGGCCCGACGCTATCGACCTCAGACCTTTGTCGATCTGATCGGACAACAGCACGTTTCCGAGTCACTCGAGGCAGCCATTCAGACCGGTCGCG
>JASMGX010000442.1 GCA_030751095.1 Pirellulales bacterium | reverse complement strand
AAGCCAAGGCAGCCGCAGAGGTAAAGGAGGAATCTGCGAGGGTCATTGAGGCAGAGATTCGACGGCAACTCAAGAAACCCACAGGCGAACTCACCAAGGCGGATTTGGAGAAGGTGACGAGGCTGAATCTCGACAACAATCAACTGACCGATGTGAAGGGTCTGGAGAAGCTCACGCAGTTAACGAAGCTGAGGCTCGAAGACAATCAACTGACCAATGTGAAGGGTCTGGAGAAACTCACGCAGTTGAAGGAGCTGAATCTCACATACAACCCCGACCTCACCAACGCTCAGATTGATGAACTGAAGAAGGCGTTGCCGAAGTGCAAATTTTACAGCAACGCCAAGAAGTAAAAATGAAAACCAAGCTATTTATCCTACTCTTTCTCTTTAGTTTTGTTACCCCTGCCCTCAAGGCGGCGGAACTAATCCGCGTTCCTCTCCATATTCATTATCTCAAGTCTTCAGTCCCTGAAATTAATGCGCCCAAGGATAAGCTGGATATCAAGAAACTACTAAAAGAGGCAAACGAGATCT
>JASMGX010000441.1 GCA_030751095.1 Pirellulales bacterium | reverse complement strand
TATGCCACCTTGAATGTCGACACGATGCCAGCCCCCGTGCTGCAGAAGAAGATGCGGCACAAGTCATTTCAAACAACACTCCGCTACATCCAGTTGGCTGAGAAGATGAAGAAAACCAAGGAGCAGGTCTTCGTCCCCGACTTCCTGAAGAAACGAAAGGCGAATTGAATGTTTATTGAGTGTTGGCCTCTGAAAGCAGAAACTGGCAACGACGTAAGTCGTTACCAGATAAGAGTGAGGCTGCTGGGGCTCGAACCCAGGACCTACGGATTAAAAGTCCGTTGCTCTACCAACTGAGCTACAGCCTCTGGAGCGTTCTTTCGTTTTGGTAATCCCTTGCGTAACCCCACTCCCATGGTTACAACAAAGGGGCGAGCGATGCTGTTGACATCGCTCACCGCAACAAAACCTGCTGTATAGGAGCAAGTTATGTCACTTCAAAATGGTAGCGGCAGCTACTCATCTGAACAAGCCGCCAAGTACAAAGCGGCGACCGCGGATTTCCCCCTGCGATGGCATCCACGCGGCGGTTGGTGCA
>JASMGX010000440.1 GCA_030751095.1 Pirellulales bacterium | reverse complement strand
GGAATTTCCTAGCGAAATCTCCATTGGAAGCATCTCGCCGGATTTTCGTTGAGCCAGCACTTCGATGACGTTCTGCATTCCCGAATCTTCGCGTTGATCCTCATCGATCATGAAATATTTTTCGATACGCGATAGATACCGCTGGTATTGCGACTTCGGAAAGAGCTTCGCCATGCTGCGATGCAACAATTCGCCTTTCGAGTATCCAAAGTTCCGGCGTGCCGCAGTGTTTGCAAATACGATCTTTAATTCGTGATCAATCTGAAGAATCGCATCGGTTGTGGTTTCCGCGAGAAGCAAATAACTTTCGCGAACCGCTTCGAGCTCGTCGCCGACTTCCACCGACCGTGATCGGTCGGCAATCCGAAGCTGAAAAAAAACACCGTCATCTTCCTCGACGCGTTCGACGAATTGAAGTTCCAGTGGGACAAGAAACCCGTTTGTGTGTTCGCAGGTGCAGATCAGAACTTTCCGCTTACCTTCGACTACCTGTGCCCAACCCTCGTAAAAGAACTCGTGGAGTCCCGGAGGGATAAAGG